>QKPP01000099.1:7067-19261 GCA_006508105.1 Myxococcales bacterium FL481 | reverse complement strand
GTCATCATCGTCATCATCGTCATCATCGTCATCATCGTCATCATCGTCATCATCGGTATCGTCATCATCATCGGTATCGTCGTCATCATCGGTATCGTCGTCATCATCGGTATCGTCGTCATCATCGGTATCATCATCATCATCATCATCATCATCATCCCCTTCCCCAACCGAAACGAGCAGCTCTTCATGAGAGTTTTGCTGTCCGCTCGAACAATAGTCCATGTGCTGACTGCAGGTCTGCCCATCCGAGAGACCGAGGCAGGTCCGGGCGTAAGCGGCTCCGCCGTATGCCGTTGGCGACATGATGATGGAGTTGTCCTGCTGGGTGTGCTCGAGTCCGAACGTGTGTCCGGCCTCGTGGACGAACACGGCTGCGTGTACGCTGGCGGACCAGCTGTCACCGGCCCAGTGGTTGACGAATCCGACGTTGCGGCCGTTGGCGTCGCCGCAGTCAAGCGGTGCGACGCCGCCGCCCGCGTTCCCGGCGTCCCACTTGCCGAGCATGATCATGGTGTAGTCGTCGTGACTGGGTCGCTCCGCGACGACCTCGATGCCGTACGGTTCGAGGTAGCCTTGAATGATGCCCATCACCTGTTGGACGTCAGAAGCGGAGCCGTATGAATCCCAGTAGCCGCATTTTCCGTTGCTGATACCGCTGGTGTTCGCCGAGGGGTTGTCGGTTCCCGTGCAGTTGATCGTGTCGCCGCCGACCACATTCGCGTAGATGGTCTTCGTCGCTCGCCTCGCCCCCTTCGCCGTCGGCGGGCAGGTCTGACGCTCGAACGACTCGTCGTTTTCGCACCAGGAGCCGCGCTCCAGCTTGACAGGCGGTGGGGTCACGGCGTCTGGAGACACGGCTTGGGGCGCGACGACAGCGGCGAGCAAGGTAACGGAGATCATGGCTCGGCATCGTAGGAGAGGGGCACTTGACAATCAAGAGATTGTGCAAGTGTCCAACTTTGCAAGTTCAGGCGATGGGCGCCGCTGTAGCCGCCTGCCGCAGCGGGGCTCGGCGCTGCCGCAGTCGATGGGTTCGGGCGACGGCGGGCCGGTCTGACGGCGGGGCCATCAGACCCGGCGGCGGCGTCTCGAGGTGCCTCGCGTGCCCTCGTTTGTGGATGTTGTCCGGCGGTCCGGGACCGTACGCGGATGGATGAGCGCTCCATCGGCGGCATGCACCGCGTGTAAAAACGGTGACTCCGCCTGCGCGATCCCTTCGGCACCGCGGCGAGGTCGACGTGTCATTGCACGGGGTCGGCTCGCGGTCGCGCGCGGGTCATCACCCCGCCGGTTCGTCCGGCAAGTCCGCCGACACCGGCGGTGCGGAGCCTCGCAGCGCGCCGACGAAATACCAAAGGATGGAGACCGTCCCGATACCCAGTCCGACCACCACCCCGGCATCGATCACGCCCCGCCACGGCTGCGGCAGCATCTTCACCAGGATGACCAGCACCACCACCATCGCCAACACGATCCAAGCGGCCAGTAGGCGCCGCTTCGTGGCGTGAAACAGCGACATACAAAACAGCGGGGCCGCGGCGACAAACGCCCAGTTCTTCGACCCCGCGAGCGCCAATCCGCGGGCCACCACCCGTGGCGAGTACTGCCGATGGAACGCCCGGTAACCCTCCGAGTATCCCATCACCACGATGCTCGCGACGTACGCCACGGCATGCATCGCACCGAGCGATCCGTCGCGCAGTGGTTCGAGGGCGATCGGCAACAAGCGAACGATCGCGGAGCCGAGGACAGCGACAACGCCGAGCACGCCCCAGGTCAATATCGCCAAGGAGGCGTGGTTCGGCACGCCAGGCTCGCGGGCAGGGGGATCGTCGAACGGCACGATGCTCCAATAGTACGAGGTTGTGCGGCCACGGTCGCGGGTCGTCGCGCTGGAGCGGTCAGCGGCCTCTGCAACAATCGCGAGACCACCCGATCGCTGCGTGAAGCGCGAAGGACGGGGGGCTCCTCAGTCGCCGCTTCGCGCGCTTTCGTTGTCACGAGCGTCCATCCGCTCGCTGTCGGCGCCTGACCTCCCAAGTGGTGCGTACACCGACCTGCGCCACGACGAATCAATGGTTAGGTTGGGGCGACGTGCCCTCCCGTTTCCCGTCCGCATCCTTCCGCGTGTTCGCACCGGGTCGTGTCAACCTCATCGGCGAGCATATCGACTACAGCGGCTTGTCCGTGTTGCCGATGGCCATTCCTCGCGGGGTGGAGCTGACCGTCACGGTGCGCGACGACGATGTGATCTCGTTGCGGAACGACGACGAGCGCTACAGTCCGTCGCGCTTTCGCGCCGCCGCGGACATTGAGCCCGCGCCCGCCGGTGGCTGGAGCAACTACGTGCGGGCCCCGGTGCAGGCGACCGTGCGCGACCACCCCGGCCGCGCCGGTTGGCGAGGATTCGACGCGACGATTCGGTCGGACTTGCCGGCCGCGGCTGGCTTGTCCTCGTCCGCGGCGATGGTGGTCGGCTCCGGGTTGGCGTTCGCCACCGCGAACGAGCTCGGGCTCGAACCGGTGGCATTCGCCGAGCTCATGGCCGACGCAGAGCGCTACGTCGGCGTTCGGGCCGGGGGCATGGACCAGGCCATCTGCGTCGGGGGGACGGAACACTGCGCGAGCCGAGTCGACTTCTCGCCGTTGCGGATGACCGCGATCCGCGTCCCGTCGCGCTGGGCCTTCATCGTGGCCCACTCGCTGGTCACCGCGGAAAAGGCCGGCGCGGCCCGGGCCGGGTACAACCAGCGCACCACCGAATGCCGTCGCGCTTTGGAGGCGATCTGGGCCCGCGTCGCTCCGCCGGGGACGGCCGACGCGGCTTCGTACCGCGAGTTGCTCGCCCTGGAGACGGATACGGACGCGTTGTGTCGGCTTGGCGAACGGGAGCTCGATCCGGTGTTGGCGTCTCGGTTCGTCCACACCATCAGCGAGGCGCAGCGGGTCCGCACGGCTCAAATCGCGTTGGAACACGACGACCTCGACTCATTCGCCAGCGCGATGGCTGCCTCGCACGCCAGTTTGCGCGATCGGTTCGGCGTGAGCTCGCCGCAGCTGGATCGCGTGGTCGAGCTCGCGTTGCGCAGCGGGGCTCGTGGGGCCCGACTGACGGGGGCGGGCTTCGGCGGTTGCGCGATCGTCCTTTGCACGCGCGACACGGTGTCGGGGGTGCTCGACCGCATGCGAGCCGACTACGCGCCACGGCTGCCCCGGGGGGCGCAGCTCGACGACGTGCTGTTCGCCGTGACCCCGAGTCAGGGGGCCCGGGTCATCGGGCCGTCGCCCGCCTAGAGTCTCGCCGCGCGGTTGCGCGTTCGTAGGCGTCGGCGATCCGCGGACCACGGGGGATGCCCGGTGAACTTGGGTCCATGACCGGGCCGAGGTGCTGCGCATCGGTGCGCGCAATTCGGCGAGGTCGGCTTGTTCCCGGGCGAGACCGCGGTTCGATGGCGAGCGCGGCCGGGCTCGCGAGCGGCGGTATATTGTCCGAACCCGTTGATGCTTTTGCGACGCGCACGCTCGTCCGACCTTCGCCCCGTCCACGGCTGTCCTCGGCGACGGCCTTCGGCGCTGGTCCGGCTTTCGTGTCCGCTCTCGTGGCCTCGGAGGAGCCCGTGGCGAGTGGCGTCGGGCCCCGCAAACTCCCTGCGATGTCAGCTGGCCGTGTGGGTCGTGGGCGTGGGGCTCGGCGCGTGTGCGTCGGCGTCGAGTCGGACCCGTTCGCCGCCGCATGACACCGCCGCATCGTCCCGCACTCCCGCCACGGGCCGTGCCCCCGGCTCGACGAGCGCGTCCCATGCCGTGGCGCCGAACTCGATCGGTGCGACCGACTCCTCGGCGACGCCGTCAGCGGATTCGCGGTCGACCGGGACGGCGTCCGCGACCGACTCGGCCGCCCCGATCGTGGGCCGCCCCATCGATGGGATCGCTGACGGGCCCGACCTGCCGGCGGGCTCGGAAGCCCCGGAGCTATCCCGTTACGATCTCCACATCGACGCCCCGGCGATCGCAGGCTTGGGCGCCCCGGTCGCGGCGACGGTGCGCATCGAAGCGCGGCCCGGTTGGTCGCTCAGCCTCGACTACCCCGTGCGCCTCGAGCTGTCCGCCCCGCTCGGGCTCACGCCCTCGCATCAGGTCTGGCAGCGCGGCCAAGCCACCACCGCGAGCGAGCGCGAGGTCGAATTCACCGCGAGCTGGAGCCCCACGCGGTCGGGCCCCCATGCCATCGCTGGCGAGGTGCGATTTGGCCTGTGTCACGACCGAGCCTGCGTTCCCGTACGCGAGCGAATCCTTGTCGAATTGATGATTGCCGATGAACGAACCAACTGACTCCGATCTCCGTCAAGACGACGTCTCCCGGCCCAAGAACGCGCGCATCGAGGCCCTCGTGTCCTCGGTCTCCGCGGAGTTCACTGCGACCAAGCGGGTGCTCGATTTCGACGAGTGGTTCCAACTGCTGTGCGACGAGCCGCGTACCCACGCGCGCAATGCTGCGCAGTACGTGCGGGACGCCTTCGACCACTTTGGGCATCGTCCGGTTCGAACCCCGAGCGGTCGGGTTCGCCGATTTAGCTTGTTCGATCGACCCTTCGACAGCGGTCACCGGCTGGTCGGCCAAGAGGCGGCGCAAAACGAGTTCTACGAAGCCATCGATGGGTTTTGTCGACTGGGGCGAGTCGACTCTCTGGTGTTGCTCCACGGCCCGAACGGCAGTGCCAAAAGCACGCTACTCGAGTGTGTGCAGCGAGCGGTCGAAGTCTACTCGCATACCGATCGCGGGGCATTGTACCGGTTTAGCTGGATCTTCCCCACCCGCGAAGCCCAAAGTGGCGGCATCGGGTTTGGCGGGGGAGGGGGCGTCCACGCCGGTCGCTCAGGCAGCTACGCTCGACTCGACGGCGAAGCTCTCGACGCGCGGCTGAGCGACGAGCACAAAGACCCCCCGCTGTTTTTGATTCCCACGGCCGAACGACGGCGTTTGCTCGAAGACATCTGCGCGCCGTTTCCCTCGTTTGTCCTCAGCGAGACCGTGCAAAACGGGGATCTATCGGCGAGAAACCGCCAGATCTTCGATGCATTGCTGGCGCAGTACCAAGGCGATCTGCGTCGGGTGTACGAGCACGTCCGGGTCGAACGCTTTTTTCTCAGCGGAACCTACCGTTCGGGCGTGGTCGACGTCGAGCCCAAGCAAACCGTCGACGCTCGTTCCTTCCCGGTGACGGGAGACCGCGCGTTCGCGTCTCTGCCCCCCTCGGTCGGAGGCCAGGTGTTGTTCGGGATGCAAGGTGATCTGGTCGACGCCAACCGCGGGATCATCAATTTCAGCGATCTGCTCAAGCGACCCTACGAGCACTATAAATACTTGCTGACCGGCATCGAAAACGCCCGGGTGGCGCTGGACCACGTGGTGCTCGGCCTCGATGTGGTGTTCACCGGCTCCGCGAACGACATCAACTTGCTCGAGTTTCGAGCGGGGCGGTCGGCGGAGTTCCAGAGCTTCCGCGCTCGATTGCAGCTCATCCCGGTGCCGTACCTGCTCGACTATCGGGTCGAGCGCAAGATCTACGAGGAGCAAGTCGGCGATGTGCTCCGGGGCATCCACATCGCGCCCTTTGTGTCGCGGATCTTGGCGTTGTGGGCCGTGATGACGCGGCTGCGTCGCCCCGATCCCGAGCGGTACGACGAACGCTTGCGCGACGTGCTGCGCCGCCTCACCCCGCTTGAGAAGGCCGATTTGTACTCGTACGGCCGCGTGCCGGAGGGGTTGAGCAACGACGAAGCTCGCGAGCTGTTGGCGGCCGTCCCCGACATGCATCACGAGTCATTCCCGCATGCGGCGGTGCGGGCCGAGGGGTCGGATCATCTTCTCGGCGACTACGAAGGCAGCTTCGGAGCGAGCGTTCGCGACATGAAGGGACTGTTGCTCGCGGCCGCGTCCTCGTCGGAGCGGCGCTGTGTCACCGTTCCGGGCCTATTCGAGGAGATCCGCGAGTTTTTGGGCGACAAGGTCAATCACCGTTGGATGGCGCTCGAATCCGGCGGTGCGGGGTTTCACAAGTACGAAGGCGAGGGCAGCATCACCGAATCCGCGTGGGAACGTTGGCTCGACCTCACCGACGGCGAGGTGCGCGAGGCGTTGGGGCTGGTCGATGAGGCGCGGTACCTCGAGTTGTTCCGCAAGTACATCGTCCACGCGAAGCACCACGTCAAAAAGGAGCGGATCTTTGACGAAGTGACCGGACAGTTGACCGACCCCGACGAGAAATTCATGAAGGACCTCGAGCGCGCGATGGACAACAGCTCCGGCGATGGCTTTCGGGCCGAAGTGCTGGCTCGGATCGGGGCTTGGGCCTTGTCGCATCCCCACGAAGAGCCGGCCTACGAAGAGATCTTCCCGGACTTCTTTGCTCGGTTGCGCGAGGACTACTACCGTCAGCAAAAGGGCAACGTCGCCAAGGGGATTCAGTTCATGCTCGAGCTGCTGCGCGACGAGGCCCCGCGAGAGACCGATCTCGAGCTGTCGCCCGCGGAGAAGACCGCGGCTCGTCACGCGCTTGAGGTGCTGCTCGGCAAACACGACCGCAGCGAGGACCGAGAGCGGCACACCGAAGAGACGTTGCGCGAGGCGCTGGTGCAACTGTCGAAGTACCGCTACTAAGCGCAGCGGGATGCCCTCGCGCGACCAGAGGCGCTGAGTGGGGGCGGGGGTGTAGCGGGCGACGTGGCGCGGTTCAGCGCAGCGGGATGCCCTCGCGCGACCAGAGGCGGTGAGTCGGGGCGGTGTAGCGGGCGACGTGGCGCGGTTCAGCGCAGCGGGATGCCCTCGCGCGACACGAGGCGGTCGCTCGAGGCGGGGCCCGATGCCGTGGCCCGGGAGGGAGGCGGGCGCGTGAGGTGCTCTTCGACGGGACGAAGGCGGCTCGAAGGGGGTCTCGGCGGCGCCGCGCGGCGGAAGGCGGTCGAGCCGGGCAAGCTGCAGACGCCGATGTCGAGCCACAGTGGATCGGTGTCGAGCGCGTCGAGATCATGCAGCGGCGTGCACACCTCGGCCCCGGTGCAAACGTTGCCGTCAAGCCCGGCGAGATCACAGTACGGACTGCAACACATCTCGGACGGGCAGTCCTCGAGCACCTGAGCGAGCGCGCAGATGAGTCCGGGGTTACAGCTTTGGATCGTGTGGCACGCAGCGCCGTCGTCGCCCTCGCCCGGGCCGGGGTCGGGGGACGTGCAGGTGTACTGCGCTCCGCTCCAGTAGCAGCCCTGGCCGGCCGGGCAGGCCGGCCGCAACGGGTGGCACTCGATTTCACACATCGGAAGCTTGCCCTGGTTGAACGAGATGCAGGTGGCCTCGGGCAGGCCCTTGTCGGCGCAGCTGTCGGGGTTGACCCCGTCGCACAGTTGCCGGCACACCCCGGGGCCTTCCTTGCCGGACGTGCCCGCGAAACAAAACAAGTCCTTGCCGCAGTCGTCGCCCAACCGGTGGCGCTCGCACGCTTCACCGACTTGCTTGTTGCCCTCGATGGGCACGCAGGTGTCAGCGTTCACGCAGCAGGGATCCCCCCCCGCTCGCACGTAGGGTTGGCACTTCATGCCCGCATCGCACTCCATCACCCCCGGGACACACGCGTTCACGTCCTCGGAGGCGTCGGTGTGGAGGGCATCCGTGGCGTTTGAACCCTCACCGTTTGAACAACCGAGTCCGGGGATCATCAGGGCGCTGAGGAGTGCGAGCGCGGGAAACGTGGGGCGGGGCCGAATCGTCATGGTGTTGTGTTCTCGCGGGGGTCTTGTCGGGGCGGACCCAGCGCGTGGCGCCGGTTGATGGCCCGTCGACGCCTTCCGGCGCGAGGGGGCTGATAGGTCCGCGGCCTCGAGCACGCGGCTGTGCGGCGGGCCGGGTCCATCGTAGCGCCGCGTTAGACCGGTCGCCGCGAGGCCATGCGTCTGGTTCGGTCCTGCGAATCCGTCAGCGCACTGGCGCGAGTGGCGACGTGCGGTCGAGCGGGCGGCCGCGTCGGGGGTCAACGCCGGCCTGGACGGGACAGCCGGGCCCGCGCGACGCATCGTGGCCGAGTGATCGCCGCCGGTCGGGGCCGGTGCTGGGCGGGGACCGGACCGCCGGGTCGGTGCGCCGCATCGTGGCCGAGTGATCGCCGCCGGTCGGGGCCGGTTCTGGGCGGGGACCGGACCGCCGGGTCGGTGCGCCGCATCGTAGCCGAGTGACGGCTGCCGGCCAGCGGTCGCCGGGGCCAGTCGGGGCGGATCTCGCGATTTCTTCGCGGCGCGAGCCGGCCACGCGTTCCCGCGACAAGGCCCCGCCTTCGTACGGGTACACTCGCGAGGCATGACGATCGACGGCCAACCACCGGCGACCACGACTCCACGACCGGGTGCGGTTGCGTTTGAGCGACTCGTGGCCTGGTTGGCCACGGCCGACGGCACCGACGCCGAGCCGCCTCCCGACGCCGCGACCGCGATTCAACGCGCAGCGCAACTCGGACTTCACGTATCGCCCGCGTCGGGCTGGTCGTTGGCCGAACGGATCCCCTGGCCGGACGCCGACCGGGGGCGGGTGGGCGCTCGCTGGACCCACGGCGATCGAGCGGACGACCGAGAAACCGTCGCTGAATTGGCCGAGCTGGGCGTGCGCGACTGGTGGATCGAACTCGACGGCGCCGAATGGTCGGGCGATGACGACGGATCGTTGCGGTGGCTGTTCGGTGCCGCGTCTGATCCCGCGCGATCGGTCGTCGTGAGCGCAGGCGCGGACGTGGTCGTGGCAAAGCGCCTGCGTGAACGTCTGGCGGGCGACGCGAGCGTCTCGGTCACCCTCGATCCGCTGACCGCCTTGGCCCGCAGTGGCGGCCCAGCCGATCTTGCCGCTGCGCTCGGGGAGATCGCCGACGCGACCCGGGTCAGCGTGGCCGAAGGGTCGTCCGCTCGCACGGTGGCGATCTCCACATCCTGGGCGCACCAAGCCGGCGCCACCCCGGCCGAAGGGCTGGCCCTCGGTCTCGCCATGGCAGCGCACTATCTTCGGGCCGGTCGCCCGCCCGAGGTCTCCGTTGCATCTTTCGCGCGTCGCGTGGTGTTCCGCGTGGATGTCGGCACCCAACTGTTCGCGGAGGTGGCCAAGCTCCGCGCCGCTCGCCTGCTGTGGGCGCACTTGCTGGGGTGTTGCGAACCCACCGCCGCGCGTGAGCCGTTGTTGGTCCACGCCTTTGTGAGCCCTCGGACCTGGAGCAAGCTCGATCCGTGGAACAATGTGCTGCGGGCCACGATATCGGCCGCGGCGGCTCGGATCGGCGGGGCCGATGTCGTTTACCACGAGCCGATGGATCGCCTGGCGGCGCAGCGCAGCCGCTTGGCTCGACGCTTGGCGGTGAACGGGGACGCGGTGCTTCGGGCCGAAGCTCACCTCAATCAGGTGCTCGACCCCGCCGCGGGCAGCGACGCGGTGGAACGGCAGACGGAGACCCTCGTTCATCGCGCATGGGCGACGTTTACGGAGATCGAGCGAGACGGTGGCATCGTTGAACTGCTGCGACGCGGAGCTTGGGCGTCCACGCTGGCCGAGCGCGCAGCCGAGGCCGAGGCGGCGTTGCGGGCCGGACAAGGAGTGCAGGTGGGCGTGAGCCACTACCAGCGCTCGGCGTGGCCCGACCTATCCGACGCGGTTGCCCCGACGGGTGACGCTTCACCTGCCGACGCCTCCGCCTCCCCGAGGCCAAGTCTTCCCACGTCGGTGGCGGCACCCGGCGGCGTGGTCGTCCCGCCGTTTGTTCCCGCTCGGCTCGCCGCCGCGTTCGAGGCCGCGACGCTCGTCGACACCGAGAGCCCTTCGGCCGCACCCAAGGCCTGACCGATGACCACCATCCCCGATTTCTCGGCCCTGCGTTTCGACGCCGCTCGACTCCCCGTTTGCACCCCACCGTCGGACAAGACCGAGCGAAGCCCAGAAGGCATCGATATCGCGTCTTGGTACGGCCCGGATCGTCTCGCGCACATGGAGCACTTGGGCGGCTTACCCGGTCAAGCGCCGTTCGTGCGCGGCCCGTACCCCACGATGTACACCCGCCGGCCGTGGACCATCCGCCAGTACGCCGGGTTCTCCACGGCCGAACAGAGCAATGCTTTCTACCGCAAAAACCTGGCGGCCGGCCAAAAGGGTCTCTCCGTCGCTTTCGACTTGGCGACCCATCGCGGCTACGACTCGGATCACCCGCGGGTGGCGGGGGACGTGGGCATGGCCGGCGTCGCCGTCGACTCGATTCTCGATATGGAGGTGTTGTTTCGGGGCATCGACCTCGGTCGGGTGAGCGTCTCGATGACGATGAACGGGGCCGTGCTCCCGGTGATGGCCCTGTATATCGTGGCGGCGCAGGAGCAGGGCGTGACGCTCGATCGGCTCAGCGGGACCATCCAAAACGATATCCTCAAAGAGTTCATGGTCCGCAATACGTATATCTACCCGCCCGGGCCATCGATGCGGATCATCGGCGACATCTTTGCGTACACCGCCGAGCACATGCCTCGCTTCAACAGCATCAGCGTGTCCGGCTATCACATGCAAGAAGCCGGGGCCACGGCCGACATCGAGTTGGCGTACACCCTCGCGGATGGCGTCGAGTATGTGCGGACCGGACTCGCAGCGGGTCTCAAAATCGACGACTTCGCCCCAAGGATCTCGTTTTTCTGGGGCGTCGGCATGAACTTCTTCGTCGAAGTGGCGAAGCTGCGCGCGGGCCGGTTGTTGTGGGCCGAGCTGATGGCCCCCTTTGGCCCGAGTCATCCCAAAAGCTCGATGCTTCGAGCCCATTGCCAAACTTCCGGGTGGAGTTTGGCCGCTCGAGACCCGTACAACAACATCGCACGCACCACCGTCGAGGCGTTGGCAGCCGTGTGCGGGCACACGCAGTCCCTGCACACCAACGCGTTCGACGAGGCGTTGGCCTTGCCGAGCGAGGACAGTGCCCACATTGCTCGCAATACCCAATTGTTACTCGCTCACGAGACAGACGTGTGCCAGCTGATCGATCCCTTCGGCGGCAGTCACTACGTCGAGAGCCTGACGCATGACCTCGCGGCCCAAGCTCGCGAGCATCTGGCCGAGATCGAGGCCCTCGGCGGTATGGCCAAGGCGATCGAGCAGGGTGTCCCGAAACGGCGCATCGAAGAAGCGGCGGCCCGGACCCAAGCGCGCATTGACGCGGGACGGCAGGTGGTCGTCGGCGTCAACTACAACGTGCCTGAGCACGACACGATGGTGGACGTCCTCGCGGTGGACAACGCCGAAGTCCGTCGCGCCCAACTCGCGCGACTGGAGCAGCTCCGAGACCAGCGCGACGCGATGGCGGTCGACCGCGAGTTGGCGACGCTCACCGAGGTCGCTCGCTCGGGCGACGGCAACCTGCTCGCGGCCTGTGTCGCCGCCGCGCGAAGTCGGGCGACGGTCGGTGAAATGACCGCCGCGCTCGAGACCGAGTGGGGCCGACACCGCGCGGCCACGAACACCGTGACCGGGGTGTACAGTCGGGAGATGGACGACGACGAGCGCATCGACGGCGTCGTGGCCCGGGCGCGTGCGTTTGAACGCGCGGACGGTCGGCGGCCGCGTTTGCTCATCGCCAAGCTCGGACAAGACGGTCACGATCGTGGCGCCCGTGTCATCGCGTCGGCCTTTGCCGACATGGGCTTCGATGTCGACGTCGGTCCGCTGTTTCAAACGCCCGAGGAGGTCGCTCGTGACGCCGTCGACGACGACGTCCACGCCGTCGGCGTGAGCTCGCTGGCGGCGGGGCACCTGACCTTGGTCCCGCAGCTGATGGCCGCGTTGTCGGCCCAGGGGCGCGAGGACGTCCTGGTGCTTGTCGGCGGGGTCATCCCGCCGCAAGACTACGCGGCGCTGCGGGAGATGGGCGTGGCCGCCATCTTCGGGCCAGGCACGGTGCTGACCGAGGCGGCGCACGATGTGTTGGACGTCCTCGCCAAGCGACTGGGGATCGATGCCGGCGCGCGCGGTTGATCGGCTCGACCTCGAGGCCTACATCGCGGGGCTGCGTACGGGCGATCGACGGGTGCTGAGCTTGGCGATCACCTTGGTGGAGTCGACCCGACCCGACCACCGGCCGGAGCGGCTGGTGGAGCTCTGCGCCCCGTGCCACTCGCGGCGGGCCGAGCTCGGGGAC
>QKPP01000099.1:2500-7057 GCA_006508105.1 Myxococcales bacterium FL481 | reverse complement strand
CGCCGCGCGCGTCCGATCGGCAGCGCGCGCGCGAGCTGGTGGCGCGTGCGTTCTCATTGGGGACGCACGCGCACCGAGTGGGCATCACGGGGGTGCCCGGTGCGGGTAAGAGCACGCTGATCGATGCGATCGCGGCGCCGCAATTGGCGGCCGGGCGCAAGGTGGCGGTGGTGGCCGTCGACCCGTCGAGCACCCGGTCGGGCGGCAGCATTTTGGGCGACAAAACTCGCATGGAGCGAGTGGCTCGCCATCCCCTCGCGTACGTGCGGCCGTCGCCGTCACGTGGGGCCTCGGGCGGGGTCTCGCCACGGGCTCACGAGGTCGTCGCGTTGTTCGAGGCGGCGGGTTTCGATCTTGTGATCATCGAAACGGTGGGGGTGGGCCAAAGTGAAACGGCCGTGGTCGACCTCGTCGATACGTTCGTGTTGGTGGGTCTGGCCGGCGGGGGGGACGAGCTGCAGGCGGTCAAGCGCGGCGTGCTCGAGCTCGTCGACATCATTGCGATCAACAAGGCGGATCGGGAAAACGTCGCCGCGTGTGAGCAACTGCGCCAGACACATGAGGCGGCGATGACCTTGCTGCGGCCTCGAGATGCGGCGTGGCGTGTTCCGGTGTGTACCTGTAGCGCGCTGGAGGGGCGCGGACTGGGCGAGTTGTGGCGCGAGGTCACTCGCCACCGCGAGGTCATGACGGCCACGGGTCAATGGCAGCGGCGGCGCGAGCGGCAGCGAGTGGCGTGGATGTGGCGGGCGATCGAGCGGCGCCTGTTGACCGCATTTCACGAGGATCCACGTGTGCACGAGCGATCGGCGGGGGTGGAAGCGGCGGTGCGCCGAGGCGCCATGAGCCCAGACGCCGCCGCCGCCGAGCTGCTCGACGCGTTCGCCGGGGGGGACGCACGCGACGAATCGCCCGCCGCGTCGTCGCCCGTCAAGGGCCTCAGCTCATCTCGGCCGCAAGTGCCGTAACGACCCCGCGACGTTGCTCCAGCGCGCTCCTCGGCTAGGCTATTGGCTTGGTCAAAGGAGTAGCGATGAACGATGTGTTGAAGGATCGGCTGTCGGTCGTGACGAAGCTGCCTCTCGTACGCGAGTACATGGCCACGGAGTTGCTCAAACTCGAGCCCGATTGCGACATCTACGACGCGGTTGACTTCCTGCTAGAGCACCGGATCTCGGGTGCCCCGGTGGTCAGTCCAGATGGCGAGTTGGTCGGTGTTCTGTCGGAGAAGGACTGCCTCAAGCTCTTGGCGAGCGGGGCGGGACACGAGCGGCCGGTCGGCCAAGTGTCGGACTACATGACCACGGTGGCCGTCACCATTCCGTCGAGCATGGACATCTACTTCGCCGCGGGGATCTTCCTCAAGCATGTCTACCGGCGCTTGCCGGTGGTCGACAATGGGCGGCTCGTCGGTCAGATCTCGCGCCGCGATATCCTCAAAGCGATCTCCGAGCGGCTCCGCTAGCCCGAAGTGGCGCGCCGGTCGGCGCCGTTACGCATCAATCGTTGGGGTTGGGCGGCTCAGTAGCGACATTCAACCACCATCGTGGTGATGTTGTCGGTGCCGCCGGCCTGATTGGCCTCGTCGATCATGCGGTCGACTGCGGTTTCGAGGTCAGGGCTTTGCTGCACCAGCTCCGCGATGCGGTCGTTCGACAAGTGGCCGCTTAGCCCATCGGAGCAGAGAACGAAGCGATCGCCGTCGCTGACTTCAACCTTGACGAGATCGACCGTGACGGTCTCGCGCATACCCAGCGCCCGCGTGATCACGTTCTTGTGGGGGAAGTTTTTGGCCTCGGCCTCCGTCATGTCCGGCCGGGCTTCTTTGTAGTCTTCCAACAGCGAGTGATCGCGGGTGAGCAGCTCGACCCCGCTGGCGCGAACGCGATAGCAGCGAGAGTCCCCCACGTGTGCGATGTAGGCGAAGTTCGAGACAATCAAACAGCCCACCAACGTCGTTCCCATCCCTCGCCGAGCGGGATTGCTCTGGGCGTGGGCGTAGATTCTCGCGTTCGCCGAACGGATCGCGGTGACCAATCTGTTCTCGACGTAAGAAAGATCGTGGTCGTAACGATACGGCCAGGTCGCGTCGACGTTCCTGGAATGACGATAGAACTCGGCGATGGCGTCGGACGCGAGCTTGCTGGCGACCTCGCCACACGCGTGGCCGCCCATCCCGTCCGCGACCAAAAACAGCTGTTCATCCTCGATGAGCGAGAAGTAGTCCTCGTTGTGGGTCCGTTTCATGCCCACATCGGTCTTGGCTGCGTAGCGAACGCGCACGAACAGTCTCACGCCGTGTCCGGCGATCTCCCGGAGTTGATAGCGCATCGCAGCGCGTTCAGGCCCCTTGACATTTGCACAGTATCGGCGCTATGCCCGGATACTGTGGGGGCTTCAACACACGCACATCGCGCTGCCGTGATCACCATCGGTGACGAGGTTTTGGCGGGCGATGTCGTCGACACGAATCGAGCATACCTCGGCCAGCGTTGCCGGGCCCTTGGGCTCGCGGTGATCGAGGGTCGATCGGTCCGCGATCGAACCGCGGAAATCGCGGCAGCCCTCCGTGAGATCGGTTCCCGCGTCGACGTGTGTCTCGTATCGGGCGGCCTCGGCCCGACCACGGACGATCTCACGACGATCGCCGTCGCTGAGCTGCTCGGCCGGACGCTCGTGCGGGACGAGACGGTGGTCGAGGAACTGCGGCGCAGGTTCGCCGCGCGCGGGCGCGAACTGGTGCCCACGAACCTCAAGCAGGCCGATTTCCCGGAGGGCAGCGAAGTGCTGGCCAATCCCATCGGCACCGCGCCCGGGTTCTGGTGCGACGCCGCCGACCTCGGTCGCGCCGAAGGTGGTCCGGGACCGGTGGTGATCTGCATGCCGGGGGTTCCGAGCGAGTTGCGTCGCATGATGACGGAGCAGGTCGAGCCTCGCCTTGCCCAGCGCTACGCGTTGCAGCCCGTCGCGCGACGAACCTACCGCTTGCTCGCCATCGGCGAGTCCACCGTCCAGCACGTGGTCGATGGGCTGCTGCGCCGCGACGATAGCGCTTTGCCGTGGTCACGCGTGTTCGTGCATTACCGAGCCCGCTCGCCGGAGATCTTTCTCGAGTTAGAGGCCACCGATCCCGAACTCTCCGCGCGAGATCTCGCGGCGTTCGATGCCCCGTTGTGCGAGGCGTTCGCCGGCAAGATGTATGGCATCGGCAGTGCGAGCCTGGCCGCACGCGTCGTCGAAGCGTTGCGCGCAGCCCAGCTGAGTGTGGCGGTGGCCGAGTCGTGCACTGGCGGCCTGCTCGGGAGCTACTTGACGGAGGTACCGGGGGTGTCCGATGTGTTCGTCGGCGGGGTCATCAGCTACGCGAACCGAGTCAAAGAACGCAGCCTCGGGGTCTCGGCCGAGCTCCTCGCGGAGCACGGAGCTGTGTCCGAACCGGTGGCCATCGCCATGGCCCAAGGGGTTCGGGAGCGGGTCGGGGCCGACGTGGGCGTCGGGATCACCGGCATCGCCGGCCCTGACGGCGGGACGGTCGACAAGCCCGTGGGCACCGTGTTCGTCGCCGTGGCCCACGGTGACCGCAGCCGCTGTCTTCGCCTTCGAGAACCCGGGTCACGGGCCGGGGTTCGCCACCGCAGCGCCATGCGGGCGCTGGCGCTGCTGTGGGAGCAACTAGCGGAGCGAGGCTCGGTGGACATCGCCGATCTCGACACCGACGCGCCCGACCCGGCGCTATTCGCCACTCACCGTCGCTAGCAGCACGACCGTTTTCGATCGGAAAGATCTCATGTCCGCCACTTCGTCTTCCCAAAGCAAATCACAGCGCGACTCGGCTATCGATCTCGCCTTGGCCACGATTGAAAAGCAGTTCGGCAAAGGCTCCATCATGAAGCTGTCGGCCGGCGGCAAGTTGCCCTCCCAGGACGTTTCGGTGGTGCCCACGGGCTGTCTCGGGCTTGACGTGGCGCTCGGGATTGGGGGGCTGCCGCGCGGGAGAATCGTGGAGATTTACGGGCCCGAGTCCTCCGGCAAAACGACCATGACGCTGCACGCGATCGCCGAGGCCCAGCGCCGCGGCGGGACGTGTGCGTTCATCGATGCCGAGCACGCGCTCGACGTGTCGTACGCGCGCAAGCTGGGGGTGCGCACCGACGAGCTGCTCGTTTCCCAGCCCGACTACGGCGAGCAGGCGCTTGAGATCTGCGACATGCTCGTGCGGTCCGGCGCGGTCGATGTGATCGTGGTCGACTCGGTGGCGGCTCTCACACCGAAAGCGGAACTGGAAGGCGAGATGGGCGACAGCCACGTGGGTTTGCAGGCGCGTCTGATGAGCCAGGCCTTGCGCAAGCTCACCGGGTCGGTCTCACGCAGCCGCACGCTGGTGATCTTCATCAATCAGTTGCGCATGAAAATCGGCGTGATGTTTGGGAGTCCAGAAACCACCACCGGCGGCAACGCGCTCAAGTTCTACTCATCGGTGCGCCTCGACATTCGACGTATTGGGGCGATCAAGGCCGGCGACAAGGTGGTGGGCAACCGCACGCGCGTCAAAGTTGT
>QKPP01000304.1 GCA_006508105.1 Myxococcales bacterium FL481 | reverse complement strand
TGTAGGTTTTACGTTTCACTGGGCCTCCTTGGTTTTACCCGAGGCTCCAGAACGGCGGCTCGAAAATACGATCTCAGGTCAGGGGAGCGAAGGGGAGCGATGCTGCGCAGTTAGGAGAACGGGGGCTTGGACGACCGAGGAGCCTCAGGAACTTCACCTTGCTCCGTGGTGATGTGGTTCCCACCTCAACGGGGGGGCTACCAGATGTTGGGCTAGAGCAAGTGCAAACCGAGGGCAGCGCTTGATCGGGTAGGTTTCAACGAGTGGTGCGCGGGACCTGCGATTGGGTCGCGCTTCGACATCGCGCGGAGGGCTCCACCAAACGCGCGCGGCCGCGGGCCTCTCCGGAAAATTCCGGAAGACCCGCGGCCCGCTCGGGTTGAGGTGCGTGCTATCGCGGCGTCAACAGCTAGCGGTTCGGCCTGTAGCGATGCACGTCTTCGACTGATACCCGAAGTCGCGAGGCCGACCGCGAACCACCACCGAGGTCGACGATGTCGCTGATGTCCTGCAGCTCTTCCGGCATGCGGGCGACGACGTACTGAAGGCTGTCCTTCCCGTCCATTGTCGTTTCCCAGGCGGGGCTGTTGATGGAGCGCCCATCTCGGGTCTTGAATTGGAAGGTTCGCTCGCTGTTGGAGGCCTCCGGCTCGTACGCGCCTTCGATCGCTCGCCAAACCACGCCGCCGTCGGGTTGGGTGATGCCCATGAGCATGGTGTCGGTCTTTCGCAACGCAGCGCGCTTGTCCGCGTTCCCAAAGTCGGCGTGGCGAGCAAGCTCGATGTCGGAGAACATCCCCCGGTCCCAGTTCTGGTACGCAGCGATGTAGCGGGCGTTTTTCTCCCACGTGTAGAGGGACGACCACGAGTTGCTGTACTCGTATGACATGTAGTCGAACCGCTTGTCGCCGGTGCCCGTGTGGACGGAGTCGTCCAAAATGCCGTATCCCCAAGTGTCGAGTGACCCGTCCGCGTTCGGATAGTTCGGGTCAGGATCGCCAGCGCCGCCGCCCGGCGAATGTGCGCGGCCTTGGGCGTGACCGATCTCGTGCACCGCCTGGTGATAGCGCCACGAGTAGAAATCAGGAAGATTGCCGTTGTCCCACCAGGCCGCGGCTGCCACAAAGCCCCAGTTCCAGGCCATTCCGCCGGCACTTTGACACGGGTTGCTATTCGTCCCGCCGTCTCCGCAGAGGTCCGCCACGGCGAAGTAGACGTGGTTGGCGTGGACCTCGGCATCCACCCGAGCCATGTACGCGTGATACAGGACTCCCGTGGTTTCGGTCGTGCCGAACCAGCACTCCTCGTCAACGTTTGATTCGACCGCAGGCCCGTCATAGGCGTGGATCTTCACCTCGGAGACGGGATTGAACTGCTGAAGGATTTTGCGATAGTTCTCTAGGTACGGCTCGTCTGTAGCCGGAGGAGTTGATCCGGAACAGCGGGGGTCGGTGTTCGTGATGGGCACCACAGTGACTTCGAGGGTCATCGGGTTGTCCGGAATTCGCAGAGACTCCGGTTCATCCGGAAACCGGTTCGCCTGGTCGCTTCCGTCTTCTCCGCTGTCAGCTTCTCGGAGGTCAACGGTCATCTTCACGCCGGTCACGAGATGCTCCGCGTCGACGTTCCAGTTGAATGTGGCGTCCAGGTTCGACATGTCGTTGTCGGAGGAGCCCGAAACGTTCTTCGTGTCGAGGTAGACCTCGTCGACGCCGCCTCCAGAGAGGACGAGCCGCGCGGTGATCTCGCGGGCCGACCAGTCTCCGTCGGTGTCCCAGGCAGCGACCACGATCCCGGGCCGGTTGCCGACGACCGACGCCACACGGTTGTCCTCTAGATCGTCGTCCTGCGGCAGGCCGTTGCCGGGGACCCATTCGCCATTGTCAAGTAGCGTGACCGCGACGCCCTGATTGATGTCGATCTGTGTGATCGAGATGCCTTCGGCGCAGGGCAGATCACTGCCCTCGCCGTCATTCGTGGCGCAGTCGGCTTGAGGTCCGGCCGCCTCGTCGGCCGGACTCGCGGCTTCTTCTTGTTCCGGTTGGTGGGCGGGAGCGGATTCTGGATCAGCGGGTGCGGTATCGGAGTCACCAGGCGACGCTGCGTCGCAGCCGACAAGGCCGATGAGAGCGGCCGCCGAAGCCAGGCGGGTAATCCGATGCGGAAGAAGAAAACAAGGGGTAGCCATGACTATCGAGCCTCCTCAGGATTGTGCGGCTTTGCAGATGCCAGCGTGTTGCGGAAACAGGAGCGGAGTTTGTTGCCGGAGGACAGCATGTCTAGTTCCTTCCGTCGAACACCTCGATGGAATCGAGGTCAACGCTGACCGAGCGAGCTCCGGTCGTGTCGGTGATGTTTGCGATGGCGCTGATGGTCTCTGGCATACGCGCCACGGTGTAGAGGGTGCCGTCTGACAACGTGGTTTGCCAAAGCGGGGCGTTGACGGTGCGTCCTTCGGTGGTCGTGACCGCGAAGTGGCCGCTGACGTTGGAATCCTCAGGTTGGACAGCTCCGGGCATCAGACGCCAAACGACTTTGCCGCTGGGGCGAACCAGACGCATGAGCATCGTCGCGTTTGCGTTGAGGTGAGCCCGGTGCTCCGCGTCGCCGTAGTCCGACGCAAAGCGGGGCGCTTGTGCCCCCTCCCAACTCCAGTACTTGGATATGTACAGCGCGTTGCGCTGCCAGGTGAAGGCGGAGGACCAGACGTCGTCGTGGCAGTCGCTCATGTAGTCGGTTGTGCCGTCTTGCGCGACAACGCGATCGTCGAGGATGCCAAAGCCCCAGGTATCAACCTCGCCGTCGTCGTTGGGATAGTCCGAGTTGGTATCGTCAGCGTCGCAGCCCGGGTTGTTTTTGCGGCCCATGGCGTGACCAATGCCGTGGGCGGCTTCGGTGTACGTGTGCGAGTAGATGTCGTCGTCGCCCTCGATCCAGACGCCAGCGGCGACAAACGCGAACGGCCAAGCCATACCGTCGACGTCCTCACATTCGTTGACCGGCTCGTCACAGGTGTCGACAGCTCCGTACATGATGTGTGCCGTCGAGACGTCGGCGCTCAGCGCCACGCGCTGGTGAACCATGTCTGCGAGAGCATCATCGTAACAGTCTTCGTCGACGACGACCGGGCGGAACTCTCCTTCGGGGGGCGACGCTTGTGGCGGCCAGGGGGTCAGCGTCAGGTCGCCCAGGGGGTTGAACTGCGTCAGCGCGTCGTTGAACAGATCCATGGCGGCGCTCCCGTTCGCGTCGGGTTCGCCACAGGTTCCGGTTGTGACCGGCACGATGGAAAGGTGGACCGCCATGTCATTGTCGAGAACCCGTAGGGACTTCGACGACTCGGGCGCGTAGTTGAGGTCGCTCGCACCATCTTCACCATCGTCGGCTTCGCGCAGGTCGACTTTGAGACGGGTCCCGGCGACAAGGTCGCTGCCGTCGACGTCCCACACGAACGTCTCGTCTTCGTCCGACACGTCGCCGGAGTCTCCCGAGATGCTCTTGGTGTCGACGTACACCGCGTCGGATTCGCCAGAGAGGACGAGGCGACCCATGATCTCGCGGTCGCTCCAGTCATCCGAGGTCTTCCAGCTGGCGACGATTCGAGCCTTGCGGTTCTTGATGATCGGCGCGTTGCGCTCGTCGTTCGTGTCGTCGTCAAAGAGCATTCCGTTGCCCTTGAGCCAGTCGCCGTCTTCGTAGACGACGACGCCTACGCCTTGGTTGACGTGAATCTCGTCAACCGAAACGTCGGCGGCGCAAGGGAGGTCGCTGCCCTCTCCGTCGTCAGTGTCGTCGCAGGGACCGCCGTCGTCATCGTCGTCATCGTCATCGTCGTCGTCGTCGTCGTCGTCGTCGTCGTCATCGTCATCATCATCATCATCATCATCATCATCATCATCATCATCATCATCGTCATCGTCGTCGTCGTCATCGTCGTCATCATCGTCGTCCGGGGTGTCGTCATCATCATCCGGAGTGTCGTCATCATCATCCGGAGTGTCGTCATCATCGTCCGGGGTGTCGTCATCATCGTCCGGGGTGTCGTCATCGTCATCGTCGCCTCCGCCGGTGTCGGAGTCATCGTCATCGTCATCGTCATCGTCGTCGTCATCGTCATCATCATCATCGTCATCGTCGGTGCTGCCGTTGCCGGGCGGCGGGTCATCGCCACAAGCGGGTACGACGGGCAGCAGAAGAAGGGCGGTGATTAGGGAATAGGCGGGCACGTAGCGTGACATCAAAACCTCGAGCGGGGCGGGGTGGACCGGACCCTAGTATCGTCGGTACGATCTGCGCGTCCGCGGTGTCAACGTTGTAGTCGGGAGACACTTCGATACGGGCGGCCATGTCGGCACATGCGCGTGCCGACATGTCGCGGAGGTGAGGCTTCGGGGCAGCAGACGTGCATTGCGGGGAGCAACCTCGGCTGGCGGCTCGTAGCTGGCGAGCGCGGCGCGAGCCTGGCCGCTCTGCGTGCGCGAGCCTGGCCGGTCTGCGTGCGCGAGTCTTGCGACGGGGACGAGCGCCGCCGCAGCACCTCGGATCCGGTGCGAGTGCGACGATGGCGTGCGGCTGCAGGCGGCGGTGACGACGGATGCTTCGCCGCTGGCGACGCTCCGCGGGCGGCGGCGGACGAGCCTCACCTCGGCGGATCAGAACTTGCCAGCATGGGTGGAGGGGCCCTCGCGCGCAGGCTGTGGCCCATCGGGTCGCCATCCAGGCGAGTGACGTGACGCCCAGCCGGCTCGTCTCGCAGTTGCGCGACGAAGCCCGACGTTCGCGGCCGGTCGCTATGGCGCTGTGTCGCTGCGCGACGGGTGCGTCGACGCGAACGCGTCGTCCTGATTGAGGCGGGCGAGCGACGATAGCAACGATGGTTGTTCGATTTCGTACAGCTTGCGATAGCGCGCCCAGTCGACAAAACAGGCGATGCGCAAGGCGGCGTCGTTTTCCCCGTCGTCCGGCCGCTGAGCGTCCGCGAGGGCTGATATCGCGGCCACGACCCGATCCCGTTGCCGCTTGAGGTACGGCGTGTTGTCCGGCGTGCGGTCGTTTTTACTGAGCAAAAACAGGTTGACGGCGCTGTCCAGCGCTGCGTTCGCGAGGTGATAGAGTTGAGCGTCTTCGAGATCGGCGAGGAAGCGCCGTCCTTGGCGCTCGCGCACGTACTGCAAGATCACCGAGGAGTCGGTGAACAGCCGCCCATCCGCGCGCAGGAACGGTACCCTCATCGCGGGGGTGACCGCGGTGGCGTCGGCGCTGGATGTCGGTTCAAACGCCCAGTGCAGCCCCGATTGAGCGAGCGCCACCCGACAGTGGCGAACGAAGGGCGACGTAAAACTACCGTGCAAGACGATGGACATCGCGGCCGAGTATAGCCGACGCGGCCACAGACAGAAAGGAGCGTTTCTATCTGCTGCATTGAACACGCCGTTCACTCCTCGGCAAACGTGGGTCGTTTCGACCTCCTCTCCTCACCCCTCTTGCAGAGAAGTGAAGCTCCAAATAGTTCTCTTCTGTGCGGCCAGGTTGCTGCTCGCGCTCGGGACTCGCGAGCGGAGGCCCATGAGCGCGACTTGACTCCGGATCGAGCCGGAGCAATGCCTCGGGCTGTGACGAGATCACAGCCCGAGTAGCGACGAGATCTGGAGTTGCCCCTGTCAAAACCGGACAGGTTTTCAGGCTACTTGATGGCGGCGGAATTGCCTCGGTGAGAGC
>QKPP01000263.1 GCA_006508105.1 Myxococcales bacterium FL481 | reverse complement strand
CATAACTGTCTAGCGGCGCGTCGTCGTCGTCGTCGTCGTCGTCGTCGTCGTCGTCATCGTCATCTTCACTACCGCCGTCCCCGACGAGAATCTCGACCGGTTCGGACTCCGCGACGAGACCGTCCCACGTGGTGGCGCGCGCGACCAAGGAGTGAGGACCCGGCTCGAGTCCCCACGCCGGCAAGGAGAAGGGTCGCAATTCGTCGACTGCGTCCGTCGCCTCGCCATCAATGAGCAATACGACCCGTTCGAACGGACCACGATAGCGCGCCTGCACCAGAACATCAAACGCATCTCCCACCGTCTGGGCCATATCCGGCGACGTGATGGTCACCGTCGGCTCGTCCGTACCGGCCGCGAAATGCACCAACTCGAGCAGTCCCGGCACGGTCTGTTCACATGCCGGCCCGATCTCCTCTGCCGGCAGCAGGAAGCCCCAGCCATTCGGGTCGAGGTTGTCAGGGGGCAGTTCGATCGTGAACGCCGGGATCTCGAGCGCGCCGTGGACCCAGTCCGGTGCCGTCCCCGACGCATTGCCAAGCGCCGTATTGGCGTCCTCACTATGCAGGGAGCGAAATACCCAATCACCGTGTGCGTTGAACTGCGCCGTCACCGTGGCCCCCCAAGCCCGCAGCAGCGCGATGTCCTGGGGCGGATCGTTGGTGTAGGCCCACGACGAGGCGACTAGCGCTCCGTACGAGTGGAGATCGGCCACGGTCTGCAGCAGTGGCCGCGACGCGATGAACGACCGCACGGCGTCGGTCTCCGGCTCCGAAAACGGCTCGGTGCCGCGGTAGGCGTCGCTTTCTGGCCAGCTACTCGAACCGGAATCTAAGCCCCACCCCTCCCCCCAATTGCGATTGAGATCGATGCCCGACGGTGCCCCTCGATTCTTCCGCCAATATCGCGACTCGTCCCGCGAGTACTGGTAGCCGTCGGGATTGACGACGGGGATCACAAACACCTCCACGGCATCGAGTGCCGCCGCGAGATTCGGATCGCTGGCGTACCCCTCCAGCAACGCCTCCGCGGTGCAAAACGCCACCATCGGTGAAATCCACTCCCGCGCATGCTGCATCGCCTGGATCACGACCGAGGGTCGATCCCCGGTCGCGGCCGAGATCCTCAGCCCCCGCACACCGAAGCCCTCGACCGATTGCCCCACGTCGAACACTTGCGCGAGATCTGGAAATCTGGCCGCGAGCGTGTCGAGGCGGGCGTCGAGCTCGTCTGCGTCGTGGTACGTCTCCAGCCACGGCGCGCCATCGCGTGTCGCCAGGCGCTGGCGCTCCGCTTCGATCTGCACCGCCACATCGGGCACGAGCACCCTGTAGTCGACGCCGGCGACATCGAGCCGGGCTCGACCCGCGGGATGGAGCATGACGTCGATCGGCCCGAGAGTCGGGTGGTGGGTGAGCACGTCGACGGCCGCGTCGATGGCCAACGCCAACTCGGCGGCCGTCTTGGGCTCGACGCGCACGATCACGCGGTCGGTCGCCGACGACGGCGCGATCGGAGCGACTGCGCCCAGCCAAACGGCGAGCAGACCGGTGTGCGTCATCCTCCTGAAGTTAGTCCGCATCCGCGCCCCGGGAAAGCTCCCGAGCCGGTCCGCCGCTCGGCACCCGGCGCGGAGGCGCGGCCGCCCGATGAGCGAGCCGGCGCCAAAAGCGCGGATCCTGACTCGGACGCCCGCGGCATTTCGGACGCGCCCGCGTGGGAGTTAGGCGACCAACTCGCCGCGCTCGACGAATGCAGCAAATTCCCCGAGCGCCCAGACCGAAAAGTAGTCCTTGTAGAGCTTGTAGTGGTGCATCGCGGTGTTGAAAAACACCCCGCCGACCCCCTCCTTCGGCCAAGAGCCGTCCGCTCGCTGGCGCGAGGCGAGTAGCTCCACGGCTGGGGCCAGCACCGATCGGCGACGCTCGCCCGCGGCGAGCAGCCCCAGCAGCGCCCACGATG
Organism: Myxococcales bacterium FL481; assembly: GCA_006508105.1. Classification (GTDB taxonomy): domain Bacteria; phylum Myxococcota_A; class Polyangia; order Nannocystales; family Nannocystaceae; genus FL481. The sequence goes on along the minus strand of QKPP01000263.1, from coordinate 17,409 downwards.
TCATAATGACCTGCGACGTGGCCGACGGGATGTAGCGCTCCTCCACGCAGCTTTGCCAGGTCTCTCCCCACCCACCGTCGCTGAGCTGGGCGCGAATCAGCCAGTCCCGCGCTCGTCGAACCGCCGGGTCGTCGCACGTGGCTCCGGCATCGCGCAGCCCGGAGATACCGAACATCGTGCCGTACGTGAAGTTGACGCCCCAAAATCCAGGCCATGAACCATCGGCCCGTTGCTCACGGCGCAACAACGCGGCACCCGCGACGATGGATTTCGAAATCGCAACGTCGAGCTTGGGCGGCCGATACTGCACAAGCTTGCGATACGCCAACAGACCACGGATGCAGCTCGCCGTGCACTCAATATAGCTGTGCTCGACCATACAATTGCCGAACATCTCGCTCGGATTGAGCTGTTCGAGCAAAAGATTGCCCCGTTTGCGTTCGTAGCTTCCCCAACCACCGTCCTCGTTTTGTCGAGTCAGCAGAAACTCCGCCGCTTTCGTGTAGCGATCATCCGGCATCTTGGACACACCACGGTCAGCGATCGCCGCGAGGGCGGCGAGGGCTTCACCGGTACAATCGCTGACCGGCCAGCGGTGGTGCTTGTCGCTAAAGCAAAACCCGCCGAGCGCACGGTCTCGGTACCAGCGCTCACGCTCCTCGATCTCGTCTTGCATTTGGTGTTCGTCGTAGTATGCCGCGGCCCGAGCAAACGCCTCCTCAGATGACTCCGCCACCGACCCCGCCGCGAGCGCTTGGATCGCGAACGAGGTATCCCAGGTTTGCGAGCGCGCCCCGTTGAACCGCAGCCCCTCCGCCTCGTCCTCCCATAGCCAGTAGTCGGCGCCATCGTACGCCCGCCCGACGTCTTCGTCCTCCGGGTTGAGCACCCAAAGCGCGAGACAGTTGAGCAGGCCGTTGACCGGCGAAACACTTGCGTACCGACTCTCGCGCAGATGGTGGCGAATATGGGCTTCGCAACGCGCGATGGCCCGACGCCGCAGGCCCGACGGCGCCACTTTGTCGAACAATCGGCTCGCTTCGTACGCAATCCGAATCGGCGGCGTGGGCCAAGCGAACATGTCCCCTTCGCTCATCGCATTGCGAAAGCGGCCAAACCGGATCTCCTCGAACGGTTCGACAAACAGTTCCCGGCGCAACGCCCGAATCAACGCGTCGACCGGCGCCTGGTGGCGTACTCCGTACAACACGCCGATCGGCAAATAGATCAAACGCGTGTGGCAGTAGTAGCGTCGCGGATGCGCAGGATTCGAGTCCGGCAACATCCAAAGCTCCGGCAGGATCGGATGGACCCCTTCCCACTTGTACAAATTGATGACGGCCAACCACAGCTTGCCCCACGAAGGAACGGTGACTGCCCCCCCGCGACTGAGGATCCACGCTCGTGCTCGTTTCATCCGCGGGTCGTCGGCCGCGTGGCCCATCATGCGCATCGCCACGTACGACAGCGTGGTGACGAACAGGTAGCCCGGCGACTCGGCGTGCATTCCCCAACTCCCATCGTCGAGCTGCCACACGTCAAAGTACCGGGTAAACTTCGCCTTGCGCGTCGGCGAGATCGAGCGACCGATCACGTACGACGTGATGACGTACTGCGCGGTCAACATCGGACACCACACCACCTCTTCTTCCCAGTACCCCCCGTCGCGCTGGATCGCCTGCAGATACGCTGCCCCCCGACGCAGGGCCGCCTCGGCCGAGGGTTTTCGCTCGTTCGGTGGGGGCCGGGTTGCCCCCTGATCGGGCGCCGGCGCAATCGGTGAAGGCGGCGAAACAGGCGCGGTGCTCGTCGGCATGTTGACGGTATCGCGCGCTGCCGCCGAGTTTGGCAAGGGTCGGATCCAGCCGGAGATCACCCGCGTTGCTGCAGATGTCGCTGCTGCCGCACCGGCACCGCGACGTTGGGCTTCCCCTTCGTACTGCGCTTTCGCTCGCGCCAAAGCGGTGGTGGGCGCCGTCCATGCCGGTCGAAGTCGTCGTGAATCATCGTCGCCACCGCGTCGCGCGAGTAGCCACGCCGCACCACGAGCTGATCGGCCAGGATCGCCGCGCGATTCTCCAGCGAGATGCCGTGCACGCGGCCGCGTCGGGAGTAGACGACGTCGGCCAGCGCGAGCGTTTCAGCGAAGGGCGAGCCGTCGCCCCACAAAGCTCGCATCGACCGCGCGAAGTCTCCACGATTCCAGAACGTATCCCACACCAGTGCGAAGCGTTTGAGCCGCTGCATCGCCGGAAAATCGATGTCGCGGTTCGACAAAATCGCGTACGGCGGCCTCGGTTCGAACACCATCGCAAACGCTTCCGCGTGGCGCGATATCGGCGTCCCGCGTAGGCGCTTGAGCACCCCCACTTGGACCTCCTGGACGCCGGCGGCGATCAGCCGATCCAACCCCACGCCGAACGTCTCCGCCGGCTCGCCGGGCAACCCGATGATGAGATCGGTATGTAGATGCACCTGCGTGTGTTCGCGCAGAAAATCCAAGTTCTCAAACGTGCGCGCGATATTTTGGCGCCGCTGGATCCGGCCGCCCACCGCCTCGTCGAACGTCTGAATACCCACTTCGAACTGCAGGCTCCCCGCGGGAAACTGCGCGATCAACCCGCGCAGCGCGTCGGGCAAGCGGTCGGGCACCATCTCGAAGTGCAAAAACAGCCCGAGCTCGACCCGGCTCAAAAAGAACTCCAAAATCGCCGCCGATCGCCGCAGGTCGAGGTTAAAGGTTCGATCCACGAACTTGAACTGGCGCGCCCCTCGGACCATCAACTCGTCAAATGCCGCCAATAGCTCATTGAGCGGGAAACTGCGGACCCGTTGATCGAGCGAGGACAGGCAAAACTCGCAGCGATAGGGGCAACCGCGCGACGCCTCGACGTACACCACGCGGTGCTCGAGGTCGTGGTCAGAGTACAGCGAGTAGGGCAGGCGCAGCGAGGCCAGATCCGGCTGCCCGCCGTCGAGGACTCGCTGCAGCGGCCGCCGCCCCTCAAGAATACGAGCACACAACTGCGGGAAGCGCTCGTCTCCCTCGCCTTGGACCACGTAGTCGACCAGGCGAAGCCACGGTTGGTCCTCGATCTCGTGGCTGACTTCGGGGCCACCCACGACAATGCACACTTTTGGAGCCACCCGACGCAGCAACTCTGCGATCGCGTGGCATGCCTCCGCGTTCCAGATGTACACGCCGAGCCCCACGATTTTGGGCGCAGCGGCGACGATGGCTTCGACCACCTCGACGGGTCGTTGGTCGATTGTAAACTCGGCGATCGCCGTCCGTTCGCCGAGCGGGCCCATGTTGGCGGCTAGGTACCGCAGCCCAAACGCCGTGTGGGCGTACTTGGCGTTGAGCGTGGTGAGGAGGATGTCGGTCACGAGCAGATCGCCGGGAGCTGGGGGCCCGCCGGGCCTCGACAGTGGCCGAGATCGAACGCGGCGAGTGTCCCAGGCGCGGCGAGTTCTTGCGCGCAAAGTACCACGATCGATGCTCCCCGGTGAATCGTCGCACCCACCGTGGAGGGCGTGATGTCGCCGCCGGGTTCGACCCGCGGTGGGGTCGCAGCACACGGCGCTCGTCCAACCCGCGCCGCGCTGCTCCAGCGCGAACAGCCGCGCATCGCGGCCCACCCCGCCTGCATCGGTGCAATCCTCCGCGCGAAGGGTAGGCTGATGGTCCGTGGCGAACCAAATCCTCCCCGGCCAATCGAGCCCACCCCGGCCCGCCGTGTCGCCACGCTGGGGCGGGCTCGCGGCGGCAGGCGTCCTCGTGTGCTGCTCGTCCCCGGCTGGACCCGCAACACCGAACGTTCCAGCCACGGTGGCACCAGCGCCCCCGCGGCTGTCCTCGGCGCCGCTCGACACGACGACCCCCCTCTCGAAGATCGCGTTCGGCTCGTGCTACGTGCCACAGTTCGAGGAGTCGATGATCTGGCACGCAATCGCAGCCGCCCAGCCCCAGCTGTTTTTGTTCCTCGGGGACAACGTCTACCAAAGCGAGGAGACCGCCCAGCCGGGACTCAAGGAGTTGCGCGAGGCCTACGCCGCTTTGGCGCGAGACCAGCCGTTCGCCCAACTTCGGGCACAAACCCCCGTGCTCGCGGTCTGGGACGACCACGACTACGGTCTCAACGACGCCGGGGCGGAGTTTCCCCTCAAGCACGAGTCTGAGGCCCTGTTTGAACAAGTGTGGGCCATCGCGGCCCAAGACCCCCGTCGGGGCCGCGAAGGGGTGTACCACCAGCAACGCATCGGACCGGAAGGACGCACGACGCAAGTGATCCTGCTCGATACGCGTTTCTTCCGCGTGCCCGCGGGGGATCCAGAACAAGACCGTGCCGGAACCATGCTGGGGGACGCGCAATGGCAGTGGCTCGCCTCGGTCCTGCGCCAACCGGCACGTGTCCGCGTCGTCGCCTCGTCGATCCCCGTGCTCAGCCGACGTGAGGCTGGCGAGTCGTGGCACCACTGGCCGACGGAGCGGGAGCGCCTCATCCAGATGATCACCTCGGCGAGGTCCGACGCAGTCGTGCTGATCTCTGGTGACAGTCACTTCGGAGCGTTTTATGACCAGTCCAGGGCGGGCCGCCGCCCGCTCGTCGAGCTGACCTCCAGCGCGCTGAACTTTCCATTGCCCAAGCGAGCCCGCGAGTCAGGCGACTTTCGAGACCCGGCACGACGGGGGGCGGTACACTTTGCCGCCAACTTCGCAACGATCGAGATCGACTGGTCCCGCGCAACATTGTCGCTCGGGCTGCATGCCGCCACGGGCGTCGAGCTGGAGAGACGGCGGGTGCCGATGGCGGCTCGCGGAATGAGCCCCACTGCGGGCTGAGCCGCCCGACGGGGTCGAGCGACCGGACGTGATCAGTGGCGTGGCCCCGCGGCGATGCACTCGATCTCGACGCGCGCCAGATCCGTCGGTCGCGGCACAATCTTGAACGAGCGTCTTGTCGCCTCGACTACCGCCGTCGACTCGGACGGGAGGTCGCCCCTCCACGTCCGCTGGACGCCGACGAGCTGGAGCCAGAACGTCGGCGGGTGCGGCCGTTGGGCTTCGACGCGGCCGGCCCCGCGGCCCGCCGCCCGGCGGGCGAACGCCCCGTTCCCGCAGTCCGCGACCGATCGGTTCCGGCCGATGCGGTCGGTCCACTCGCCGCGGCGTTGGCCTTCGGTCGTGCGCCGGTCAGCCGGGTCTGGGGCGGAGCCGGAGCCTCCGAGGGAAACCGGTGGTCCTCCACTCGCGGGATGTGACGTTGGATCAACCGCTCGATGTCGATGAGATAGTCCTGCTCCACCGCATCACAAAACGAGTAGGCCACTCCCGACGCGCCCGCCCGCGCGGTTCGACCGATTCGGTGCACATACGTCTCTGGCACATTGGGTAGATCATAGTTGATCACGTGGGACACACCGTCGACATCGATACCGCGCGCCGCGATGTCGGTAGCCACAAGAACGTTGAGCGAGCCGGACTTGAATCCCGCCAGGGCCCGCAAACGTGCCCCCTGAGACTTGTCCCCGTGGATCGCCGCAGAGGGGACCTTCGCTCGCTCCAGATGGCGGGCGATCCGGTTCGCCCCGTGCTTGGTTCGACAAAAGACGATCGTGCGGCGAAGCTCCGGTCGGCGGAGAAGGTCGACCAGTAGTTCGCGTTTGTGCCGAGTATCGACAAACAAGATCCGTTGGTCGACCAACTCCGCCGGCTCGGCCACGCGAGCGACGGCGAGCTTCACCGGGTTGTGGAGCAAGACATCGGCCAGCTGCATGATCGGCGGTGGCATGGTGGCGGAGAACAACAGCGTCTGCCGCCGCCGTGGCAACGCGTCGCAGATCCGGCGCACCGACGGCAGAAAACCCATGTCGAGCATGTGGTCGGCCTCGTCGAGCACGAAGACCTCTACGTCCCGCAGGCTCAGCGCGCGCTGCTGCACGAGATCCAACAGGCGACCAGGCGTGGCCACCAGGATGTCGACGCCCGATCGCAGCTTTTTGATCTGCGGCTTGTCGTTGACCCCGCCGAACACCACGGTGTGCAGCAAATCGAGGTGCTTGCCGTAGACGCCGAAGCTCTCGCCGATCTGCGCCGCAAGCTCGCGCGTCGGCGAGACGATCAACGCTCGAACCAGCGGCTCATCGCCAGCGCGCTGGTCGATCAGCTGGAGGATCGGCAACGCGAAAGCGGCGGTCTTTCCCGTACCGGTTTGCGCGCAGCCTAAGACGTCCCGCCCGGCGAGGACCGCGGGAATCGCTTGCGTCTGGATCGGAGTCGGTGCGTCATAGCCAGCTTCGCTGACCGCGTCCACGAGGGCTTCGTCCAGGCCGAGTTGAGTGAATGTCACGGGCCTGACTCGCACGTCGCGGTTGGCCTGGCAAATCCGCGGGCGCCCGCCGCGAGGCCCCCGGGTGGCCCGGCCTCCCGGGGAACGCTATCCGCACGCCCGAGCCGGAGTGGCGGGCCGGTGGCGAACGGCCGCCTCACAGCCCACCGCGCGCGCTCGATGTGGCAAGCGGGCGAGGACTCGGCCCACGAGCGTCCGCACCACCCTCGCCCAACTCGAGACCCACGGCTCCACCCGGCTGTTCTCGCCCGGCGCAGAGGCGGACCCAAGCCCCAACCCAACCCCAAGCCCCAACCCAACCCAAGCCCAAGCCAAGCCCAAACCAAGCCGGCGGCTACGCAACACCCTCGCGGCGGGAGACTCCCCGTCGTCGTTGAACGACGCGCCGACTTCGGTCCTGCCGGCGTCCGCTGACAAAGGGGCCGTTTTTGCGCAGAGTCAACCGGACCCCGCGATGGCGCGGCGGTCATACGTGACACTTGGCGTCGACCCGAGTTCATCCTGCGAGCACCCGGGTCCCCGCGCGTCGGCGACCCCGGTGGCGAAAACAATGCGCAACCTCGCCAGTCACCGGTGGTTACGCTGCAGTCGACGAGATTCGCGACGACGCCCACTCCGTGGTCGGTTCCGCCGTGATCTCGTGCGAAATGGAGCAACCAGATGCAAATCAAATACTACGGCTACAACGGGTTCGTGATTCGGGACGGCCAGCACGTGATCGCGATCGACCCCGGTGCAAGCCTCTACCTTTTGGGATTGGGGCCGGTGATTCCGCGCAGCGAGTGGCGAGAGGTGACCCATGTGGTCGTGACCCACGGGGATCCCGACCACTACTGGCACGCAGATCGGGTAGCGAAGGCGTCCGGCGCCCCACTTATCTGCGGTTCGGAGCTCGTTCAAGTCCGAGATGGGCACGGGTACATCTATTCATCGCGAGCCAAGGACCTTCGGTACGCCACCCCCATTGATCGCGTGTTCGCCATGGACCCGGGCGACAGCATCGACGTCGATGGCGTACGGTTCGAGGCGATCGCCGCGAACCACGGCAAACTACGTATATCCATGCTCGGCGGCCTGGTACAAAAGACCTTTCACAAGGAACCGGGCGAGCGGTTTGCACTCGGCTGCACCGGATTCGTGATGCACGTTGGCGGCCTACGAATCGCCAACCTCGGTGACACCATGCTGTTGCGCGAATGGGGCCGCATCGCGCCGGATGTGCTCATGATTCCAATCGGAGGGCGGCGGTCACAAAACACCATGGATGAGGATCAAGCGTTGGAGGCCGTGGAGATGCTGGCCCCCCGCCTGGTCATCCCTTGTCACTACGATTGCGGACTGTTGTTCGACAAAAAGGGCAATCCGGCCGACGCGCAGCGGTTCAAAGCCGGGGTCGACAAGCTCGGCTCACAGTGTGTGATCATGCAGCCGGGCGACGAAATCGGGCCCCGCTTGCTGGCCACGATGCTCGACGCCGAGGCCCCCGCCACCGAGGGCCGCGCGGACGGGCCGTGAGTGTTCCGACCCCGGCGTGGTCCCGACTTGGCCGACGCTTGAACTGGGTACCGTGTTGTGGACCCCATGTGACACGCCGCGCGCCGATCGCCCGTTAGCCTCCGGCGGCGGGGCGCTTCCCGCTATGGTTCCGGGGCCAGTCGCGCTGGCGCCGAGCCGGGTTGGGTTCCAGCCCGGCACGCACTCAGGCGTGCGCGGACCCCCGTCGAGATTCATTCCGTGCGGTCTCGGCATCCCGAGCGGCGCGACTCCGTCCAGCCCGCGCCGCTCGGAAGCGCGCTGCGCCGGGGCGGGCCCCGGTGCCCGGCGAGAGGTCCAGGCCATCTGCTTGAGTCAGGTCGCGAAAGCGCTTGTTACACTCGCCGCATGCCTCGGCTTCGCTCCTACGCCCTCGCGACGACCATCGGTCTCGCCGCGAGCCCGTTTGCGGCCTGCAAACAAGACCCGCCGCCCCCTCCCGTCGAAACCCCCGCACCGACGCCGCCGGCTCCGGTCCCCGTGCCGCAAGAGCCGGCCAAGCCACGAATCGATCTGTCGGGCCCCGTGCCCCCGGAGACGTCGGCCGTGTTTTTCTCGGTTGACGGCGCCATGACCCCGCTGGCGTGCTTCGACGCCGAGAAGAAACGACTCGTCGGCGGCCAGGCCTGCAAAAAGCTGATGCCCGACGGCGCCGAGGTGCTGCTCTCCTCCGAGTTCAGCACCGAGCTGGACAAGGCGGGTGGCGCGAAAGCAGCGATGTGCGAAGTCGGCGGCAAGCCCCAGAGCATCGGCACGCCACGGCTCGACGGCGGCGCCGCCTTTGACTGGGCGGCTTGGCCGAAATCACTGGGCCGGGTCGTCGAGGCGGTCAAGGCAGAGACCCGCAAGGACCGCAACAAGCAACTGAGCCCCGACGAAGTCGCGGCGGTCAAGGCCGTCATCGCCAAGCTGGCCCCGCGCGCGGCGAAAGGCGAGTTGCGACCGTATCAAAAAGCCACGCTAGAACTCGGCGGTGACGATCGACCCGAATTGTTCCTCTCGGTCGTCGTGGCCCACCCCACCGACCCCGACCGCAACTTGTTCGCCGGGCTGTTCTACGCTCCCGGCGGCGACCTGGCTTCACTCAAGCCGATCCACACCTCCACGAAACCGGATGACTTCATCGCACTCGAAGGCGCCGTTGACCTCGACGGCGACGGCCAACGCGAGTTGTGGGTCAGCTTGGCCTTCGACGGCGGTGCTGGCGACCGGGTCTTCCGCATCGACGGCGACAAGGCCAACCCCCTCGCCCCCTGGACCTGCGGCGTCTAACCCAAGGACGGCTCGATGACATCGTTCAACGCGTTTACTCCCCCGGCTCGCTTGCTCTTGGGACCCGGTCCGTCCCCGGTCAGCCCGCGGGTCCTGGCCGCCCTCGCTCAACCCACGATCGGCCACCTCGACCCCGCCTTCGTCGGGCTAATGGACGAGATCAAGGCCCTACTTCGCACGGCGTTTCGCACCGAAAACGAGATGACCTTGCCACTGTCGGGGCCGGGCTCGGTCGGGATGGAAGCTTGTGTCATCAACCTGATCGAGCCCGGCGACGCGGTCGTCGTGTGCCAAAACGGGGTGTTCGGCGGGCGGATGGCCGAGGTTGTGCGCCGCTGTGGCGGCCAACCCATCGTCGTGGAGAGCCCGTGGGGTCGAGCCGTCGACATCGAACGGGTCGAGGCCGCCTTGCGTGCCCACCCCCGCGCGCGGGCGCTCGGCTTCGTTCACGCGGAAACATCGACGGGCGCTCGCTCCGATGCCGAAGCGCTGGCCCGTCTTGCCCGCGCGCACGACTGTTTGACGATCGTCGATGCCGTCACCTCATTGGGCGGCTCGCCGCTCGAGGTCGACGCGTGGGATCTCGACGCGGTGTACTCGGGCTCGCAAAAGTGCCTTTCGTGCGTACCCGGGCTGTCTCCGGTCACGTTTTCCGCCCGGGCGATGCAAACCATCGCGCAGCGTCAGCACCCCGTTCAAAGCTGGTTTCTCGACATGGGCATGCTCGCGTCCTACTGGCAAGGCGACGGCGGCCGCAGCTACCACCATACGGCCCCCATCAACGCCTTGTACGCGCTGCATGAGGCGTTGCGGGTGGTCGTGGACGAGGGACTCCCGGCGGCCTGGGAACGCCACCGTGAACAACACCTCGCGCTGATCGCCGGTCTCGAACAACTGGGGGTGTCGCCGGTCGTGCCGGCCTCCGAGCGACTGTGCCAGCTCAACTGCGTGTCCATCCCCCCAGGCGTCGACGAGGCCGACGTGCGCCGCCGGTTGCTGCTGGACCACGGGATCGAGATCGGCGCCGGCCTCGGTGCGCTTGCCGGCAAAGTTTGGCGCATCGGCCTGATGGGACACGGCTGTCGAGCGGAGAACGTCGAGCGCTTTTTGACCGCGCTCGCGGGTACGCTCGACCGGGCCGGGAACTAGATCGCCATGCCGATCCACTGCTTCGACCCACTGCGGGGGCGCGTCGAGATCGTGCTCGTCGACTCGCCCGCGCTCGAACACAACCTGGTCGACGACCCGTCCACCCGCCAAGTCGCCGTGTACCTCCCGGAAGGGTACGACGACACCTCAGCCGACTACCCGGTCTTCATCGATCTCGCCGGCTTCACCGGCAGCGGGCTCAAGCACCTGTCGTGGCAAGCCTTCGGTGAAAGCCTGCCGCAGCGCATCGATCGCTTGGTCTCGCGCGGCCAAATGGGCCCGGTCGTGCTCGTCATGCCCGACGCGTTCACCTCGCTGGGCGGCAACCAGTACATCGACTCCGTGGCGCTCGGGCGGTGGGAGGGGTTTATGTTCGATGACATGCTCCCCGCGATCGAGCAGCGCTACCGGGTTCGCCGCGGTCGCGACCACCGAGCGGTGTTCGGCCGTTCGAGTGGCGGGTACGGGGCGCTGATCTACGGCATGCGTCACGCCGACAAGATCGCAGCCGTGGCCTGCCACTCGGGGGACATGCACTTCGATCTCCTCTATCGCGGCGACTTTGCCCGGACGCTCGACGTGCTGGCCCGTCACGAGCGGCGCATCGACAAGTTCTTGGCGCACCTGGCCCAAACACCCAAGCTCAGCGGTGATGAGTTCCACGCCCTGCTGATTCTCGCCATGGCCGCGACCTACGATCCCGACCCACACTCGCCGGCCGGCATCCGACTCCCCTTCGATGTGCAAACGGCCGTGCTGGATCCGGCCGCGTGGCTACGCTGGCTGGCCCACGATCCGCTGACACTCGTCGAGCAAGCCCCGGTCCAAGCGCACCTCCGATCGCTGCGGACGTTGTTCATCGACTGTGGCTCTCAAGATCAATACGCGTTGCACTACGGCGCCCGCGCGTTGACTCGTCGTCTCGAGGCGCTCGACATCCCCCATCGGTACGAGGAATTTCCCGACAACCACTCGGGTATCGACTACCGACTCGATCATTCGTTGCCGGCTCTGTACCAGGCTGTGACCTGATCGAGCCGGTCGCTTGGTCGCTTGGGCGCTTGCCGCTCGCGATGAGCCGGCTTTACACCGCGGCGCATGAGCAGGCACCCTGTGAGGATGAGCGACCCGCTCCCCGAAGGCCGCGAGATTCCGTTCGCCTGGGCGTTGGTGCCGATCGTCACCGTCATCGTGGCGTTGGTCTGGGTTTTGGTTGTGCTCCCCGGAGGTCTCGACTGGTCTGCGATCATCGCGGCAGCCACCGAGGCCGGCGTGTCCCCGGACGCACTGCCGACGATGCCCGCCAGGTTCGAAGGCACAGGCCATTTGCCGCTCGCATTCGCAGCGGCCGTGGCCGCCCTGGTCGCCCGCCGTTTCGGCTGGCGCTGGTCGACGATCCAAGCGGGGATGGTCGACACCATTCGCCTATCGCTTGGCGCGGTGCTCATCTTGTTGACCATCCCCATCCTCATTGCGACTTGGATGGCCGCCGGCATCGTGCCCGCCTTGGTAACCTGGGGCCTGGCGTTGCTACAACCCGAGTTCTTCCTGCCGGCGTCATGTGCCGTGTGCTCGATCATCAGCATCGCGACCGGCTCATCGTGGTCGACCGCCGGTACCGTGGGCGTGGCCCTGATCGGCGTATCCTCGGCGATGGGCATCGAGCCGGCCATGACCGCGGGCGCGATCATCAGTGGGGCCTACCTCGGCGACAAGCTCTCGCCGATGTCCGACACCACCAACTTAGCGCCGGCGATGGCGGGCAGCGACCTGTTCAACCACATTCGCCACATGGCGTTCACCACCGGCCCGTCGTGGGTGATCGCCATGGCCGGGTTCGCGGGGCTGGGTTGGACGATGGATCCGGGGGCCTCGCCCGACTCCATCGCGGAAATCCAACGTCTGATCGCCGCGCAATACGAGCCTGGGCCCGCCCATCTCGCCGTCCCCGTGTTGGTGGTGGTGCTGGTCGCCCGCAAAATGCCCGCGCTCCCGACCCTGCTGTTGGGCGCGGCCCTGGGCGGGGTCATGGCTTCGATCGTACAAGGCTACAGCGCCGGGGAAGTGCTGACATTCGCCATGGATGGCTTCGCGTCGACCACCGGCCACGCGGCCATGGACGAGCTTTTGTCCCGCGGCGGCCTGCGGAGCATGACCGACACCGTATTCCTCGTCATCATCGCCATGGCGTTTGGCGGGGTCTTGGAGCGCACGGGGATGCTGCGCGTCGTCGCGGTTCAGCTGCTGGCACGCGCCCGAAGCACGGGATCGCTGATCGCCAGCACGGTGCTCACGGCCATCGGTGCGAACATCCTGTCGGCCGACCAATACATCGCCATCGTCGTCCCTGGACGCATGTACGCCGACGAGTACCGTCGCCGCGGCCTCGCGCCGGAGAACCTCTCGCGCGCCTTGGAGGATGGGGGGACGATCACGTCGCCGTTGGTGCCGTGGAGCTCGTGCGGCGCGTTCATGGCGAGCACCCTGGGCGTGGCAACCGGAAGCTACTGGGTGTTTTGTTTTCTCAACCTGGTCAACCCGCTGATCAGCATCCTCTACGGGTTCACGGGTTGGACGATTCGCCACGTCGAGAAACCGAACCCGCCGCGAACCCAGGCGTGACTCGCAGATGCGCGGGGGGGCTCGCAGCCGCGGGCTATCGGCTGCGAGACGGGCCGCCCGACCAGGCCCCGGCGTGCGCCCAGCCGCCTCCGTACCGCCGCCATTGGCGATGCTTGTGACGAGCCCGCGCCGCCTTGACCAACAAGACCACGCCCGACGTCAGGAGCGCAGCACCGAGGCCGGCTCCGACCCAGGCGTAGACCCGCGTGGCTTCACATTCGTCAACCGAATTGAAGTACGCGCTGTCGTGCGGGCAACGGGATTCGGCCGTGGCCACCAACAGTCCCGCGGTCGCGCCGAGGCGCAGCAGCCCCAACGAAGCGAGCGCTGAACCGGTCATCCAAGACTCACGGCCATCGGGTGGCTCGGGTGACCGCAGCTCCCCGACGCGACGGTACCCACCGGGCGGGACGGCAGGATCGCGGAATGATGTCGCAGCCGACGAGGGTTCGGATGCCTGCGCGACCGCGGTGAAAAGCAAGAGCCAAGTCATCGTGAAACCGGAGCAAACGAACTGTCGCCCGACTCTATCACTCCGAGCAGTCGAGCGCGGCGGACAGAGCGCAGGACCGTTCCGTGCCGCCGTGGGCATCCGACTAGGGGTTGCTTTTCCCGCCACGATGCCCAGCTTTGGGGTCGAGCCGCGGCCGGCTCCAATGAGAGGAGGGCCCCATGTCTGCGTTTGATCCCAGCAAGATTACCGTCAAGACTCGCAACGTCATCGCACACGCTCAGGCCATGGCCAAACAGCTTGGCCACCCGCAGATCTCTAGCATCCATGTGCTGACTGCCGCGATGCAGCAAGAAGGCGGACTGGTCGCCCCGCTGTTAGAGCGAGCTGGCGTGCATACGGCGGCGATCGAGCGCGCGCTCAAACAAGCACTGGGCGAGCAACCACGGGTCTCGGGCGGCTCCGAGCCGGAGCCCACGCGAGAACTGCGAGAGGCCCTCGATTTGGCCGCCGACGAGGTGCAACAACTGCACGACAAGTTCATGAGCACCGAGCATTTGGTGCTTGCGTTCCTCAGCGACAAGGCCATCCGTCAAAAAGTGCGGGCGGCCGAGGTGCTCCGCTCGCTAGGAGCGAGCCGCGACCTCGTGCTCTCCGCGCTAGCTGAGATCCGAGGCAACCAAAGCGTCGACAGCGAGAACCCGGAAGACAAATACGAGGTCTTGGCGAAGTACTGCCGTGATCTCACTGCGCTCGCGCAGCAGCAGAAACTCGATCCCATCATCGGCCGCGACACCGAGATCCGTCGTGCGCTGCAGGTGTTGTCACGCCGCACCAAAAACAATCCGGTGCTGATCGGCGACCCGGGCGTGGGCAAAACGGCGCTCGCCGAGGGCATCGCCCTGCGCATTGCGGCGGGCGATGTACCCGACAGCTTGCGCGGCCGCCGACTGCTCCAGCTCGATTTAGCCTTGCTCGTGGCCGGGGCGAAGTATCGCGGTGAGTTCGAGGAACGACTGCAGGCGGTGCTCAAAGAGGTTGCCGCGGCCGATGGCGAGATCATCGTGTTCATCGACGAGCTGCACACGCTTGTCGGCGCGGGCGCGGCCGAGGGGGCCCAAGACGCGGCGAACATGCTCAAGCCAGCGCTCGCACGCGGCGAGTTGCGGTGTATCGGGGCCACGACGCTCGACGAGTATCGCAAGCACATCGAGAAGGACAAAGCGCTCGAGCGGCGGTTTCAACCGGTGCTGATCGAAGAGCCGAGCGTGGACGATGCCATCGCCATCTTGCGCGGGCTCCGCGACAAGTTCGAGACGCACCACGGCATTCAGATCCAAGATGCGGCCGTCGTGGCCGCGGCCAAACTCAGCCATCGCTATATCCAAAACCGCTTTTTGCCCGACAAAGCCATCGACTTGGTCGATGAGGCCTCCGCCAAACTCAAGCTCGATATCGAGAGTGTCCCCCTCCCCATCGACGAACGGGAGCGGGCGATCACTCGCCTCGAGATCGAACGCCAGGCGCTTCTGCGCGAGGAAGCGACCAAGCCCACCAAGGATCGACTGCAGGAGATTGACGCCGAGCTGGCGGTGTTGCGCGAGGAAGCGACGGCCATGCGATCGCGTTGGCAGACTGAGCGCGACAAACTCAATGAGATCAAGCAAATGGGCGAACAGCTCGACCGAGCCAAGGCCGAAGCCGCGCAGGCCGAGCGGGCGGGCGACCTCAATCGCGCCGCCGAGCTGACATACGGGACCGTGCGTGAACTCGAGCAGCGTCGCGACGCGGCCCGAGAGCTGTTGCGTCGCGCCCAAGACGAGCGGGGATCATTCGTGCGCGAAGTCGTCACCGCCGAGGACATCGCGCAGATCGTCAGTCGCTGGACCGGGGTGCCGGTCGCCAAAATGCTGGAAACTGAGCAGGCTCGACTGCTGCAAATCGAAGACCGCCTACGCACGCGTGTGGTGGGGCAAGACCATGCGTTGGCCGCGGTCGCGTCCGCGATCCGCCAGTCCCGCGCGGGACTATCCGATCCGCAGCAGCCGCTGGGAAGCTTCATGCTACTTGGTCCCACTGGCGTCGGGAAAACCGAACTCGCCAAGGCTCTGGCCGAGTTCCTCTTCGACGACGAGCGTCAGCTGGTGCGCATCGATATGAGCGAGTACACCGAGAAGTTTGCGGTGTCGCGGCTGGTCGGGGCGCCGCCAGGGTACGTCGGATACGACGAAGGGGGACAACTCACCGAGGCGGTCCGTCGGCGTCCTTACAGCGTGGTGCTGCTCGATGAGATCGAGAAGGCCCACCCCGAGGTCTTCAACTTGCTGCTCCAGGTACTCGACGACGGGCGTCTCACCGACAGCCAAGGACGCACGGTCGACTTTCGCAACACGCTGGTCTTGATGACGAGCAATGTCGGCAGCGAGCTGGCCTTGAGCGAGGCGGCCGGTGGAGCCGCGCGACGCCAGGCTCTCCAGCAAGAGCTCTTGACGCGGCATTTTCGGCCCGAGTTCATCAATCGCCTCGACGATGTCATTGAGTTCAAACCGCTCGGCCGCGAACACATGCGAGCCATCCTGGAGCTGCAGCTGGCTCAGGTCCGGCGGCGGCTAGAAGACCGTCAGCTGTTCCTCGAGACCACCGAAGCGGCCACGGACTGGCTCGCGGACAACGGCTACAACGAGGCCTTCGGCGCTCGACCGCTCAAACGGCTTGTACAACGGGTCGTGGTCGACAAGCTCGCCAGCGCGATCCTCTCGGGCGACTATCCGCCCGACTCGACGATCGTGGTCGACGTCGACCCAAACGCCGACGCAGACCAAGAGTCACCGCTCGTGCTCCGGCGCAAGCCGGCGACCTCCGCCGCGTAGCCGCCCCGCGACCCCGGGCCCGGGACGGGCCCGGTCGTCGCGGGATGACCTAACAGCGACGCTGCAATGAACTCCGTGCAACGGTGACGTCACGATCACGTCATCGCAGAGCCGGCTCGATGTGCGAATCGGCCCTGACGTTCACGCGATGAGCTCTGCCCCCCCATCGCGAGCACCCACGACGAGTTCCCCTCCTCGCAAGTGGCTCGGACGGGTGCTAATCGCGGCCACTTCCGTGGTCGCCGCGGGTGGCTTGGTGTTGATCTACCAGCTCGCTCGCGCGCCCTCCTGGTCGCCGTCGTCCAACGATTCGGTACCGACCACTCGAACCAGTGCGCCTCGGCCACCGGTCGTGGATGTCGTCGGTCAACGACGCTGGGTACAACCCGCCGCGCCCCCGGCCGTCGACCTGGCCCCGCCGCAGCCGGCCTCTGAGGCGCGGCAACCCGAGGGTCCGCGCGATACTGCAGCGAAACTAGAGTCGCCGCAAGCGTCAGCGATGGCACTAGATCCGCAGGACCTCGCGGACATTCCCGAACTCGATGCGTCTGGTCGCGCCAAGATCAGCCGCATTGATCGTCAGTGGATGGACGAGGAGCTGGAGCAAGTGCCGCAAATCGAGGGTTTGCCGCGCTAGCCCACCGCCGAACAGCGCTCGCATCCCGCTGGCTTGCGCATTCTCGCTTGTGGCTGTAGGGCCGCGAATTGCGGCGGTCACGAGCCTTTGACGTCGCCCCGCGGCTCGTTTTAAGGGACTGTGCAACGACCGCGAAGGTGCCTGATTGATCCTAGTTCGCTGGCTCTAGTTTGCTATCTACGGCGCTCGCTCGTTTGCACTGCACGCGAATCACGTCCGCCGCGCGATGTTGCAGCGGTGCCATGACAGCGAGGCTGAAGTGACACGCGCTCCAGCGATTCACGGCGCACTTCTAGGAGCCCGTCGTCGACATGCTGCTATTTCGATCCCGTCGCGCGCTACTACTTTGCGCTTGGCTCGTGCCCGCCTGCGCGGATGACAGCCCGCAGGGCGGTGAAGCCGAAGACACCGCAACTGCCGAAGGCACTGCCACGCTGGATTCTTCCGAGCAGCCAGGCGGCGACGGCGATGGCGACGGCGACGGCGACGGTGATGGCGACGGCGACGGTGATGGCGACGGCG
>QKPP01000025.1 GCA_006508105.1 Myxococcales bacterium FL481 | reverse complement strand
CCGAACTCTTCTTGGCCGAACTCTTCTTGGCCTTGGCCTTGGCCTTGGCCTTGGCGGCCTCGGTGACCGTCGCCTTCGCGGCCTTCTTGCCGGTCGCCTTGTCCGCCTTCGCGCGAGTCGTCGAGGTCCTCGCGCTGGTTTTCTTGCCGTTCGGGGCGCCGTTGGTCGGGCTGGGCCGAGCGGCGACGACTTTGCCGGTCAGCAGCTCGCCAACGCTGAGCTCCCCGAGCAACGCATTGCCCTCACGCAGGGCGAACAGCTCGTCCAGGCTGGTATCTGCGTGCTTTCGGATGGTGTTGATCAGCTGCTTGCGCGAACGCCCAATGACGCCGGTTGCCGCGAGACGCATGCTCTTGGTTCCGGAGGGCAGCGGCGCGCTGCGCCGACGTGGCGGGGCGGCGTCACGAGGTACGGGGGAGGACAGAATCGATGCCAGTTGCGACGTTGGAATGCTCTTGCGCTTGGCGTCGACGCTCACCCAGCCCTTGATGACGCGGGCCTGTGCCTTGAGCCGCTCTGCTGCGACTTCCATGTCGCTACGCGACGAGGAGTCCATCAGCTTCTGCATGGTATTGGTGAGCCGGTCAGCGAGCTTCGGATCTACCGCGTCCGCTGCACCAAGCGGCAGGAGCACGAACGGTACGCTCTGCTTTTTGACGCCATCCCAAGTGTTGTGAACGATAGAAAGGTACGTGGCGTACTTCCCACGAGAGGTTTTGACCCTGTTCCTGCGCAGGAACATAATGAAAACCAGCGTAGTGGCTGTCCGGCCTGGAGTAAAGATCTAAATCCGCGGTTTTCGGATGCGCGCGGGTTAGACGCTGCGGTGGGGTGTTTCGAGCACCGTGTGAACGTCATGAGGCGACGCGGTCGAGACATCACGGAAATACATTTCTGGTACCAGAGATCGCTGAACGACCATGCGACTCAACTCGTCGGATCGCATGGTGACGTCAGCCGTCTTCATCGAGTCAACTGCTGCGACTACCGACACAACCAGCGACGCTTCACGTCCGATCGCCTACGGGCGGCAGCACGGCTAGGAGGCCTCGGGAGCTAGGTTCCGGCCGAATCGATGGCGGGCCGCTGCGAGGACGTCGGCCCGGCGTTTCGGTGCGGCGGGGCGGAGGTCCCCGCGATTGAGCAGTTGTCTTCCCGGCTTCGGTCGCAGGGAGTACCCACAGAGGTCGAGCTGCGATCCACCTGCTACGTCGAGTTCACACTCTCGTTAACCAGGTCAGGGAAAGCGTGCCCTAGCGCCGCGGCGGTGGTCGTCACCAAGCTCCTTTTGGCACCGAACAGCGGTCGTCACGGAGGACGCTCCGCGCTGGGTGGCCGAACCGACCTCACCGTCGAACCCACACTCACGCGAACGAGATCTCCGTCGACGCCTCGGTTCGCACCAGGATCGACGGGTTTCCGGCGAAGCCGACGTGTCCCCGTCTGTCGCGTGAGTGTCACGCGGTCGGTTCGCGCTGCAATTCCGCCGGGGACTTGCGCAGCACACCACCCACCCCAAGCAAGACGAGTGCGAGACCGCCGACGGTGTGCAGGTCGACAGTCTCGTCAGCAAACGTCGCTCCCCCCGCGACGGCGAGTGCGGGAGTGACGTACGCGATGAGGCTCAACTGGTACGCCGGGGCGTACCGCAACGCCCAAAAATACAGCGTGAACGTCAAGACAGTTCCAACCGTGGCGAGATAGACCACCGTCAGGATCGCGCGAGTCGGCCAGACCACCTGCAGCGGGTCCTCCAACGCGAACGCGAGCCCGGTGAGCATCACGGCACCGACGAGCATCGCGTTGCGGTTGAGCCGGACGGAGCTGTACCCGTCGCCACGTGCCTTGATGTACGTCGTGCCGACGGCACTGGCGAGGGGACTGAGCAGCAGTACAGCGCCGGCGAACACGGCCGATTCCCCGGTGTCCCTCACGTCGGTCGCGAAGAGCCACGCCACGCCGACGAAGGCCACCAACACGCCCCTCCACTGGCGGGGACGCAGTCGCTCGGCGGGGAGCATCCAGTGGGCGACGGCGGCCATCATGATGGGAAAAGTGGCCCATAGGATGCTGACGAGCCCCGAGGCGAGCCGAGTCTCGGCCCAGTAGACGATGCCGTAGCTGACCGCGAAGTTGAGACCGCCTTGGGTCCAGACCATGCGCGCGGTCGGGTGCCGACCCCCCTCGCGGGGGGCGAGGACCGGGGTGACGAGAGCCATGACGAGCGCGGCCAGGAGGAACCGGGCGGCGCCGGAGGTTAGCGGCGGAAGATCGCGGAGTCCCTGCGCGATGACCAGCCAAGTGCTGCTCCACACTAGACACAGCACCAGTGTACAGACGAGCAAGACGACGGGACTGGGGCGCCGCGAGCCCGCTGGCGTTGGAGTACGCGGAGCCAACGGGGTGACGATGCTCGCGGTTGCGAGACCTCGTCAAGCCGTCAAAACGGGAGATCGAGCGCGGTCGTCAGGAACTTCATATAGGCTTTGGCCTCCCCGAAGCGCTGGCCGACCGTGTCGACCGCTTTGCGCGAGCTCAAAGCGCCCGCGGTGACCGTCGCCACCGCGATGTGGTCTTTGCGACGCAGATCGTCGACGCACGGGTGATCGGCGGGAAACCCCCGGGGCGCTCGACGCAGGCTTTCGCCGCGTAGCTCAAAGTGCCGAGCGAAGTCCGGCTGGTTGGTCACCCGTCGCCACGCACTGGTTTTCTCGACGATGCGCTGGCGGATCTGTGCCAGCGCGTCCGCCGGTGGACGCCACAGTCCCGCGGCCACGAAGCACTCTTGGGGGTCGATGTGGACGTAAAAACCGGGAGCGTGGACATCTTTGCCCGCTTCGTGGCGAAACTGGATGCCGATGTTGGTTTTATACGGGGTTTTGTCGCGAGCGAAACGCGTGTCTCGATACACCCGCATCAGCGAGCCGCCGACCTTGCGGTCGTCGATGACGAAGTGCTTCGACAGCGCGGAGATCGCTGGGCCCATCGCCCGGACAAACGCCAACGCCACGTCGCGTACATCTTGCTCGTAGCGGGC
Organism: Myxococcales bacterium FL481; assembly: GCA_006508105.1. GTDB lineage: Bacteria > Myxococcota_A > Polyangia > Nannocystales > Nannocystaceae > FL481. The sequence continues at coordinate 16,394 of QKPP01000025.1, read as the reverse complement.
CTTGTTGGCGTTGAACCACTCGCGTTCGTTGTTGGCGGCGAGGTCGTCGAGGAACTCGAATGTGGGTGGAGAAAAGCCGCGAAAGGCTTGGGCGGGAGTCGGGGTCTTGGGAGGCATTGTCTTGTGGACGCGCGGCGGTCAGAAAAACCGACGATTGCGCGGAGGCAAACCGACAAGGGCGTCCGTGTATCGCATTCGGCGCCGCGCGCGCGTCCAAATCGGCGTGTCGGCGGCGGAATGCTTGTGACGACCGCGCGACGCGGCAGATACTCCGCCAGTGACCATTGGTATTGGCGGATCCACCCCTCCTGACGAACTCGCGCGGCTAACTGACATGACGGCAGGCGTTGCGCCAATCTCCCTCCATGAGTACGAGGGTCGATTGGCACGGGCCCGGTCGTTGATGGAGCAGCACGGGCTGGACGCGATCTACGTCGACGCGGGGACCAACCTCTATTACTTCACCGGCACTCGGTGGGGTCGAAGCGAGCGCATGGTTGGGGCGTTGATCCCCCGCGAGGGCGAGATCGAGTACATCGCCCCCGCCTTCGAAGAAGGCACGCTGCGCGACTACTGGACCGTGGAGGCCGGCATTCGCACCTGGCAGGAGCACGAGAGTCCTTACGCGTTGTTGGCGACGATGCTGCGCGACCGCGGGATCGAGCGGGGGCGGGTGGGCATCGACGAAGGGACGGCGTTCTTTTTGTTCGATGGCCTGCGCCATGCGGCGCCGGACCTCGAATGGGTCGCCGCGAAGGCAGTCACGGCCGGTTGTCGTCAGTGCAAGTCGGAGACCGAGTTGCAGCTGATGCAGCGAGCCAAAGACATGACGATGGAGGTGCATCGCAGCGTCGCCCGGGTCCTCAAGCCTGGGGTGGTGACCACCGAGGTGGAGTCGTTCATCGACGAGGCGCATCGACGCGTCGGCGCCGCTGGATCGAGCTTTTGTATCGTCCTGTTCGGCCCGGCCACCGCGTTTCCGCATGGGGTCAAAGAGCCGCAGGTGTTGCACGAAGGCGACGTGGTGCTCATCGACACGGGTTGTTTGGTGGAGGGATATAATAGCGACATCACCCGCACGTACGTCTTTGGCGAGCCGACGGCTCGCCACCGGGAGATCTGGGATCTCGAGAAGGCGGCCCAGGCCGCGGGGTTCGCTGCGGCCAAGGTGGGTGTCGCTTGCGGGGAGGTCGACCGGGCCGCGCGGCGGGTCATCGAAGCGCACGGACTCGGCCCGGGGTACCAGCTGCCGGGCTTGCCGCACCGAACGGGTCACGGGTGTGGTCTCGATATTCACGAGTGGCCCTATCTCGTCTCGAGCGACGACACCCCGTTGGCCCCGGGCATGTGCTTTAGCAACGAGCCGATGATCTGCGTGCCCGGGGAGTTTGGTGTGCGGTTGGAGGACCATTTCTACGTGACCGCCGACGGGCCCCGCTGGTTTACCCGCCCGGCGTTCACAATCGACGATCCGTTCGGCCTCGCATCGAACGAGTGATCCGACTGATCGCGCCTCCCGACTCGAGCGGTCCTCGGTGCGCGGCGGCTGGGCGGGCGCACGTCGGAGTCGATGGGCGCCGAGCGCTCGCCTCGCGCCCAGCTGGTGTTGGCTCGCGCGGGGTGTGGCTCGGCCAAGCCCCGTGGGGCCACTCGCGGGGTACGAAGGACACGTGACGTGGGGAACGAAACGCCGATTGATGACCCGATCCTCGACCCGTTCCGCGATCTGAAGGCATCGCCGCGAACCGGTCTGGGCATCGCGGAAGGGGCGATCGTCATCCGCCGAGCGCTGGCGCTCGGCGCTGAGCTGGAGCGTTTGGTCTGTACGCCGTGTCATGCGGCGGCGTTGGCCGACGTCTTGCCCCCCGGGTTGCCGGTTCGGGTGTTGCCGAAGGCCAGCCTCGCGCGGCTCGTCGGCTATCCATTCCACCGCGGCTGCTTGGCCACGGTCCGGGTGCCGGGCGAAGATACGTTGCCCGAACCCGTGCGGGCCCAGTGGCGCCGGCAATCGGAACTGACATTGGTCGTCGGGAGCCGGCTGGCCGATCCGGTCAATGTCGGCGCGATCGTACGCAGTGCCGCCGCGCTGGGAGCCACCGGGTGCCTGTTCGATGCCCGTTGCGCCAACCCGTTCGAACGGCGCGCGGTTCGAGCGTCGATGGGCCACGTGTTCGCGGGGACGACGTGGCCGGTCGCCGAGCTCGAGCCAGTACTCGAGATGCTCCGCCACGACGTCGGCGCGACGGTGTACGCGAGCAGTCCGAATCCGGGTGGTCGGTCGGTTGCCCGGGTCACCTGGTCGTCCAAGCGGGTGTTGTGTTTCGGCCACGAGGGCGAGGGGCTGCCGTCGCCGCTGCTCGATCTGGCCGACGAGCGGGTGTTCGTGCCGATGGTCGGTGGTGTCGACTCGCTCAACGTGGCGGCCACCGCCGCCATCGTCTTGTACGCCGTCTCAACCGGCTAAGCGGGGGGATCTGCGGGGTCGACCGCGTCCGGTATCACGCCGTCGTCCATGATCTCGATCGTGCCGCGAGTGCCGTCGACCCACACCCGCTGCCCGGTCCGGACGCTTCGCGTGGCATCGGCGACGCCGACCACCGCCGGGATCCCCAGGTCCGCGGTGACCATGGATTCCGTGGTGATGGTGCCGCCGGTCTCGACCACGACCGCGCTGGCGCTGAGCAGCAGCGGTATCCAGCCCATGTCGAGAAAGGGCACGACGAGAATCGCACCTGGTTCGATGCGCTCGGTCCCCGGGGTGGTGACGACCTGGGCACGGCCCACGACGTCGCCGTGGGACGCTGGCGAGCCGATGAGTCGTAGCGGGTCGCCACGGGATTGATGGGCGGCTTGCGGGCACTCGCCGTCCGACGACAACACGCGAGGGGCCGCGAGTTGACCGTGTTGGCGATGATCTGCGCGCCGGGCGTTCACCTTGCCGCGCACGCGACGATGGGGGTGGTGGTAGGCATCGATCAGCTCTGGGAGCTCGAGAAACCACACGTCACTCACCGTGGACAGTTGGTTGCGCGCGACCATCACCGTCGCCGCTCGGAGGGTCGCTTGGCGGAGGTGGTCCAGCGCGTGGGCGGCCACGGCAATCGTGTGACCCCGCTGTGCCACCAGCGTGCGCCGCAAATGGATCAGTCGCCGCACCCACCACGATCGCACCACGCCTCCCGACGTGCGCGCCGCCTGGGCCACCATGTGCTCGGCGATGTGCTCAGCCGGGGTCCCCGGTGCCCTCGCCCGCCCGCGTGACGCCGATTCGATCCGGGGGGCCAGCGAGCGGGCCAGCATCTGCGGAGCGTCGCGCCAGCGGGGACGACTGGGGTCGAGCTCCGAGGGACCACGGGCGCCGTAGCGCGACATGAACCGGTCCCACGCCGGTGGCGAAGCGGGCGCTCGACCGTCGTGCGCGGCCGTGTCCGCCTCTCGTCCCCCCGCCAGTGGCACCGTGGCGGGCACGGACGGGGGCTTGGCTCCATTCGCGAGGGGCTCGAGGGCGCGCGCCAGGTCGGTGGCGAAGCTGTCCACGCCCCGCGCAAGCTGGGCGAAGTCCGGGGGCGCGGCGACGACGAGCTGCCGCAGCCAGCGTGCCGCGGCCACCGCGGCGGCCGCACTCGGCGCTAGGCGAAGCGCCTTGGCCCGCAGGCGACCGAGCTCGTCGCGCACCCGCACGAGGTACTGGCCAGGATCGTCGTGCACGAGGGTCGCGAGGTGCTCGAGGTCGCGCTGCACCCACCGGCCGTCACGTTGCGCCACCCGGTCGGGAGCCCGCCACATGAGGATGGCGAGCCAGCGCCAGGCGGCAGGGAGCATGCTCACCAGCGTTCGGACGGGCCAGGCGCGGGGGCCTCGAGCGAAGGTGCTGCGAGCCGCGAGCTGTTGCAGCCCGCGGGCGCCAAACGGGTCGATGGCCCTCAGCCAGGCCAGCAACGGTCCGCGGAGCATCGGGTTGCGGAGCAGCGGCGCGACGTCGACGAACACCCGGCCCCCGGCGACCCGCGGTCCGCCGTCCGAAGTTGGCTGGCCGGAGCGACGCGGTCGGGTCAGCGCGGCGAGCCATGCCGAGCAGGCCAGCGGCGGCATCGCGTCGGTCATCCCGAGCAAGTGATTGATGCTGACGTACGCATGGAGGTGTGTGTCGTCGGGGGGCGGGACGGGCAGGGGAAACAGCCACGCCATCGGTCGAACCGCGACGACGAAGGTCTTCCGACCCTCGAAGCACCAGTCGATCCGCTGCGGGCCGCCGCACTCGCGTTCGAGAGATTGGCTGAGGCGAACGAGTCGCACGAGGTCGTCGTCCTTGAGGACGCGCGCGCGCTGTCGCGGCGCGGAGACCTCTACCTGGTGCAACCCGCAGTCATGGCGCGCCCGGGTGGCCATCGGCTTGACCGCGACTGACGTCTCCACGACCTCTTGGGTGCGCTTGTGGATCGCGTACGCATCGGCGGGCCGGGAGGCGGACCGGTCGCCATCACCCAGTCCATAGACCGCCTTGACGGCCGCGATGTGCCGGTGGCCCGTCGCTGGGTGGGCGGTCCACAGTACGCCGGAGCGATCGGCCAGCACGAGTCGCTGCACGAGCACCGCCACGCTCATCGCGTCGCACGGCTGCTCGTGATCGAATCGAGTCTCGACGGCGCGCGGATCAAACCACAAGCACCAGCGTTCGACGATCGCCGCTTCGATCTCCTCGATCCCAATGAGGTTACTGGTGGTCGACGGCTCGCCCGGACGAGGGCCGGGCCCGGTCCCGGGCTCGTCCACCACACTGGACCGCACGACATAGCGATGAGCCCGCCCGATCTGGCTCCATGCGCGAACGATGGACTCGTGGAGGTCGGCGGGGAAGGAGCACTGGCGCAAGTGCGTGCCGATCTCGTCCGCAATGCCGGCGAGGTCGCGACGCTCGGCCGATCCCAGCGCGGTCGCGTGTCGGGCGAACACGTCATCCTCCGCCACGAACCGCGAAAACGCGGCCAGCGTCACGCAAAACCCCGGGGGCACGGTCGCGTCGGTGCGGTGGAGATGACCGAGCTCGGCCGCTTTGCTGCCGACCGCCGGGCGATGCGGCCGTCCCACATCCGCGAGGCGAATGACCCACGCGTCGGTGTCGGCCGCGTCGGGGGAGGCCGTCTGGGGCAAAGGGGCCATCGGGCCGCTGTCGGAATCTCCGCGCGGGGGCTAGCTACAGAACAACTCGTCGTGGAGACGAACGACGGCCGCGCGGATATCTCGGTCGTCGATGACCATGGTCAGGTTGGGGCTGCTCGTCGCATGGCTGATCATCTCGACGTTGACCCCGGCGCTGGCCACCGCTTGGAGCACGCGCGCCGCGACCCCCGGCTGCCTCGCCAGGCTCTGACCCACCACGGCCAAGATGGTTTTGTGGTGGTGGACTTGGACGTCGCCCAGTTGTTCGAGCTCGGGGAGGGCGGCGACGAGGGCTTGCCGCGTGTTGGTGGACAGCGACACGCTGACCTCCGATGTGGAGATGACATCGACGACCACATGATGGCGTCCGAGGACGTCGAACACAGGCGCGAGAAAGCCGGCCTGGGCAAACATGCGCGTAGTCGAGAGGGTGACAATCGTCTGGTTTTCCTTGTACGCCACACTGGTCGGCGTCGCGGAATCGCCGTAGGCCTTGGGCTGCTGCTGAATGACGGTGCCAGGGTGGTTGGGCCGATTGGTGTTCAGCACGCGGACGGGAATGTTCGAGGCCATCGCAGGCAGCAGGGTCGACGGGTGCAGCACGCGACTGCCGAAGTAGGCGAGCTCGGCCGCTTCGTCGAAGGCCATGGCCGGGATGTTCTTCGCCTGTTCCACCACGCTGGGATCGGCGGTCATCACCCCGTCGGTGTCGGTCCAGATCTGAACTTCGGTTGCCCGCAGCGCTGCGGCCAGCAAACTCGCCGTGAGATCGCTGCCATTGCGGCCGACGGTGGTGATCTCTCCCCGTTCGTTCTTACCCACGAAGCCGGTGATCACCGGCACGACCGCCGGGTCGACCCGATCGGCCATGCACTGCTGCACGCGCTGGTCGAAGCCGGGGGTCGGTCGGGCCGCGCCGAAGTTCGAGTCGGTAATAAAACCGAGGTCCCACACATCGTGGGCCTCGGCCGCGAGGCCGTGGCGGCGAAAGTAGTCGGCGATGCAGCGTACGGACATGCGCTCGCCGAAGCTTGAGATGTAGTCCAAGCTGCGCGGGCTGAGCTCTTTGACCAAGCTGATCCCGCGAACGAGGTCTCGGATCTCGTCGAACATGCCCGTGAGCAGGTCGGGCGGGCAGCCGAGTCCGTCGGCGATCTCGCGCTGCCGGGTGATCACCGCCTCGGGGTCGTAGACCCGTTCGGCGGCCGCCTTGGCCGTGGCGACCAGTGCGTCCGTGATACCTTTGTGGGCCGAGCACACGACCAGCGGACGACGGTCGCGGCGGCTGGCCACGATCTGCAACACCTTGTGGATCTGGGACTGGTCAGCGACCGAACTGCCGCCGAACTTCATCACGAGCATGAAAGCCTCGGGCGCAGACGAAGAAAGCCGATCTGCGGCGTCGGGTGTACCGCGTCACCAGCACAGACACCATTGAGTTGCGCGCGCGCAAGCACGCTGGTTGCGCGCTGCCGACGGTCGTCGGATCGGGCGGGCGACCCGGCCGTGTGTTCGCGTTGCGCCGCCAGACGCGAAATCGCTAAGGTTGCCCGCCATGCCCACCCCCGCTCCCGAGCCGACCAAATCCCCCCCCGCGCGGTTGTTTTGGTGGGGGCTCACGGCCGCGCTCGGACTACAGTTTCTCGCCCACGTGATCTCGCTTTCGTCCGGCGTCACGCCCTCCGATGGCCCCGAGATCGCGGCGGCGGTGGTGACGTTGGGCGTGATTCACCCCACGGGCTATCCCCTCTTCACGCTGGTTGCCAACGCGTTCACATGGCTGCCGCTGCCGGTGGAGCCGGTCATCAAGATCGAGCTGATGAATGCGGTACTCGTCGCGGGCGCGTCCGTGTTCGCGGCATTGGTCGTGCGCTCCGTGGCGCTGCGCTGCCAAGGCGTTCTTGCGCCGCCACCGTTGGCGGCACGGCGACGGTGGCCGCGTCGCCAAGACTCACCGAGGGACGAGAAGGCCGCGACGTCGGTGGCGCCCCGCACGACTTGGGAGGCCGACCTCGCGGGGATCTTGGCGGGCGTGGTGTTGGGGACGAGTCCATTGCTGTGGGAGCAGCTGCGGATCCCCGAGGTCTACGCGATGCACGTGCTGTTGGTCGGCGCGGCCCTCTACTGTTGGACCCGCTTCGAGCTAACGCGTCATCCCAAGTATGTGTTGTGGTCGGCGCTGCCGATGGGCCTCGGTCTCGCGCATCACGTGACGATGGTCTACATGCTGCCTGCGGCGGTGGTCTATCTGCTATTGCGCCGTCCCTACTTGCTCGTCGCGTGGTTGGTGGCTCCTCTGACATGGGGGCTGCGGCGCCTGGGGGCGCGCAACCTGCTCGTCCACACCGACTTTCGCCATTGGTGGGTCGTGTGGGTCGGTAGTGTCATCGGTGCGCTCCCGCTGGGCTTTTATGCCTACTTCCTGTGGGCGCACGAGACAACGACGGGCGTCTCGTGGGGTGGGGTGAATAACTGGGACACGCTGTACAAGCACATGACCGGCGCCCAGTACCACGGCTACATGAAGGGCTTGGCCTACGCCAACTTTTGGAAGCGTATCGCCGCCGTGCCGACTTGGTTCGACAAGCAGTACATGGCTGGCGCCGTCGTATTGTGGGTCATGGGGCTGGGCGTGGCGTTTCGCCGGGCCTGGCCGTGGGCGCTGATGCTATGCGGGTACGGGCTGACCAACATCTACCACGGGGCCCAGTACTCGGTCGGCGATTTTCGCACGTACTATTTGCCGGCGTTTTCGGTGTGTGCCCTGATCTTGGGTCTGGGGGTGTGGTGGTTTGCGCGGGTCGTCTGTTATCGACCGACGGGGCGCACTGCGTTGGTCTGGGGGATGGTTTCGGCGCTGGTGAGCACGGTCGTCGCCGTGGCCGTGGTGTACTACGGCCACTACGCCCGCCCTCGCCCCCCGCTGTTGCCCAGCAACTCGGACTACACCGTTGTCGCCCCGTTGCTGGTGCTCGCCGTGGCCGCGGTCGCGGTGCCGTTGCGGCGGCGGCGGAGGCTCCCGAAGAACGAAGCCCCGAGGGAGTACCACGGTCTCTCATTGGCGTTTCTCGCCACCGTGGCCGTGATCTACCTGGCGGCTGGGGTCCATCGCGCCCACACCTTTGCGTCGAAGCCGGTGGGGGGCGAAGCCTTCGCCCGTGGGGTGATTCGGGCGGTTCCTCCCGGTGGGGTGCTCGTGACCATCGGTGACGGCAAAGTGTTCCCCTTGTGGTACAGCCAGCATGTGCTCAATGAGGGCCGTGAGATCGCGGTGATCGACGATCGCATGATCCACCGTCGCTGGTACCGGCGAGACTACCTGGCCAAGCGCCACCCGCTGGCCTGTGATCCGCTCGATCCACGCTATCTCGACGACCTCGATGCGTTCTTTATCGAGTGCGGCGACTATCGTCAACGCATGGAGAAGTTCGAACAAAGCGCCACCAGCTGGCTGAAGATCGACGTCGGGCCGTCTCGCTCGTCGCGCCGGACCAAGCGTCCCGAGCCGTTAGATCTCGCCATTCGCCAGGGGGGGAATCGCCAGTGCAAAGACCCGGCCTACCGCCGCAAGAACCGCAGCAAGTGCTCGTGCTGGGACTTCAATACCCATAAGCGCAGCTGGGATCTGCAGTGCGTGTACTCCAGCGAGGAAAAGGGCATTGTGAGTCTCGAGAAACGCGAGGTGTACGCGCATCGCATCATTGAAGACCACATCGACGAGCGCCCGGTATTCGAGGGCAACGTGTTCACGCGTCGCCTGGGCAAAGCCAAGAATCTGCGTGGATGGTCCTACGCCGCGTATCGGCGAATCTCAGGGCGATATCACTTGATCAACCGCGGTCGCGTCAATCAAGTGTTCTACTGGGACGATGTCGACGGCGTGGATCCCTGTGCAGGCGATCGGCTCGAACGGCTGCGCCAGCCGCCTTTGGGCGATCGGGTGCGGGAAAAGAAGAAGGGCGCGGATCGGGTTCCCTATCAGGTCAACGATCGCCCTCAGCTGATCAAGTACAGCATGATTACGCCAAACGAGGACGGAAAAGGTGACGACGAGCGCTTCGCTTACGGCCCCGAAGACGACGTGCATCTTGCCCTGACCTGGTTTGAGCGCAACCTCTACGACCACAAGCGCAAGAACAAAAAGGGCGCGAGCGTTCGTCACGGGGTGCGCGTGTGCTTCTTTGATCCGGATGGCAACAAGGTGCACACCACCTCGTTGCACACGACCGGCAGCGTGGGGCGGGTGCATCTCCCGGCCGAGGCCAAAGCCCAGCGAGGAACGTACACTGTCGCCGCGTGCAGCGTGGGCAAGATCGGGCGCATCGGCAAGGGGCAGCCCACGGCGAAGGCCAAACGGGTTCCGGACGACCGCCCGTGCCTGTACCCGATTTTGGAGTATACCTTCGACGTCGTGGATCGTCCGATCGACGAATAAGGGCAAGCGATGTCCGCGTGGGCCGACTGGTGGCGGCGCTTGTTCGTCGTCGAACGCGATTCGGGGAGGCGCCCTCGGTCGCAACGGCCGGTGTCGCTGCGGGGGGTTGTCCAGCCACTCGAATCGCTGCGCAGTCCCGTGTCGGGTGAGGAATGCGTGTCGATCCGGCTGACGGCCATGGCTCCCGCCGCGTTCGGTACTCTGTTGGGTGGGGTGACCCGTCACGACACGGCATGCTGGGAGCTCGCCGAGTTCTTGCTCCAAGGCGCCGAGGGCACGATCCTCGTGCGTGCCAGCCGTCCCGCGAGCGTCGAGCGCTTTCATGCGGAGCTCGTCGCGCGGCACGGGGTTGATCTCGAGTGGCACGAGGTGCTGATTCGCAGCGGTGACGAGGTCTTGGTCACGGGGCGGGTTGTTGAGCACCACGACGGGGCGCCCCATCGTCGTCAGCCGTACCGTCTCGTGGTCGCAGCCACCGCGGTGGACACGGCTCGGTAACCGACATGGTCAGCGAGCGCCTCTCTCGCATTGCCGCCTGCCTCCACGATGTGGTGCGGTCGACTCGGCGACTATCGGGTGGGGACACCAGCGAGGCCTACCGGGTGGATTTGCAGCGCCGCGGAACCGTGTTCATCAAGATCCCCACGGCCGGGGGTCGCTCTCCAGCTGGGCTGTACTTGGCCGAAGCGGCGGGACTCGATTGGTTGCGTCGCGCCGCGAGCTCGTTGCGAATTCCGCGGGTGGTGTACGTCGGTTCCGAGGGCTTGGTGCAAGAGTACGTCGAAACCGTCGCGGAAGGTCCCGACTCCGCCGAGCGTTTGGGTCGCGGGCTGGCTGAGCTGCATCGAGCCGGCGCACCCGAGTGGGGCTGGTCCCGCGCGAACTTCGTCGGCCCACTGCACCAGGACAATGAGCCGGCCGACAGCTGGCTCGGGTTCTGGCGGGATCGGCGATTGCGTCCTCGGCTGGATCAAGCTCGGCAGCACGGGATGCCGGAAGGGCTGGTCGGCCGACTCGAACGGTTGTGCAATCGCTTGGGCGACTATCTGGGCGACCCGGAGCCGCCGGCCCGACTACACGGCGATCTATGGCGCGGCAACGTATTGGTCACGCGACCCGACGTCCCCGTGCTGATCGATCCGGCGGTTTACGGTGGGCATCGCGAGGTTGACTTGGCCATGATGCAGCTGTTCGGCGGGTTCAGCGATCGAGTATTCGCCGCGTACGATGAGGCCTATCCCCTTGCCGCAAACTGGCGAGATCGCGTGCCATTTTACCAGTTGTATCCGTTGCTCGTGCACGTCGTCTTGTTCGGGGCAAGCTATCTCGCTCCGTTGGACGCCGCGCTTCACCGCTTGCGGGCCTGACCCTAGTCGCCGTCGCGACGCAGCCGCGAGCGCAGATCGTGGAGCATGGTCTTGAGCTGATCCACCCCTTCGCTGACCGCGTCGACGGCTTCGCGACTCGCCCGTCCCGCATGCTGCTCGAGGTCGCGGATGGCGGGTTCGAGTCGGCCGATCACGTCGACGAGTCCCTCTTCCCCGCGGCGTAGCTGGGTGGTGAGTTCGTCGCGCAAATGCTTGAGTTGCTCAGTGCCGGTCTCGAGCTGCTGTCGCAATTGATCCGTGATTTCGCCCATGCCCGGCAGGGTAGTGCCGCCGCCGAGCTCGTCTAGGGGGGTTGCCAAAGTTGCGGGTGAATCATCGCCGCCCGCGGCGCTCGGCGGGTTCGGTCGGGCGAGGAATCGGGACGAGGCGACCTAGCTCGCGCGGGCCGACGTGGCCAGCCATCGATCGATGCTGCGCATCAGGTGGCGTTGCTCATCGGTGTCGTCACACTCGCTGCGCGCCTGCTTGGCCAGCTTCTGGGCCCGGTCTGGATCCGCGCCGGATTCGCCCAACGCCCGCGCGAGGGCAAACCGCACGCGCGCCAGTGCGTGCGGTGCGGAGCCGTCGGACTCGCGATGCCGAAGCGCTGGCTCGAGCAGGGCGGCCGCGTCGACGTGTCCGCCGCGAGCGAGGCAACACTCGCCGATGGCGATCATGGTGTCGATGCGGTCGTCGTCGGATCCGCCCCGCCGCGAGGAATAGATGGTCAACGCCCGGCGAAAGAACTGCTCGGCTTCGGCGTGCTCGGCTTGGGTGGCCAACGTGTTGCCAATATCGATGAGCACCGCGGCCACCGATGGGTGGTGCGGCCCGAGTCGTTGCTCGCGCATTTCCAGCACTCGCTGGTAAGCGGCCACGGCCTCGCGAAAGTTCCGCTGGGGATCCAGCTCGCTGGGCTCGAGGCTTGTCGCGGGAATGGTCTGCATCGCGCGAGGCCGTCGGGACGCACGTGGTTGCTCCGTGATGGACTCCACCGCTGGCTCCTCCGGACTGGGCTCCTCTGTCTCCTCGTCGGCCCCATAGTCGTAGCGGACGTCCAGTGTCGCTTTCATGCCGATGCGGATGCGGTCGCCTTCGCGCAATACCTCGACCTCGACTTGGCGGCCGTTGACGTACGTGCCATTGACCGAGCGAAGATCCACGATCTTCGCGATGCCGTCGACGTCCAAGATGATCTTGGCGTGCTTGCGCGAGATGTCGTCGGCCGCGAGTCGCAGATCCGCGTGCTCGCCTCGCCCGATCAACACCTCACGGCTGCGAACCGCAATCACGCGGCCGGCATCTTGCCCGGAGAGCAAGGCCAGGGATAACCCACCGAGGCGTCGCTGCGGACGGCGGTTGGCGGGCGCGCGGATCTGTGTCGTCTCCGTTTCGTCGGCCATCGGGCTCAGTGCTGTTGTCGACCGTTGTTTCGCCGAGCTTGAGCACCCGGTTGGGTGTGCGCCACATCGGGCCGCCAACCTCGCCGCCAGCGACTCGGCTTGGGGCCATCGCCGCGGCGCGGGGTCAGGACGTTATCCACTCCCGGGGAGAGCCGCCAGCCGCCACGCGAGCCGCTGAGGGCTCAGCTCGCCCCGCGCGTCTCGTGACGTCGCGGATTGGATGTCGCAGCGGCGCAGGCGAAACGGGGCCAGATGTGGGGGATTGACCCCGAACTGAGTTGTGACAGCGTTACTGAAACCCGCCGCCTGCACGTGGCGGACGACCCGCCCGTCGTGATCGCCGTTCGGGTAGCAAAATGCAGGAACCGGGCGATCAATCTGGCTTTCGATCGTCGTCTTGGCCCCGGCCGTTTCGTGCTCGAGGCGAGCGTCGTCGCAGTTGGTCAGGATCGCATGGGTGCTGGAATGCGCGCCGATTTCGTGCCCCGCGCCGGCCACACAACGCACCTGCGACCAGTCCATCAGTCGGTCCCACTCGGGGCGGCGGGTGCCAAAGGCGGACTCGAGGCGTTGCGCCACTTCTTCGGCCCTCGCTGGCGGCATCCGTTTGAGACCCGCCAGCAGGCGCGGGAGCATCGGCGTGGGTGTCTCGGAGGCGGAGATGGCGACGCCCGCGTCTGTGACGAGTCGGAGGGCTCGGGCCTCGTCGGTCGAGCCCGGTGGTGGCCACGCGTACGCGACCCGGTCGTGCCAGAGCGGCTCGGCTTGGCCGACAGCGTCGGCCACCACGTAGAACGTCGCGTGCACGCGGTGGCGGGCCAGCACCGGCAACGCGAACTCGAGATTGTCCAGCTGGCCGTCGTCGAACGTCACGGCGAGCCGGGGGCGCCCCCGTTTGTCGTCATCGAGCTCGGCGTAGCTGCGCGTGAGCGTCTGGCAGGTGTAGTTGGTCGTGAACAGCCCGAGACACCAGTCGAGCTCGTCGGGCGTCACCACAAGCTCCGGCATCGGGTACTCGTTGCGCCGTTCGGCCGGCAACACGCGGTGAAAGGTCGCTATCGTCAGTTTCCCGGCGGCTTGCCGCGGCGCAGACCATCCCGCGCGGGCTCCGAAGCCGACGATGCCGTCGCGTACGAAAGGTCGAATGGTTCGCCACACGTCAGGGGTTATAGCCGGTTTGCGGGCTCGAGGGGCGGCGGGGCCCGCCGGTTCCACAACGGGGCCGAGGACGAGGTGACGGCTAGGCGTTGGCCCTCCGATGCACCCGGTGCGGGATCGCGGCGCGCGATCCGAAGAGCCAAGGCGTCTGGAACGAAGCAGGGGAGGCGAGCTCGCTGCGCCCGCCTCCCCCGGGAGGGTCTGGGTCGCGGCCAGCTATCGCAGGTAAATGCTGCCGCGCCACCAGGGGTAAAACCCCTCGCTTTGCGCGGAGTACTCAGCCGTCGCGCCTTCGCCCCAGCCGATGCGAAACGCGTCGGTCACCGGGAGTGTTCCGTCTGTCGGGAACACCTGGGATCCTCCGAGAAACTCGAGCTCAATGTCGACTCCGCCGATTCCGCCTTGCTGCATCTCTCCGACCTCCAAGAACCGAGCGAAGCTCGTGGTGGGTCCGTCGAGATCGGCAGACCCGAACGAGATGTCGCCGTGGTACCGCTGCCAGGCCACGGTCCAAAGCTCCTGCCGGAAGTTGCCCATGATCTCGGATGTATCGCTCCCGTCCGAAAGCGTGTGTGCGTAGTACTCAGAGAGGTAGAACTGACTGAACGTCGGCGGAAACGAGAATGTATAGTAGTAGGTGTGGGTTTCGTCGCCCGCGTCCATCGTAAACGGCCGAAACGCCTCGTCGACGCCGTCCGTCTGCGCCGAGTCGATCGCGGTCATGACCCCTCCGAGCGTTTCGCGGGCCATTTGCAGGGTGATCTGCGTCCAGCCGCCACCCTCGGTGTCCATGTCGCACGTGACGGTGATCGGCGCCAGGTCGCCTCCCGGGCCGTCGAGGTCGACGACGTACTCGCCGGTCACCGCCGTCTCGCCCGCGTCCAGCAGTCGATCGCGGATCTCGAGGCAAGATCGCGGAACGACGCAGGTGACACAACCGTCGGTGTGGTCATCGTTGCCGTCGTCGCAGACTTCTCCGCAATCTTCGCAGAGGTAACCGTCGCCGCAGGTGTTCGCCGTGCAGTGTAGGTCCTCGGCTAGATCGTCGGTGTCGTTGAGGCATCCGTCGAGATTGCTCGGTCCGCCGCCCGGGGCGGCCCCATCGTCGCAGACCTCCGGAGTGACGCCGTTTTCAACCGTGCACGAGTCGTCGTTGCACACAACGCCGTCTCCGCAGGTGTTGAGGACGCACTCGCTGTTGCAGTACAGCGCCCCGGATCCGCCGCTGTCGCACTCCTCCGTGTCGGGGTTGACGAGACCATCGCCGCAGTTGGGCAGCGTGCAGTCCCCGAGACACACGAGATCGTCGGCCGTGTTGCCGTCGTCACACTCCTCTTCGATGCCTTCGAAGCCGTCTCCGCACGTGGTGACGGTGCAGTCTGCAAGGCAGTTGGACTCATCTGGCGCGCCGTTGAGTTCCCCTTCATCGCACCCTTCGGTCTCTTCGGCCCCGTACTCGCCGTTGCCGGCCGTGGAGCAGGCGTTCGGACCGGTCGCCTCGGTGCAGGCGATGCCGTCGCCGCAGGTCGCCCACGCGCAATTGTTCGTGCACGCGTCGTTGTCGTTGTCGTTGCCGTCGTCGCACTCTTCGACTCCCTGCCACACCACGCCGTCGCCACAGCGCGCCGCTGAGCAGTCGTTGCGGCAACCGTCGAGGTCGTTGTCATTGCCGTCGTCGCAGGCTTCTTTCCCCGTCCAGGTGAAGCCGTCCCCGCACTCGGCGGTCTTGCAATCGTTGGTGCACGCGTCCCGGTTGGAATCGTTGCCGTCGTCGCACAGCTCGCCGGTGCTGTTTTGGTAGTACCCGTCGCCACAGCGCGCGTGGACGCAGTCGTTGGTGCACTCGTCCATATTGGAGTCGTTACCGTCGTCGCAATCCTCGCCCTCTTCCACAATCTCGTTACCGCACTCGCCACCGTCGCCCGTGCCGCTCTCGGTGTCGTCATCGTCGCCGGTGTCGCTTGCGGAGTCGTCGTCCCCGGTGCCGGAGTTCGTAGCGTCATCGTCGTCACCGGTGTCGCTCGCGGAGTCGTCGTCGTCGCCGGTACCGGAGTTCGTGTCGTCATCGTCGTCGCCGGTGTCGCTCGCCGAGTCGTCGTCGTCCCCGCTCGCCGACCCGCTGTCCTCGGTCTGGCTGGACGTTCCTCCCGTCGCCGTCCCGGTGTCGTCATCGCCATCGCCATCACCGTCGCCATCACCGTCGCCATCACCATCACCATCACCGTCGCCATCACCATCGCCATCACCGTCACCGTCGCCATCACCGTCACCGTCACCGTCACCGTCACCGCCACCGGTCGCCGTGCCGGTCTCGCTGCCCGCAATGGAACTATCGTCGGCGCAACCATAAGTTGCGAGGAGCAGCGGCAGTGTTGCCAGAAGTCGTGTCCAGGAAACGTCCAGTCTCATGAGTCCAATGCAACCACTGCGTCACACACGACGTCAACGCCTTCCGATCCTGCTCCGACGTTTGCGGGTGTGATTCACACACCGAACAAAGCTGACGCCGAAGGCATGCCTGGTTTGCACCCATGCACGGGGGCTATGCGAGCCGGTTGGCGCTATGACACCCGTGTCGTCAGTCCTGGCTGCGGCGGGGCCGTGGCCTGGCGTGCTCAGCGGCCGAGAAGAGTTGCCAACGTAGCTCCCCGCGCCGCGTGGCGGGAATTGTGCGACTTTCGGCCAGGGTTGAGGCGAGCGCGATGCCCCGCGGATGGACGCGGGGCCGTCCGGCTCGCGCGGCCGGCCCGAGTTCGACAAACAGCGTGGCGACGGATTGCGCTGGTCTGCGCGACGGGGTGGCGGCGCAGCGCGAGACTACGACGCTGTCCCCCCTACACGCACCAGGACATTGCGCTTCGGCGGCATGCC
>QKPP01000040.1:13919-19562 GCA_006508105.1 Myxococcales bacterium FL481 | reverse complement strand
CGATCCCATGGACGAGGCGGCCGCGCGACGGGCCGCGTCATCGGCCTCTTGATGGAGCCGGATGGCAGTGTTGCTCGAGCCGGCATCCACCGTCTCCGCCACCGCCGCCGGGTCCTCGTCCCCGAAGTGCGCCGACTCGACCGGGACCATCGCGACCGCTGGCGGCGCGGCCGGGGGAGCCGGGCTCGGCTCGGGAACCGCCTCCGGGGCGGCGGACCGAGCCTCCACCGGCGAGGCCACCGGGCCGTGGTCCGGGGTGCGCGCCGTCGCCGGGCCGCCGGCGGCGACACCGGGCGGCACGGCGGGCGGATCGAGCGGGGGCACTTGCGGGCTCACCTCGGGGGCGTCGCCAACGGCCCGAGAATCGGTCGAGGGAGCTGTTTTTGGGCGAATGGTCGCTTGTGGCTGAGCGGGCGCTTTTGGTGACCGCGCGGGAGCCGGGGGCCGCTGAGCGGGGTCCACCGCCGGACCGACACGCACCGCCGCGGGGGCCACCCCGTTCGTGGCCTTCGTCGCACCCGCGCCGGCCTCGACCCGAGCGAGTTTGGCTGGCGCGGTCCCCGCTGACGGACTCACCGCGTGCCTCTCGGCTGACTTGCCACCGTGCAACCGGCCGACGCCCGCTCCCATGCCGATCTTGCTGCGCAAGGCGTCCACCGAGGTGCGGCCTTTCACCTTGGCGCCGAGCATCGCACTCGCCTTCCCAGCGGGGCGTCGACCGTTGGTGACCGGTGGCGCCGGCACGGTCGCCGCGGCGGCCCGACGGGTCGACGACGCCGGCTTGGCCGGCGCCGGCGGAGATTCTTCCGCGCGCGAGGGCTGAGGCGCCGGGACCCCGAGCAGTGTGCTCGCCTTGGCGGCCGAAGGCCGAGTTGCGGTCAGTCGGGCCCGAGAGCCGGCGAGCGCCACACCGGGCGCCTGCCCGCGCGTGGGAATGCTTCCGCGACGACGCCCACGAGCCGACCGGGCCCCAGCGTCGAGCTCGGACTTGCGCCCGGGCGGCACCACGGCGTGAACGCCAGTGGGGTCGTCGTCGAACTGATCGTCCGTCGCCTCGGGCTCGCTGACGGCGACGGCGGCCGGAGGCGGAGCTGGCCTCGGCGAGGCCGCCACGAGTTCCTCCGTGGTTTCGTCATCGCTCGCTTCGTCGTCCGCGGTCGCCAACTCGGCTTCAACTTCAACCGCGTCCGCCGGCTCCTCGTCGGTCTCCTCGTCGTCATGCTCGCGCCGATCGGCCTCCGCCTCGAGTCGCTCGTACAGCCCCCCGATCTCGGATTCTAGCTCTTCGAGCCGACGGGCGATCTCGGCGACCTCGCCCGCCGCGACGTCTCCTTCCCACCTCGCCTCGAGTTGTTCTCGCTCGGCTTCCAAGGCTTCGAGACGCTCTACTGATTGTTGCACCCAAGCTTGCGCTTCCATGGCTTTCATACCGTCGGGAAAGAGAAACCGGCCGCGTACGCGACGACAAGGACCGTCATGTTACATGGTTTTGTCGATCGTCGAAATGAACCGAGCTCGTGCCGAGAATCACCGCATTCAACGTCGGTAAGCGAGCAAGCCTTCCGGGCGGGCGGGACGCCCGAGCGCCACATGTCGGCCCCCCTCGCAGGGTGTTCGCTCCAGGGGCGCAGTAGCTACCACGTGAATTACATCACAGACGGGGACACGTTCATCTCCTCCCGCGATCTGCCGACGGGCGAGCATCGGGCGATTGGCCCCGGTTTCGGCTGCGGATGTTCAGCACTAGGAGACCGGCTGGCGTGGTCCGAGCCATCGCCATGCGCTGCGAACCGCCTCCGCGCGATTGGCACGTGCCCATCAGGCCGCGTCAAGAGACTCGGACGACCCGCTTTTGCGCGGTCGCAGGCACGGCGCGGCCCAACGTTCCAACCAGCCTCGGTTATCCTCACGTGATGGCACCCACAACCGATCAGGTCCGACTCACCCAATTCGCCACGGGAGGTGGCTGAGCCGCGAAGCTTCGGCTCGGTGACCTCGTCGAGGTCCTCAAAGGTGTGGCTCCTCAAGATCCCCAAACGGGGGTGCTGGTCGGCTCGGAGTTTTCGGACGATGCCGCCATCGTTCGAATGCCCGGGGTCGAAGACCGGAACTTGGTGCTCACGGCCGACGTGATCGCGCCACTGGTCGACGATCCCCGCGGGTTTGGTGCACTCGCAGCCTGCAACGCCCTCTCGGACGTCTACGCCATGGGCGGGACCCCGCTGTACGCCCTGAACTTGGTCTTCTTTCCCGACGACAAGCTGCCGCTGGAGGTGCTCCGCGAGATCATGGCCGGCGCGGCCGAGGTCTGTGCGCAAGCCAAGGTGCCCATCGTTGGGGGCCACACCGTGCGCGACCCGGAGATCAAGTTTGGGCTGTCGGTGACCGGTGAAGTCGACTCCCGACGGGTCTGGTCCAATCGCAACGCGCAGCCCGGCCAGCACCTGGTTCTCACCAAAGCGCTGGGCACCGGCGTCGTCGGCACGGCGATCAAGCAAGGCGTCGCAACAGCCTCGGAGTCCGAGGCGATGGTTGCCACTTGCTGCCGTCTCAACCGCGACGCGCGAGACATCGGCGTGAGCTTTGGCGCCACCGCGTGCACCGACGTCACCGGGTTCGGATTGCTCGGCCACCTGCGCAACATCTTGCGAGGCAGCGACCTCGCCGCGACGTTACGAGTCGCCAACGTTCCGTGGTTGCCGGGCGCAGTCGACCACGCCCGACACCAGCGGGTCCCCGGGGGCAGTCGCGCCAACCTGCAGTTCGTCGAACCGTCCCTGCGACGCGTCGGCCCAGCCGACCCCGTGCGCACCATACTGCTCGCAGACGCGCAAACGAGCGGTGGCCTGCTGCTGTGCGTCGACCCGTCGCAGAGCGAGGCGATGGTCGATCGACTGGCGGCGACGGGACACGACGCAGCTATGATCGGCGAGCTAACGCCTACACAGCCCGACACCCCGACGGGCACCATCACCCTCGACTTCCGACCCGACCGCGAATAACGCATTGTTCGTCATCGGCGTCGCCGGCTATAGTGAGCGGGTTATGGGTACGAAGCTCGAATACAACGCAACGTTGACAAAGCGCCTCGATCTATCGTCCCACCTGGCCTGCTTCGAGCTCACGCTCGACCAGCCCATTGCGAACGATCCGGCGTTCGTGGCCGGTCAGTACACCACCATCGGCCTCAACAACGAAGCCAAGCCCGAGCTGGGCAGCGTGCGGCGACCCATGTCGATCGCGTCGGCGCCTCAACGAAGCGACGCGCTCGAATTCTACATTCGGCTGGTCGCGCACCCTGAATCCGACAATCCACTCACCCCGCTGCTCTGGCGCCTGCGGGTCGGCGACCGCCTGTTTTGCCGCAACGGCGCCACCGGGCGATTCACTGTCGACGACACGATCGGACCCGATGACGACCGACTCAAAGTCTTCGTTGCCGCCGGCACTGGGCTCGCGCCGTTTCTGTCGATGTTGCGCGGCGACGCCAATGCCAACGCGCGCTCGCTCGCGCAATACGTGGTGTTGCACGGGGCCAGCTACGCCGCCGAGCTCGGGTACGCGGACGAACTCACCACGTATCAGCGCGATCTCGGACTGCACTACCTGCCGACAATCAGCCGCCCCCGTGAAGTACCCGACTGGACCGGCTCGACCGGGCGCGTGGAGGACTTTTTTCTCCCCGATCGTCTGACGCAACTCGAGGAACGCCTCGGGCTGCCGACCGGAGGGCTCACCCCCGACCGCGCGGTGGTGATGGTGTGCGGCCTGCAAGGCACCATCCAGTACAGCATTGAGCGTCTGCTGGGTCGCGGCTTCATCCCGGACCACCGTCGAATCCGCCGCTCGCTGGAGGTATCGGAGACCACGCCCGCATCGCTGTTTTTTGAGCAGTACGACAACACCCCCGTGGTCGACCTTCGCGATCCCGCAAACGTGTCTCGACTGCGCCAGTTGCTGCCCGCCCACGCCTGAGCATTCATCGCCAGCCCGACCCCCACCACATGCGACTGCCGATCCTCGCGAGCCTCCGCTCGTCATCGGGTGGTTTGGCACCGAATCCGCACCCGCGCCGTCGGTCGACGCACCGAGATGCCCGCGGCATCGCCCGAACCTCGCGAAGACCCCCACCGGCCATGCGGGCGGACCCAACCTGCGCGCCAAGCCATCACCCACCGCCGATCCGGAACGGTGGTCGGCAAGGGAATTTGCCCCGTCTCGAGTGGGCCTGGCGAGCGAGCCGCGTGGCCCTCGGGCTCGCATGGCTGCTCAGTGCTTGCCGTACGCCCTCGTCGCGTCCACCCCGGACGCTCGTCGATGAGCCCCAGCTACGCGTGGGAATCGAAACCGTCCCGCGCGGCACGGAACGTCGAGTTGCGGACTCCCACGCCAAGCCGTCGGCCGCAAGCCTCGCTGCGATCGTGAGCGAGATCGGGTACACGCCACTCGGCGTCCGTGGACGCGAAGCGGTACGCCCCATCTTCTCGCCCCAGTCCATCCCGCCGTTGACCGAGGCCATCGCCGACGCGCTCGGCCAAGCCGCGCCCAACGAACTCGTGCGCTTCGAGGCGAGGTCGGATGGGCGGCTCGAGACGGGCCGATCACGAGCGCGGTGGACCAGCGGCGTGGTCTACCCGGCCGCCGGGGGTCGGGTGCTTGTGCGCATCGAGACGTTGGACGAGGTCGCCGCCAGCCATCACACCAGCCACTACGTCGGGACAACTCCGCGAACCATCCGGCTGGTGCTCCCCCCCACGGTGACCCTCGTGCGACCCGAGGCACGCGACGGGGAGATCCGAGCCCCTTTCGTGCTTGCCCTGTCGCTGAGCGCCCCGACGCAGTCCATCGCGTCGTCGGTCGAGGTCGACCCCGCAAGCAACCGCGCTTCGGCTACGGCGGCGTCGCCGGCCGCCGCTGACTGGCCGGGTCGGAGTTTGCCGGCCGCCGACTCGCCAGCCGCTGCGGCAGCGCGAGGCGTGCAGACCCCAGTCCCGCCCGCGTCCGCCCCGTCCCCCAGCCCTGCGGTGACGAGCGCCACCGCAACGGCTCCGACGGGCACCTCGCTTCGGGCGGCCGCCACCTGGTCCCGCATCGCGCTGCTCGACGACCTCGCGCGCGCGGGTCACCTCGACCCGAAGAGCCACGCGCGGCTGCGTGGCATCGAGCTGATGTCCCCATCCGCGATGAAGCCTCTCCCCGAGGTGGCAACCGTGACGCAGCAATACGCCCTGCCCCCGCACGGCCGACTCGGTGATGAGGACTCGGTGGTGGTCTTCGTCACCGACGACTCGCCGACACCACGACTCGCGCTCCTCGATGAACAACACCGCGCGCTGACGGTCCTCGCTCCATTCACGGCCCCCCCGACGAGCGGGGTCATGTTGTCGTTCGTCGATCCGAATCGCGACGGGCTCACGGACTTGGCCCTCGAGTACCGCCACGTGGTCGATGGCGGCGAATGCCCCACCGAGCCGTGGACCACGTTGGCGCTGCTCATGCGCAGCGCTGACGGCTACTTCGTGGCCCAACTCGACGATCCGCACCCCGCCACCTCACTACGCAACCTCGCCCCGCGACTGCCCGATCACCGCCAACTGATGGACGATATCGATCGGATCGACGCCCAAAACGCCCAGATCGATC
>QKPP01000040.1:0-13909 GCA_006508105.1 Myxococcales bacterium FL481 | reverse complement strand
GCTGCGGCCGGTCCTCGACCGGCCCCCGTCGTGGCGCTACGCCGCGACGAACCGACCCGGCGCCACCTCTTCGACCAAACGCCTCGACTCGGCCTCGGTCAGCGCACACAGCCCCGCGAGCGGATCTGGCAGGTCATCGACGGTGAGCCCCCTCGAGCCCCGCTCCGCGAAGTACGGCCGCAGCCACTGCAGATGACCGGGCCACGCGTCCGTCCACGGGGCTGGCCGATCGTCGACCACGGCCTCGAGCCAGCCCTCGATCGCCGCCTGCAGATCGGCGAGCTCAGTGGCCGCAGGCATGCGCTCGGCACCTAGCGCCATCAGCGTCGCACAGCCGCGAGAACCCGCGCCAACCAACACGCGCTTGCCTTGCCGCAACGCGAGCCGCCCGGTCCCAAATGAGCCCGAACGCACCGCCGCTTGAGCCACAATCACTGCCCGCGCGAGACCGACCACGATCGTATTGCGGCTCGCGAACATGGAGCGCGAGGGCGCCGCGCCTTGCGGTTGCGCGAACAACAAGCCCCCACCGCCCTCTCGGACGAGGCGAGCGAACAACATCTCGTGATCCGGCGGATACGGCCGATCACGGCCGCAGGGCAGCACGGCGAGTTGGGGCACCCCGTGGGCCAACGCCGCCCGGTGAGCGTCACCATCGATGCCGAGCGCTCCACCGGAGACGATGGACCAGCCACAGCCCCCCGCGGCCGCCACCATGGCGGGAACAAGTCGACGGACGCGGCGGTGCGCCGCCCGACTGCCGACAATGGCCAAGCGCGGCGCCGGCGGTAGGCAGCCAGCGACATCGAACACCCGCGAGCCGGCCAAGCCCAAGGCGGCGGCCGGTGCCCGCGACACGGTCTCGAATCGGGGGTCGAACATGCCCAGCCTATCGACCCCCCACCGAGCGCCGTTGCGTACGGTCAGGGCCCCAGCGAACGCCAATCGGAGAATCGTAGAGCGCCCGCGCACCGCCCGGCCCCGACAACCCGCATCGCCGCCGCCCACGGGCACGCGGCGGGTCGCGCCCGGCCGGTCGGTCGTGAATCAAGCGGTTGAGGGGCGACGCGCCGCGTTCAAGCGCGGCTCGGTTCCGACGACCCGCACCGCCGCCCACGGGCAGGCGGCTGGTGTGGCTCGACCGGCCCGATAGGCCTCAAGCGGACTCGGAGGTCACGCAACGCGTCCAGTAGTCCCGCGCCGCCGCAACGATGCCGTCGAGTGCATACAACGCCAACGGGTCGCTGAGCGGACGCACGAATTCCAGACCGCACTGCTCCTCACCCACCTGGGCAACCCGCGTGTGCAGCTGCACCGTGACGGAGGCCGCGTGAAACGTGACATCGCCGTGGGCCCCCGAGCGGATCGAACCAAAGTCCGGACGCAACACCGCGAGGGAGGCTCCGCCGGCCGATACATCGAGGACGGGCACGCTCTCGGCCAGCCCCGAGCTCACGACCAGGTGCGCGGTGAGACCGAGGGTGGACGGCAGCGGGATCCGAGCATCTCGCCGGCGCTCGGCCACGGGGAGCTCGTTGGGCATGTCCAGCATCAGGATCCGACTCGACGCCTCCACCTGCCGCGCGCTGAGGCATTCGGTGTGGAACCAGTACAGCTGAAACCCCGCGCAGAAAAACAGCGTGTACTGACCACCCACCTGTGGCTCGTGGCCCAAGCTCATGGCCAAGGCGATCCGCGAGCCCACGTGGCGCTGGAACCGTGCGGTCACCGGGTCTTTGCCCCCCGGTACCAAGACGAGGACGCTCGCGCCGCGAGCGATCGCGTCGCTCAAAAGCGTGGCGTCGGTGTCGTGGACGCCGCCGAATGAGAGGTTCATGCTGCGCTTTGCCGGCTCTCGTCCGCGAGCCGACTCCCCTATCGCGCGACGGTGGCCGGCGCTTGAGGAAGATCGCGTTGCCGGCGATCTCGACCGCCCCTCGTCCGGGGCCCGTCCGCACGGTCCCGGCCCCGTCCCCGTCGGCCGAACCCGTTTCGACATCGCGTCACCGACCCGGGGACGGCCGATCGGGGCCGGTGCCGGCGCCCGCGGCTGCAGCGGGTCCGAGCGCCGCGATCGGGGCTTGGCCCCAGACGACTGCAAGCTAGTTGGCGGGGCCGAGGCGAACGGTTCCGCTCGCCGCATCCGGGTCGCCGCGCGTCACGGGCTGGCCCGCATCGACGCTGGGAGCTCGCAGCTCGACCGGGTCCCCGCGAACGATCTCTCGTTTCGCGTCGACCACCAGCCCCAGCCCCACGCGGGGCTCGACTTGCACGATGAGGATCTTTCCCACCACGCGACGGGGATGACCGGACGAGTACGGGATGTCCAACACATGATCAGGCGTGTACGCGTCGCCTTTGTGGACGACCTCGAGCAAGTTGCCCACTTCGACGCCGGCCTTGTGGCCGAGGTTGACGACGACGAACTGGCGCTCGCCAACCAGCGTCAAGTCGTCGATCACTTGGACCACGAGCCCCATCGCCGACGACTGGGCCGGCACCGGCCCGATGCGATCGAAGCGGTTGCGCAGTTCGCCGACTTTGTAGCCTCGCTCGATCGGACGAACCGAATTCACGATCTTCGCCTGTGCCGATTTCTTCGCCAGTCGCTCGACGTAAACCTCGCCGACGATCTCGACGAGATAGCCCAATCGGTCTCCCCGTTTGTACCGCTTGTGCCGGCGCCCCCGCACCGCCATGTCGTGAATCGGTCGCTGGACTTCATACACCGCGAGCCGCTCGCCGGCGATCGGCGGATGGGCCGGATCGTAGCCGAGATAGGCGGTATCTCGGTCCGCCATCATCACCTTGGCCCGCGCGCCGCCGATGATCTCCATGTGTTGCTGCAGTTGCGCCTCATCGATATAGGCGAAGCGTCCCAAGACGTACGCGAACTGCGATGCTGACGGCGCTCCGTAGTCGGTTCGAGTGAACCGAAGGCCGGGGCCAGCTTGCCCGGAGACCCGCGCGCCGTCGACGGGGTCCGACAGTCGAATGCGGTCGCCGGGGAAGATCCAATGGGCATTGGTGATCTGTTCGTTGAACGACCACAGCTTGGGCCACAGGTACGGGTCGTCGAAGTAGTTGGCACAGATGTCCCACAACGTGTCGCCGCTTTGGACCACATGGAACTGCGGCCGCGCGGGGACGAACCCCGGCTGCGTCTCGACCCCCATCGTTTCCGGTCCGATCACCGTGTAACCGGTCTCTTCGTAGCCTTCGGTATCCACCCGTCGGCTCGGTCCCATGGTGCGATCGGGTGGCCGAGTGCTCGGCTTGTCGACGAATCCAGGCGAGCGCTGGGTGGCGGGGTCAAACCTGGCCGCCGGCGGATTCGGGTAGGGGTCGGGCGGACCCTCGCGGGGAGGAGGAGCGGGGGCCGACACCGCGTCGCCTGCCCCCCCCATCGCCAAAGCGGTCCAAACAATCGCGAGGTGGAGACGACCCATGGTGCCTAGTTTTCCGTTTCCGCGTAGTCCGAGAGCCGTTTTTTGGCCACGCGCGAAGCCTTCGAACGAGGATACGCCGCGATCAACTGCGTGAGCACATCGTGCGCGTTCGCCCGATCGCCAAGCCGCCCGTAGCACAGCCCGATCTTGAGCAGGGCGTCTGGCGCTTTGTTCCCGCCGCCGTAGCGCTCCACGACGTCCGTAAACGCCGCCAGCGCATCCGCGTACCGTTGCTGGTCGTACGCCGCCTCCCCCTGCCAGTACAACGCGTTGTCGGCATACGCGTGCTCGGGATGGGACCGCGCGAGCTGGGCGAAGCGACGTTCCGCCTCGGCGTATCGGCCCCGGTGGTACAGATCCATCGCCTCTCGGTAGGCCAGCAGAACGGGATCGTCGGCTCGGCCACTGCGGGCGCGTCCGCGACGCCGCCGCTCCGACACGCGGCTGGTTTTGGTCAGATCGACGAGCCGCGTGCCGACGAGCCGGTACCGCGCCGGCGGGGGATCGCCACTCCCCGCTTCCCCGGCGGCAAGCGGGACGGCCACCGGGGCATGGGAGGCGTGGGGTTGGTCGGGAGCGGAGGGCTGACTCGAGGTGCCCGCCGTCGGGCGGGCCGTCTCCGCGGTCGTCGACTCGCGCGGCTCCGCGAGCGACGGCTCACCCGCGTCGAGCTCACGGGTCGAGCCCGCGTCGAGGTGGTCGGTCCCGGCCCCCGACCGACCCGCCGGCGGCTCCGTACCACCGTGACCCGGCGGCGTGAGCTTGACCACGGGCAACCCGGCCCCGAGAGACTCGTTGGCCCGGCCCGGGCTGCGATCCTGGCTCGCTTCGCTCCCGTCCTCGAGCTGGCGCACGCGGGCCTCCAAACGGCGCACGCGCTGCCGCAACGCCGCGCAGTCCTCCGATGTCGCGGCGCACTCGACCTCGTGCGGCGCCCGGCTATCCGGCCGGGTCGATGCACACGCACTGACCTCGGCCACCACCACGGCGGCCGCGATCCATCCACCGCGCCACGCTCCCAAGCGACCGAGCGGCCGGTCCCGACGTCGGCACGGTTGCCGGGTGATCGGCAAGGGCTCGAAGCCGACGCACCGCGTCGTCGAAGCTGAGCGTTGACGGCACGGCTTGGCGCCCGCGCGGCTGACTCCACGTCTCACGCGGCGCCCCGCGACGGGTCTTCCCCCTGCTTTGAGGCCGGCCATCCCAACCGCAGGCTAGCAATCGCCGTCGTGGCGGGGCAAAAAAGCGGGTGCCGCGACGCGACCCGAAGCGATGCGCGGGCGCGGGGGCCCGGGCTCAACGCGCCTCGCTCCCGGTCAGCCCCGCCGTCCGGATGGATCGCGCAAGGGGCACCGTCGAGGCCACTTCGATCGCGACGCGCCCGGAGACCGGCCACCTCGGAGCTCGGACCTGCACCGTCGCGCGCCAGCGACCGCGGTCCAAAGCACGCTGCCAGGCCTCGGCCCGCGCATCGACGGGCTCACGGTAGTCGTCGCCACAGCCAGCGAGCAGGGGCAGGGCCAAGACCAAAGCCATCGCAAACAGTCGACTCACGGGTGACGGATATGCACCCGCATGCCGGGGGTGACCGCCCCAAATTCGGGCCGCCCGACCCCACTGGCTGTGCCGCTCGATTCAACGCCGAAATGGCGGCAGACGGCGACCACGTCGACCGTGTCGCCGCCGTGCGACCAGATGACGAGACACCGCCTTCCACCGCAGCAGATCCCGCTGCAGCGCGCCGTCGGAGCACACGCGGTCAATCGCGCGGTCGTGGGTGCCACTGGCCAAGCGCTCGCCGACAAATCCCCCCACGCTCCAGCCGACCATCGGCAACGCCACCGCGAGCACCAACACGAACATCGCCGCGAACAGCAGGTTGCCGATCCCGCCTAGCGCGATCGTCCCCGCAATCACCAACAACGCCCCCAAACCAGCGCCGGCCGGGCGGCAAAACGCCACCCACCGGGCGGCAAGGTGCTCGAGTCGGGCCAACTCCTGAGAGCCGGCCGAGGTCCGCACGCGAATCGCCGTGGACCCGGCGGCCGCAGGCGCCCCGTCGAAATCGACCGCGAGCTCCACATCTCCGCAAAAGTCGTTGTGGATGACCCGCAAGCGTACGCCGAGTTGACCGTCGTCAAGCGGCTCGCTCAGCGTGAGGTACCCCTGGCGCACGGGAAAATTGCTCGCGCAGATCCTCCGCAGCGCCGCAGTGAGCCCCTCGACTTCCCCGCGTACACACTCGAAGTGGTCATCAGCCGGCAAAACTGCGCAGGCGACGTGACGCTCGTACCCCATCTTCTTATACGTTAGCGTGCGAGGGCGAGGGCAACCAGGCGAGCGGCTCGAAACGGGCTGAAAACCGCGTCGGACCCCGGTTCCGCGTGCCGTCTCGGCTGCGCCACGTTCGTGCGAGTCAAGCCGCACCGCGACCTCGCTCGCGAGGGAGGCTTCCCCGGACAAGCTCAGCTCGATCCGCGATGCGGTCAGCGCATCAACCGCTGCCCTGCCTCCTCGGCGTCGTTCTACTCTCGGACCGGCCCTGAACGACCGGCGCAGCGGCCAGTTGCCGTGCGTCCCCATCCCAACGTGGACGCGCACGTCGTCGCTGGTATATCCCTGGGCCGCAGGAGCAACATGTCACGACGCAACAAGATCACGATCGTTGGAGCTGGGAACGTGGGAGCCACCACGGCGCACTGGGCCGTGCAAAAGCACCTCGGTGATGTGGTGCTCGTGGACATCCAAGACGGCTTTCCGCAGGGCAAAGCGCTCGACCTCGCCGAGTCGTCTCCGGTGATGGGATTCGACTGCAAACTCGTCGGCTCGTGCGGCTACGACGAGACCGCGGACTCAGATGTTGTCGTCATCACCGCCGGTGTTCCGCGGCGCAAAGACCCCAAGACCGGGCAGTACACCAGCCGTGACGAGCTCGTCGAGATCAACCGCAAGATCGTCGCGGGCGTGACGAAAGAGATCGCCACGCGTTCGCCCGAGGCCGTGATCATCTGCGTCGCCAACCCCCTCGATGCGATGTGCCACGTCGCCTTCCACGAGTCCGGGTTCCCCAAAGAGCGTGTCATCGGCATGGCCGGGGTCTTGGACACCGCACGCTACAAGTACTTCTTGTCGGAGGCATTGGGCGTCAGCGTCGAGGACATCCACGGCATGGTGTTGGGCGGCCACGGAGACACCATGGTCCCCCTGCCGTCTCACACCTCCGTCGCCGGCATCCCGCTGACCGAGCTGTTGCCTCAAGACAAAATCGACGCGATCATTCAACGTACCCGCAAAGGCGGCGGCGAGATCGTGGGTCTGTTGGGCTACTCTGGCTACTACGCGCCCGCTGCTTCCTCGTGCGCCATGGTCGAGGCCATCGTGCGCGACCGCAAGCGCGTCCTGCCGAGTGCGTGCCTGCTTTCGGGCGAGTACGGGTACAACGATCTCTACATCGGCGTGCCGGCCGTGCTCGGGAAAAACGGCGTCGAGCGGATCATCGAGATGAAGCTCGGCCCCAAAGAAAAAGACATGCTCGAGATTTCGGCCAACGCCGTGCGAGACGTGGTCAAGCTCCTCCCCTACTAGCGCAAACGCCTATCGAATCGAGATCACGATGAAGATCCACGAATACCAGGCCAAGGACTTGCTGCGAGCCGAAGGGGTGCCTGTCCCCTTGTCGCAGGTGGCCTTTTCGCCGGCCGAGGCCAAAGCGGCGGCCGCCGACATCATCACCAAAAGCGGCAATCAGTACGTCGTCGTCAAGTCGCAGATCCACGCTGGTGGTCGCGGCAAAGGACGATTTGTCGAGCACCCGGACCTCGGTGGCGTCAAGGTCGTGCAAGGCGCCGACGCGGCCTACAACACGGCGCAGTCGATGCTCGGCAGTCGCTTGGTCACGGTGCAAACCGGGCCGGCGGGCAAAGTCGTCCAGCGCCTGCTCATCGAGCAAGGCATCGACATCGAGCGCGAGCTGTACTTAGGCGTGACGCTCGACCGCGCCACCAGTCGTGTCACGATCATGGCCTCCACTGAGGGAGGAACCGAGATCGAGGAGGTCGCCGAGAGCAACCCGGAGAAGATCCTGCGCGAAGGCATCGACCCCGCCATCGGGCTGGGTGGATTTCAGTCTCGCAAGCTGGCGTTCGGACTCGGGCTGTCGGGCAAGGCGGCGTCGTCGTTTGCGAAGTTCGTGGGTAAGCTGGTCACCGCTTACGATCGTCTCGACTGCTCGCTGCTCGAAATCAACCCGCTGGTCATCACGCGCCACGGCGACGTGCTGGCCCTCGACGCCAAAGCCAACTTCGACGACAACGCGTTGTTTCGCCACGCGGCCCTTGAAGACATGCGCGACCCCGATGAGGAGGACGCGGCCGAGCTCGAAGCCAAAAAGTGGGATCTGAGCTTTGTGAACCTCGACGGTAGCATCGGCTGCATGGTCAACGGCGCCGGCCTGGCGATGGCCACCATGGACATCATCAAGTTCTTCGGGGCGGAACCGGCCAACTTCCTCGACGTCGGTGGCGGCGCCACGGTGGAGCGAGTCACGGCCGCCTTCAAGATCATCACCCGCGACCCCAACCTTCGCGGCATTTTGGTCAACATCTTCGGCGGCATCATGAAGTGCGACACGATCGCGCAGGGCGTCATCGCGGCCGTCCGTGAAGTGGGGTTGCGCGTACCGTTGGTCGTGCGCCTCGAAGGCACCAACGTCGAGCTCGGACGCAAACTCCTCGAGGAGAGCGGGCTCAACGTCACCACCGCCGATTCACTGCGCGACGCAGCGGCGAAGATCGTGGAGCGAGTCCGATGAGCGTTTTGGTCGACAAGAACACGCGCCTCATGGTGCAAGGCATCACCGGCAACGTGGGCATGTTCCACGCCGAGCAATCCCTCGCCTACGGCACGCAAGTCGTCGGCGGCGTCACGCCGGGCAAGGGCGGGCAGACCGTGCTCGATCGCGTGCCGGTGTTCGACACCGTGGGAGAAGCCCGAGAGGCCACCGGCGCCAACGCGACGGTCATCTTCGTGCCGCCACCGTTCGCTGCAGACGCGATCATGGAGGCCGCCGACGCCGATATCCCGCTGATCGTGTGCATTACCGAGGGCATCCCGGTACGCGACATGGTGTCGGTCAAGCGCTACCTCCAGGGCCGCTCGAGTCGGCTGATCGGACCCAATTGCCCGGGCGTGATCACGCCCAACGAGTGTCGCATTGGCATCATGCCCGGCTACATCCACCAACCCGGACGCATCGGCGTGGTGTCGCGCTCCGGCACGCTCACTTACGAGGCGGTGCACCAACTCACCACGCTGGGCCTCGGTCAGACCACCGCGGTCGGTATCGGTGGCGATCCGGTCAACGGCACAAACTTCGTCGATGTGCTCGAGATGTTCAACGCCGACCCGGCCACCGAGGGTATCGTGATCATCGGCGAAATCGGCGGCACGGCCGAAGAAGACGCAGCCGCGTACATCAAGTCCGAGGTCAAAAAACCGGTGGTGGGCTTCATCGCCGGCCAGACCGCGCCGCCCGGCAAGCGCATGGGTCACGCGGGGGCCATCATCTCGGGGGGCAAAGGCACCGCAGCGGACAAGCTCGCCGCGCTTTCGGAGGCGGGGGTCCGCATCGCCGAGACGCCATCCGACATCGGTTCGTCGATGGCGTTGATCATGGGCTAACCCGAACCGCGCGTCTCCGACCATGGTCTACATCAGCAAAGTCTACACCAAGGCCGGAGACGGCGGCCAAACCATGCTCGCCGACGGTCGCTTCGTGGCCAAAAACGACGCTCGGGTGCGCTGCTACGGTGAGGTCGACGAACTCAATGCCGTCGTCGGCCTGGTCCGCCTCGAGCTTGCTCGCGACCCGAAGCTGGCGTCGGCCGAACACGTGGCGTTTCGGCGATCACTCGATGAGGTGCTCGCCCGCATCCAGCAAGAGCTGTTCGACCTCGGGGCCGAGCTCGCGACGCCGGGCGCGGCCGCGGGCGCGGCGAAGATCACGGTGTCTGCGGCTCGGGTCGAGGCGCTGGAAGCCGACATCGACCGCTACAACGAGCCGCTGGCCCCACTGCGCAGCTTCATCCTGCCCGGGGGCGGGCCCTCGGCCACGGCCGGGCACCTCGCCCGTACCGTGTGCCGCCGGGCCGAACGAGCGACGGTCGCGCTCGCCGAAGCGTCCGACGTCCGACCCGAGGCGATCCGCTATCTCAATCGCCTCAGTGACTTCTTGTTCGTGTTCAGCCGCGCCGTCGCCGGTCGGGCCGGCTACGACGAGGTGTTGTGGGTTCAACGGAGCGCCACCTGACGGGCACACGATGAGCGACGCTCGGTTGCGAAAGTTCCGCTACGAGTACCCTCGTTTCGAAGCCCACTTTGTCGAGTCTCCGTCGCCGGAGGCGGTCGTGCAGTTTCTGCAGCGCACCTACCCACACAACTTCGACGACGTGCTGCCCACCATGGTGGAGATCCCCGCCTGGCCTGCGTTTTGGAAGACGCTCGACGAGGACGGCCGGGTCCGGCTGCGACACGGGAGCGAATGAATGCTGGGGTGAGCAAAGCCCGTGGTCGGCCCCGGCCGCCAACGGTGCCGGCTCACCGGGTTGCGCCGCAAAACTGCCCCGCAATCGCCAACTCGCCCGGCCGCGCATCCTGAGGTCGCGGCCTAGGGGTGTTGGTAGTCGCTATCTTGAAACGTGCGAAGCACCTTGAGAATCCCCATCAAGGGATGCTGCACGTTGTCGCATCGGATCGAGTTGTCGTAAGTCGTTGTTCGAATGCCGCCACGGACTCGATGTCGTTGGTCTGCGGCGACGTAGGATAAGTCGACCTCGTCGGCAAACTGCAGTTGCAGTTGGCTTCGCATCCCACGGACCAAGGCCAACCGATACGCCTCGGCGCGCTTGTCGTCGCCCACCGCTCGTGCGAGGCGAAACGCATCGATCAGCCCCTCGATGTACACGCCCGTCGACGACGCGTGGGGCGGCCCGAAGCCTCGATCGCGAGCGTAAAACCGCCCTCGTTCATCGGGATGGTTGGCGTCATCCCACTGTTGCACCCCGAGCAGCCAGTCGTTCATCTCAAACACGAAGTCACGCAGCTTCTCATCTTGCGTGTGCGTCCACACCAGATAGTACGCCTGGGTGTGCCAGGGGATGAACGCGGGATTGCGATTGTTCTCGTCAAGGTGCCAGGCTCGATAGTAGCGAAACGACCGCATGAATCGCTCGAGCAGCGCCGGATCGGGTTGTTGGTCGTACAGCACCGCCCACAAGAGCAGCGCCTCTCCGGGATAAAAGTTGGTGTTGTCGTTGCGACCCTCGGGCTTTAGGAAGGTGGTAAACGAGCCATCGTCGTGCCAAAGCGAGTCGATGCTCCGTCGCAACGCCGCTTCTTGACCCGCCCATTTGGCGCGGTTTTTGTGCTCGACAATCGCCAACGTCGCCAGCGCCATGGCCCCAAGCTTGACCTTGCCGAGTCGCTCGATCATCCCGAGCCCGTCCTGCTCGCGGTAGAACTTGGCCAGGTTGTAGTCGATGTTGCGCTCGCTGAGATCCCACGTCATCGCGTCGTTGCGGTCGGCCGCCCAACGGCCCAACGCCACGGTCGCCATCCACTGCCGGATCATGTTGTTCTTAGTCGGCGGCGCCTCGCGCATGGGAGACGGCCAGTACAGGTAGGTGAGTCGACCGTCGTCGTGCACGTTGTTGCGCAGCCAGTCGATGGCGAGGTCGGCCCAGCGCCCCAGCGATGCGGCGGAGACCGCCGACACATCCACGACCTCGTTGCCCCGAAAGAGACGCTTGGCCCGGGGGGTCGTCCCGAGCTTCACCAGCAGCT
Source organism: Myxococcales bacterium FL481 (assembly GCA_006508105.1). GTDB lineage: Bacteria > Myxococcota_A > Polyangia > Nannocystales > Nannocystaceae > FL481. The sequence continues at coordinate 2,621 of QKPP01000040.1, read as the reverse complement.
CGTCCGCTCGGAACACGCGGAACGTCACCTCGTCGTCCTGGCTCTGCTCGTCGGTGAGATCGTAACGGTCGCGGAAGACCTCACGCATGCGATTCGGACCGCGATTGGAGTCGATGACCCGGCTCGGCCCGTAGCGCAATACGTCGTCGCCGCGACGGATCTCGACTCCGAAGACCCCACGATGCGATCGGCGAAATGGTTTGCTCCGAAGGTACTGGAACTCCACGGTGCGAAACGAATGCGACAAATCGACGCTGAGCGCGTCGATCTCGCTCGCCTTGGCTCCAAGCTGTTGGCGGAGTCGACCGATCCCGGCCGCGAGCGCTTCCACCACCGTGCCCTTTCCGTTTTGCCACCGTCGCTGACGGCGGACCCCGTCGTGACGTGCAGCGAGGTAGATCGGCTGCGCGCGCTCTTGCAATCGCGCCGGCACCGGTCCCAGGTCGGCCACCGCCGTTCCGTTCCACAGCGCGACCATGATCTCGGCGACGCGGGGCAAATCGGCATCGGACAACGGGGATTTGACGAGGGTGTCTTCGTCGGCGGCCGGTAGCGACGCACCGCCCGATCCCACCGGATCCGGTGCCCGGGTGAACACCACGTAGCCCAGCACGACCAGCGGAGCGACGAGGAGCGCCGAGCGTATCCACGTGCCGAGCTTCGAGGCGGTCCCGCCCGGTGCGCCCCGCTTCTGACGCGAAGCCGCGTCGCCCGGCTGCGCCGTCGAGTGCCGCCGCTCCACCGCGGCGGAGCGCGGGGAGGACGGATGGGGACGACCTGGTTTGGACTCGCCTTCGTACGGGGAGGAGGACATCGTCAACCGGATGCTAGTGCCCGGCTGAAGGGAGGGGAAGTCGCCCGGCGTCGACCGTCCCCAGCGCAGGTGGTCGCACGGCGGCCGAAGCTGCGTCCCGCCCCTCGCGCGAGGATCCGACCCGGCGCACGGCCACCGCCAGGCGCGACGCGATGCCTGCAATCCCACGCCTCGTCCCCATCCCGGCGCTTCCACCCGACTCGCCCGCCGCTCGGGCCCGCCGCGCCGGTGGATCCTCGACTCCAAACGACCCGCCGGGTCCTCGCGTCACGTCCTCGCTCCGGTCGATAGGTTTGGCCGACGCGACGCGCCGCGGTGCGACCCACAACCGCGCCGTCTCGGCCGTCTACTCGATCCCGCGGCTGCGCTGAACCTTGGTCCGCACGCCCTTGTCGGTGACTTTGAGAATCTCGAGCTCGACGGTCAACACCTTCCCGCCGCCTTTTTTCAGCAAGTAGACGTCGTTCATCTCAGCCAACGAGGCCACCTTGCCCAACTTGAGTCGCGTCCCCTTGCGCTTGCAACCGCGGTAGGGGATGGGGTCCGTGGCCTCCTCGCGAGGGGGGAGCACCGCGAGTCGATAGGGCCCGTTCTCGCTTTGCGCGAACCCGAATGCGCACGCCTTGACTTCGCAGGACGGGTCAAACGTCACCCAGAGCATCTTGGCCCCGTTGACGTCTTCGCTGTCGATCACCTGGCCCGCGGTGTTCTTGGTGATCACATGTTTGATCTCGTCGCGCCGCTCGGATTCTTCGACCCGTCGCTGCACCTCGTACGAGCCCTCTCGTGCCTTCTTTTCGTACATGAGCACGATCTTGTTGCTGGGATACACCCGCAATCGTTTCACGCCGGCCCGCTCGACCCGTTCGAGCTCCGTGGGGTTGAGCACGACCCGCTTCGCGCAGCCGAAGGTGCCAGAAGAGAGGAGCGCGAAGGCAACGAGCACACGGAGGAATCGCATCGGGGCAGGTCGGGACGAGCTCATGAGCGGAAGACCGCGCGCTAGGTTGGCGTAGCCCCGACCACGTGTCAACGTGCCCGCCCACTGCTCGGCGAAGCGACCGGCCACCACGAACTCCCGGCCCCGAGCGCAAATCTCCCATACGAGACAAAGAACGCGCTACGGTCGCGAAGACCGGCGTTTGGACGCATGGATCGATGTGGACGGCCGGGTTACTCTCCGCCTCGAGAGCACGCGACTGCGCCGGGAAATCGCGCTAGCACCATGATTCGACTGTCCATACAACCCGACCAGGGACAAGCACGTGTCGTCACCGTCGAATCCGACACGGTCACCATTGGCCGCAACCCGCAAAATGAGCTCAGCTTGCCGACGAAGGGCGTGTCAGGAGCCCACTGCCGCATCCGCAAGACCAGCCACGGTTACAGTATTGCTGACTTGAACTCGACCAACGGGACGTACGTCAATCGTCGCCGGATCTCGGTCAATCAAGCCATCTCCCCGGCCGACGAGATCGTGGTCGCCACGTACACCCTTCGAGTCGTCGATCCGGCCGCCGCACGGCCCGCTGCGGCGAGCTCGGCGAGCCCCCAACCGCCGCTGCGGCCGGGACAAATCGCCGCCCCCCGCGGCGCCGGGGGGCCTCCGCGTCCCGCCGGAACGCGAGCCGTGGGCCCATCCGTCGCACGCCGTGGAAGCTCGTCGCCGGGGGCTCATCCGCCGGCGCCGACGATCAACCCCAGCGGCGCCCCCAAGGCCGCCCCCCTCCCCGGGCTCTCCGTCCCCCCGCCCCTGCTCACCTCGGGGGTCGGGGGCCGCGACCTCAGCGAGACGTGGCCCACCCTG
>QKPP01000207.1:7055-57866 GCA_006508105.1 Myxococcales bacterium FL481 | reverse complement strand
GCCGCCGGCCGCCAGCCGCGAATCAGCCGCGCCACCGGTCGACGGGGCACCCGAGACGCGCGAGCGGCCGCCGGCCGCCAGCCGCGAATCAGCCGCGCCACCGGTCGACGGGGCACCCGAGGCGCGCGAGTCCCCACCCGCCACGGTTGCCGGGTCCCCCTCGTCAACGGCGGCTTCGGAGGCGACGACGCCCGAGGCCCCGCGAGTCCCCGCCCCGGAGGAGGGCTCGCCCGACACCACGGCGCCGGTCAGACCCGCGCCGATGCCCGGTGAGCCCATCGCCGTGGAGGAGCGCTTACCGTGCGGACTGCGATTGCTGGTGGCCCGTGACGACTCGCTCCCTGTGGCGGCGGTTGTGCTTCGCATCGACGCGGGTACGCGAGACGACCCCGCCGACTATCCGGGTCTGGTCCAGGCGCTGGCCTACCATCTGTTGGCGGGCAACCACGAACTGCGACCGGGGGCTGCGTTGGCGGCTGTCCACGACTTCGGAGGGTGGGCCGGCCTGGCGATCAGTGCCGCCCAGGTGCGCTACGAGAGCCTCGTTCCCGCGTCGCAGCTCGATCGAGTGTTGTGGGTCGAATCGCAGCGGCTCCGTGCGCCGACGGTCAATCGCAACTTGTGGCTCAAGTCCTTGGCCTATGCCCGCGAAGCTCGCGGTCCGGACCCGCTGGTGCCCCACGACGTGTGGGCCGCCGCCTGGGACGACCAGGGTTTGGCGCACGACGGCCACCGCCTGACCAGCGCGCGACTCGAGGCCTTGCGCGGCATGGTCGACGGTCAGATCTCCGCCCAGTTGCAGCGTCTGTTCAACTATGCGCGCGCCACCTTGGTGGTGGTCGCTCCGGGCGACCCGCAGCGCACGGCTCAGCGCGTGCGACCGCTGTTCGTCGATCTCCCGCTCGGTCCCGCCTCGCCGCCGGCCGTGAGCCCCCCGGAGCCGAGCCAGTCGCGTGAGATTCCCGGGGGCCGTGGTCGGGGCGAGTCCTTCGTTTGGCCGGTCTCCGCGAGACCCGGGGCAGAGGGTGGGGCGCGAACGTTCTGCGACGCGCTCAATCGACTCAAGCGCGCCCGGGATGAGCCCAAACGCGTGGGCGTGCGTTGTGCGGTGACCGACGATCCGACCCGCCGGGTGGTCCTGGTGCGGGTCACCGGCAGTCCAAACGCCCGCGCGACGCTGGATCAACGCGTCCGCCGTTTGAGCCGAGGTCGTGGGCGGCGGGCGCTCGACCGACATCGAGTCAAGCGGCGCGCGGCGTTGGCCTACGATCGGCGGCTTCCCTTGGATCTTGCCACCACGCTCGCGCGGGTCCAACCAAACTGGCCCACCGCGGCCGCGCCGAGCGATGCCGAGGCGCCCGGCCCGGCGGTTCCTCTCGCCGCGTTGACGGGGGACGCCGCCTTGGCTTCACTCGACGCGATGACCGGCGTCGTGTCAGTCGAGGACTGGACGAGTGCCCACGCGGTGCGGTTGGTTCCCGCCCCGGCTGGCAAGAGGGGTCGATGAGCCGAAGTCGTGGGCGATGGACGCTGCTGTGCGGCCTGGGCCTGGCGAGCCTGCTCGGAGGGGGGAGCTGCAAACGCCGCGACACGTTGCCTCCGGTCGTGTTTGCGCCGCTTTCGGATGACGGAGACGACGAGGCGGGGGTCCACGACGCGCCCACTTGGCCGGCGCCGGTCCGGGCCGAGCTCGACAATCAGGCCCTGGTTTATTGGCAGCACGAATCGGACACGACGGGCTTTCACGTTCGTGTGTTCCTCCCCACGCGCGACGGCGATGGGAAGCTCCTGCGCGCGAGCGAAGTGCTGTGGTGGGCGCGCGTGTTCGAGGTGCGACTGGCACCGGCGCTCAAGCGCAACTCGGTCGACGTTCGCGTCGATCTCTCGCCGGGACGGCTTGAGGTGGCGCTCTCGGGCCCCAACTCGAGTCTCGAGCGGGTGCTCACCAAGCTGGCCAGCGTGTTCGCTACCGCGCCGTCGGACCGGCAGCGAGCCCGCGCGCAAGGCTGGGCCGTCAAGCGGTTTCACGTGCCGCGGCACGCTGAGGTGGCCGCGGTGGATGTGACTTGCCGGTTGTTGGGCCTTCGCTCCGGCACGCAGCTGGCCTCGCGCGCGGAGTTGATCGAAGGGAACCGGCCGATCGACTGGCCGGTGTTGGTCGATCCGCGTCGCGCCGTCGTGGTGGTGCACTCGAGCCAAACGGCGATGGCCTCGGGCGAGACACTCGGCGCATTGGCCCGCGATTGGATCGCGCCGCGTAGCGGCGGGCCCACGGGGGTCAGCGCGGTTGAGCGTCTGCGTGGCGAGCTTGGGGTCCTCCCATCGGTCCGCGGTCGCCTCGCTGGGTCGGGCCAGGCCGATCTGCACGTGGTCGAGCCGGACGTGGATGTCTCGGGCGGACGCCCGACCTTGGTCTTGGGCCGGGTGGTGCCGACCCCGACTGCGGCCGATCGCGCGATGGCCCGGCTGGCGCAACGGGTGGTGCAAGAGTCCATTGATGCTCGACTGGAGCTCGTCGGCGACCGGGCCGTGTTCTTGGTCCGCGTGCCGCTGCTCGACCGTGACGTCCCCGCGGGAATCGCTCGGACGCTGCGCGCGCTGACCAGTTTTGCCGAGACGCAGCAGACTCGGGGCCGGCTGACCCAAGCCGCGCGACTATGGCTGGGGGCGCGGTTGGTCGAGCACAGTCTGGCCGGCGAGGACTGGACCGCGTTGTGGTCCGAATCGTTGGATCTGGCGGTTTCCGACCCGGAGATCGTGCGAGCATTGGCTCGCGAGGCCGAGGGCATGATGGCCATCTCCCCCGAGCAGTTGCAGCAGTGGATGCGCCAGTGGCTGCACCCCGCACAGAGCGACCCGGGCTGGACGTGGTCGGTGGCGGGGTTGGACGCGGCTGGCGAAAAAGCGCTGAGCGGCAGCAATCGGCTGGTCACCAGCCGTTGGGGCGCCAACTAGGTCGGACGTATGGCGCCCGAGTACGACGCCATCGTCGTGGGAGGTGGCCCGGGCGGGTCGACGGCGGCCACGTTGGTGGCCAAACGTGGTGGCCGCGTGTTGTTGCTCGAGCGTGAGCACTTCCCCCGATACCAAATTGGCGAGTCGCTGCTGCCGAGCACGACCCAGATCATCTGTCGCCTACTCGGCGTTCATCAGTCGCTGCAAGCCGAGGGCTTCACCGTCAAGCGGGGGGGCACCTTCCAGTGGGGTCGCGACGAGGAGCCGTGGACGTTCCACTTTGCCCAGTCGTCGGTCACCCGGTCGCTTGGCTTTGTGGAGGCGCTGCAGGTCGAACGCAGTCGTTTCGACGAGTTGTTGTTGCGCAACGCCGCTGACGTGGGGGTGCAGGTCAGGCAGGGAGCGACCGTGCATCGCGTCGTGCGCGACGACGGACGGGTGAGCGGCGTCGTCTGGGAGGACGACGAGGGTGTGGAACACCGCGCCACGGCGTCTTGGGTGGTCGACGCATCGGGGCACAAAAGCCGTCTACATCCTCAGGTGGGCAAGCGGCACTACTCCGAGTTTTTTCGCAACTGTGCACTGTTTGGCTACTACGAAAACGGCCGTCGGCTGGCCGGCGAAGATGCGGGGAATGTCCTCAGTGTGGCATTCGAAGACGGCTGGTTTTGGTATATTCCCCTGTCGCCGACGCTCACCAGCGTCGGGGTGGTGGTCGACCACCACGCGGCGCAGGAGCTGTCGGGGGCGGAGGCAATGGAGCGATTCGTTGCGAAGTGTCCGCTGATCGCCGAGTATCTCCGCGACGCGCGTCGCGTCACCACGGGTCCCTACGGGAAACTACGGATTCGCCGCGACTATTCGTACTGTGCAGATCGCTTGGCCGTGCCGGGGATGATGCTCGTCGGCGATGCGGCGTGTTTTATCGACCCCGTATTCTCAACCGGGGTGCACGCGGCAACCTACGCCGGTTTGTTGGCGGCCCGGGTCGTCAACACCTGTCGGGCCGGCACCGTCGACGAGTCCACCTGCCTGGCGTGGTTTGAGCGCCGCTATCGAGCCGAGTACGCCGCCCAGTACAAGTTCTTGCTCGGCTTTTATGACATGAACGCGAGTCGGGACACTTATTTTTGGCGGGCTCGTTCGGTCCTGGGCACCCAGGAGCGGGACAACGACGCGTTTGTGCGCCTGGTCGCCGGCGCGGGGACGACCGTCTCCGAGTTCTTCGGTGAGCTTGAGGGCGCGGGTCGAGCGTTGCACGCGTCGGTCGCCCGGGCGCGCGGCGACCGGGCGGCGGCGGACACCGGTCGTGCCGCCTTTGCGGTCGAGCGGTCCGAGGGATCGGCTCGAGATCTCGTACCCACCGGTTGGCTCAATGACCCGACTCGGGTCCACGGCGCGAACATACCCGGGTCGCTGATTCCGACCCGGGACGGGCTCGCGTGGGAACGGGTCGCCGTACCCATCATCTTGGTCGAAACGACCGTGCTGCGAGCCACGAGTGTGCCCAGTTGGGAGCGCCGAACGGGCGATCGGGGGGCAGAAGTCTTCGTTCGTTTCGGGGGCGTCGAACTATTGTTCGATACCCCCGATTTGGTGGCGTTTGCCGAAAAACTGGTGCATACGCCCACTTTTCGGGCAGATGAGGCGCGCTTGTGGGCCGCGAAAGGGACGTTTCGCTGGGAGGATGTACGGCGATTGTTGGACGATCTCGTCGCCGAGGGCGTACTCGAGGCGGTCCCCTAGTCCACAGCTCGGTCCAGTCGAGGTGTGGAATGACACGCGGCGCGACGTGGCTCGTGGGGCCGAGGCGGGGCGTGAGCGCGCGTGGGGAGGGCATCTGCGCGGCCCTACAGCACCGTTGCCGTGGGCGAACGTCACCGACTCCCCCCATCTGCGCTGGAAAACTACGACCAAGCGTTTCGCGACTTCGAGCCGTACGCCGCGTTGCTCGGGGCCGAAGTCGATATCGACGAGGTCGGCACCATCTTGGACGTCGGTGGCGGCAATGGGGCCTTTGTCGATCGCTTGCTGGCGAAATACCCCGCGGCGCAAGCGTGGCTGGTTGATGACGCGCCGCAGATGATCGCTCGCAACGTCCCCCACGATCGCAAACAGACGATGTGTGCCTCGGTCTTCGACCTCGAGCTGCGCTTGCCCGAGCCCAGGTTTGACCTCATCACTGTCAACGTGTTGCTGCACCACCTCGTCGACGACTCGCCGATGGAGACGCGGGAACGGGTCGTCGAATGCCTCGCGCTGCTTCGAGACCGGCTCCAAACTGGCGGCGTTATGGCCATCTACGAGCAATTCTACGACTCGTTCGTGCCGGGCATTGACCCCGGCGAGTTGATCTTCGGGATCACGCGGCTGCGGGCCGCGGCTCCGCTCCTGCGTGCACTGGGATTCGCAACCGCGGGCATTGGTGTGGCGTTCCGCTCTCGTCGCGGGTGGCTCGAGCTGTTCGCGGAGGCCGGGCTGCGAGTCTCGGTGGAGCAGACTCTGCATCTCGATCGGCTGCGACTGTCGCGTCTGGGCTTGGGAGCGTATCCGATCGGCGCTCACCTGTGGCTCTTGCGCCCTGCCTGAGTCGCCCCGTGACGACGGGCGCCCTGCGCCGGTATCGTTGCGCTCGATGCGAAGCGCAGCCCGAACGGTCGCACAATACCTCGCCGAGATACCCGAAGATCGCCGCGAGGTTCTCATCGCGGTCCGAGATGTGATCCGGGACAACCTCGACCCGGGGTTCACCGAGGGCATGCAGTACGGGATGATCGGCTACTACGTCGCGCACGACCGCTACCCCGCCGGCTACCATTGCGATCCCTCACAGCCGTTGCCGTTTGCGAGCCTGGCGGCACAAAAGAACCATCTCGCGTTGTATCTGTTTTGTATCTACGCGGCTCCGGGGGGCGAGGATGCGTTTCGCCAGGCCTGGCGCGCGACCGGCAAGCGCTTGGATATGGGCAAGGCCTGCGTTCGGTTCAAGCGCCTCGAGGACGTGGCGTTGGACGTGATCGCCGATGCGGTACGGCGCATCACGGTGGCGGACCACATCGCGCACTACGAGGAGAGCACCGCGGATCGTCGGAGCGGTCGCGCCAGCCGACGGGCCAAGCCCGCGGCCAAGCGGTCGAGCACGAAGCAGGCAACGAACCCCCGAACGGCGGGGAAGAAAAAGCCAGAGGCGAAGCCGACGGCGAAACGGACGGGGACGACGAACAAGGCGGGGAAGAAGAAGACCGGGACGAAGCGCGCGGCGAAGAAGTAGCCCGGTGTAGTAGGAACGCGTCGAAGACCACTCGGGCCAAGATGAGCTAGGCGGAGCCGACCGGACACGATCGGCGGTCGGTGGGCGCGGGGGGGAGACGCGGCTGGAAAGGCGCCAACGAGGTCCCACGACCACGTGGGTTGCTCGGCGAAGGGCCCCCGCGGCGGTCAACGCCGACGAGGTCGAACGTGCGGTCGCTGGCGATGCGCCGGTCAGAGGCCGTGCGCTAGCGCTTGCCGTTGCGACTCGACGGCGTGTTCTCGGTCGGGGTCGGATCTGCGGCGGGGCCGGTGGCAGTCTCCCCGGCGGGATCGGTCGCTCCCGCGTTGGGTGCAGCGGGGACGGTATCGGTCGATCGCTCGTTGGTGGCGTCCGCGGCCGGGCTGGTGGCCGCGGCTTGAGCTTCGGGCTCGGCGTCGTCCAGCTTGGTCGGCTCGACCGACGAGTCGTGGGCGTCGTGGGTTTCACCGGCCGCCTTGTTGGCGGCTTTGGCTTGGCGCACGCTCTCTTTCGCGTACTCCAGGTCGCGGGCGGTGGTTTTGCGAATGAACACGAGATACATGCCCGCGCCGAAGATAACCAGGCTGGCCCACTGGGCCGCGGTGAGCCCCAGGTAGCGCACGTCCGGCGTCGACACGCCCTTGGACACGGTGTCTTCGCGCAGGAAATCCATCAGGACGCGAGCGGGGCCGTAGATCAGCGCGACGATTCCGGTCACGCGGCCCGGGGCCGCGTTGCGCCAGTCGAAGATGAAGAAGATGTACATGGCCATCCACACCGTGAGCAAAAACTCGGTGAGGCCCAGATCGTAGCGGAAGATGCCCTCGCCGACTTCGCAGCAAGCTGACAGGGCTCGGCCGCCGTCGGGGCACCGGCACGGCCACGGACCGACGGCGAAGAAGGTATCCGGCGCGACGATGCGCCCCGGATGGTCATGAACCCAAGAGCAGCCGGCTCGGCCGAAGCACCAGCCGATCAGCAGGCCCATGGTCAGCATGTCGGCGTAGATCAGCTTGGGTTGGCGGTGCTTGCGGAGAAACCACGTCATCCCCAAAAACGCCCCCAAAAACCCGCCCACGCTCGACAGCCCGTTGAGGATGTAGAGCAGGACCAGCGGGTCTTCGGCGATTCGCTCCGGGAAGTAGAAGATCACCGACACCCAGTGGGCCATGACGAATCCGCACAGCAGCACCCAAAACATCACATCGCGCGCCATCCAGTCGTCGATGTCGCGGGTTTTGGCGTAGTGCAGGCAAAAACGCCATCCTAGGATGACTCCGAGGGCGACGAGAATGCCGAAGGGCTCGATGGGAATCTCACCGAGCAGCGGCAGGTCGCCGAGCTCGAGTCGAGGCGGGTCCAGGTACGGAATGTTGGCGACGAGCCGGCCCATGCGAGAGGTTAGCCCGGCTGCGCCGGTGGGCGCGAGTCGGACGCGCTGTTGTCGTCAGCGTCGGCTGGCGCGTTGTCGGTTTGCTCGGCCACGTCGTCGTGGTTGGCCTCAGTCGAGGTCGCCTTGTCGTCCAACTCCGACGCGTCGGACTTCTCCTCACGCTCTCGTGCCAAACGTTCGCTGTCTTTGGCGTAGCCCATATCGCCGTCGTTGGGTTTGCGAAAAAACAACAAGTAGACGCCGATGAAGAAGAAGAAGATGCAAAAGTACTGAGCGGTGGTCAGGTTCGCGTAGCGTAGATCCGGCGTGGACACGCCGATGCTGCGCGTGTCCTCACGCAGGAAGTCGAGGACAAATCGCGTCGGCGCGTAGACCATGGTGCACAAGCCCGTAAGCTGTCCCGGCCGAGCCGTCCGCCAGGGGTAGATGAAGTACACGAACGAGGTGAGGACGATGGTGATGACCCACTCAATCAGGCCCAGGTCGTAGCGCCAGATCTCCTGGCTCGGCGCGCAGCAAGCCGATTTCAGCGGTCCGCCTTCGGGGCACGGGCAGCCCCACGGACCCACGGCGAAGAATGTGTCCGGCGGCACGATGCGTCCGGGGTGATCGTGCACCAAGGTGCAGCCCAGGCGTCCGAAGCACCAGCCGAGGAGAAACCCAAACATCAACATGTCCGCGTACACCAAGACCGGCTGTTTGCGGCGAAACAGGAAGAATCGCATGCCCAGCAGCGCGCCGAACATGCCCCCCACGCTCGACAGACCGGACGGGATCCACAGCAAGATCAGCGGGTTTTCTTGGACCTGATGCGGGAAGTAGAACAACACCGACACCCAGTGGGCGACGATAAACCCGGTGATGGTGGTCCACCACATCAGGTCGACCGCCACGGTCTCGTCGATGTCTTTGACCTTGGCAAAGGCCAGGCAGCGCTTGGCTCCTAGCAGCACGCCGATTGCGACCAGGGTGCCGAAGATCGTGAGCGTCTTGTCGCCGACGAACGGGAGATCTCGGAACGTGTACTCCGGCGTCGTGATGTACGGAATCAGGGCGTGCAGCATCTGCGGCGCGAGGGTAGCCCACGGCTGATACCGCGACCAGGATGCGATGAGGCGATGCTTGCGCGGTGCGGTCGCGGCTCCGCGGTGCCGGACCACTGGGGTTGGGCCCGGTATGTCGGCTGAAGCCCCGCACCGTGCAAGGGGAGGTCGGGCGACGAGGCAACACTTCAATGGCGCGTCTGACCGTCGCCCCGGCCCTCACGAAACCCGCCCGGCCAAGACCCGACAATCACGTTCCGCTTCGATCGCCACGCTCGGCTCTAGCTGGGCTTGCGCGCGATGACAAAGGCCGTGGTGGCTTTCGCTCCGACATCCGCGGTGCGGGCGTCGACGAAGCCCGCGTCCGCGAACTCGCGCAGGAGCTCCTCGCGGTTGAACCTCCACACGTGCGGGGCTTTGCCGAACCACCGCATCACCGCGATCATCGCCCCCAGCGGCAGCCGGGAATCTCCCAGACACGGCGTGGATGACACGAACCGGCCGCCGGGGGCAAGCAAGCGATAGAGCGCTTGGAGCACGCCTTGGCGGTCATCGACGAGGTGGAGGATGTTGAACGCGCACACACAGCCGAATGACCCCTCGTCAAACGGAAGGTTCCGATCGAGCGGGCGCACGTGCCACGTGACGTTCGTGACGCCCTGCGCTTGCTGCTTGTGCTCGGCGATACGCAGCATCTCCTCGGACACGTCGAGCGCATGGACGTGCGCGACCGACCCGGCGAGTTCGAGTGCCAGCGAACCGGTGCCACAGCCCACGTCAAGCAGGGTCTGTTCGGGCGAAAGCTCCGCGCGGGTCAGCGCGAGCTTGCGCTCGTAGGCCTTCGGGTTCGCGATGGGCTTGGCGGCATAGCGCTCCGCGAGGCGATTCCAAAACCGAGTATCGGGGCTCATCGTCAGTTCCACGGGGATAGGTCTACGACAGATCAGGCGAGTTGCCCCGGTCGGCTTTCGTGACGGTGTGTCTCACGAGCGCGTCGGGGTGCTCGCGACACGAGTCCCGGTCGTACTCTCCGCGGAACAAGGAGGCTTGGCGGAATAGCGCCCCGGCCACGGCTTCCCGAGCGGCCCGGAGTCGCGCATTGCTGCGCAGATCGGGGTGACACAGCAACCACAAGTCGGCCACGTGGCGCAGATCCGGGCAAGGCAGTCGGGTCAGCGACGGGGTCGCGTCGGCGACGTAGCACGGCAGCATGGCCAGGCCGAGACCCAACTGCGTGGCCTGGAGGAGGAGTCCCAGCGAGGAGAAGGCCCCCCACGCCGGGCGGTCGGGGTAGCTCGAAGCCGCGATCATCTGGGTCGCGAAGCGTCGGTCATCGACCGCGAGCCAGCGCGAGGCCGGGTCATCGCGATTGTTGACGAGTCGCTCGGCATGGGCGTGCGCGGCGTAGTTGGCGATGACGACGGGCACGAGCTTCTTCGCGATCAGGTGTTCGGGCGGGGTGGCACCCACGCCGAGGGTGCGCACGGCGAGGTCCGCTTCCCGCTTCGACAGGTCGAACGCGCGGCTGTCCGCGGTGATGGCAAGTTCGAGGTCGGCGTGCTGCTCACACAGACGCGCCAGCTCGCCGATCATCATCGCCGACACGAACTCGTCGCAGCACGTGACCCGCACGCGACCGGCGAGGCGGTCATCTTGGCCGACGAGCACGCGCTCCAACGCCGCCATTTCACGTTCGATGCGTTCGGCCTGGGGGAGGGTGTCACGCCCGGCATCGGTGAGCGCGTAGCCGTCGCGTGTCCGATCGAATAGGCGGGTGGACAGCCGGACCTCCAACGCTTCGATGCGGCGCGCCACCGTGGAATGGCTCACCCCCGCGACCGCGCCGGCGGCCCGCACCGAGCCCGAGCGGGCGAGCGCGAGGAAGAAACGAACGTCGTTCCAGTCCACGCGACGAGGATACCGTGGAGGCCAGCGCGTCGCTCCGGTTCGCCGCACGGCGGACGCGACCAGGGGGAGGGACCAAGCCCAGGCCGACTCGCAGCGGCGCGATGGCCTCGACGCGGGGGCCGGAGGAGGGATGCGCAGAACCATCGGGTCGGGCCGCTCCGGCCCCGGGCACGCCGATCGAAGTGCCTCGAAGTCTGTCCGCGTGAGAACCGCTGGCCCCGGCGGTCTTTGGTGGCACGGTCGGTGGGTCGAGAAAGGGCGCCCGTGGAGCGGAGCGGGCCAGACCGATGACGCGGCGGCAAGTGAGCGTGGCGCGCGTTCCCGCCGCGGACCCAAGCCGAGGCGGGCACCTGGTTCACTCAGACCCCCACACCGACACCGAGCCCCCCTCGCAGCCAAACTCGCCCCATCCATCCGCGTTCACTGTCACCCGCTCCGGCACGCGATCGAGTAGGTCTCGAAAACGGCGGCCCGCGTTGCGACGGCCAACGTGCATCCATTTCGCCGCCCCGGGCCCATCACTGAGCACGACGGCAAGGCCGGACCCGGGATGTGCGTCGTCCCCCTCGCGCGTCCAGCCGATCACATCGGAGTGGTCGATAAAACTGTGTTGTGGTCCGTAGGCGAACTGCCGGCGAGCCCGAAGGAGCAGAGGGAGCTCAGGTACGGGCTCGAGGACAATCTGGCGCCCGTTGTCCTCGTACTCGGCCCCGTACAGATCCGGGTAGAACACGCAGGGGTAGCCGTGTCGCCACAAGCAGATGATGGCGTAAGCCAAGGGCTTGAACCATGGCTCGACCGGCGACTCGAGCGACTGGCAAGGTTGTGTGTCGTGGTTATCGACGAGCGTCACGGCCCGCGTGGGCTGGCTCTGGACGAGCGTTCTGTGGAAGATCTGGCGCATGTCGAAGTGCCCGCCGCTGCGTGATGCCTCGTGGAAGCGCCGGTGAAGTGGCGCGTCGAACAACGACAACCGCTGTCCCGTGTGTTCGATGTACCGGATCAATTCCTCGACCGAGTTTGGATTCCAATACTCGCCGACGGCGAAGACCTCTTTGCCGGTGTGTCGGCGAACGCTGTCGAGAAAATCACGAAAAAAGCTAAACTGAATGTGTTTGACCGCGTCCAGGCGAAAGCCGTCGACGTGGGTCGTGTCTAGAAACCACTTGCCCCATCGCATCAGCTCGGTGCGCACATCTGGGGAGTTCATGTCGATATCTGAATGCATCAAGTAGTCATAGTTGCCCAACTCACCTGATACCATCTTCTCCCAGTCCTTCCCACGGCTGAGGAACTTGAAGATCGCCTCGCGCTCTAGGTCTAGGTTGTCGGCCCGATTCACCCCATCGAAGTGCCTCCACGACCAGGTGAAGTCCGAATACTTCCCTCGTCGGCCGGGGAAGGTAAATCGCGTCCACGCCTCGATCCACAGCTCGTCTTCCACCACAAACTGCCGGTCGTGCTCGTGCACCTCGGCCGCCCGTACCCACTCCTTTCCGTCCGCACCGCCGCGATGGTTCAATACGACGTCTGCGTAGACTTGAATCCCCTGTGCATGGGCAGCGGCGATCGCATTCGTATATTCTTCTTTCGTACCGTATTTGGTGCGGATCGTACCGTGCTGGTCAAATTCGCCGAGATCGTAGAGGTCGTAGGCACCGTAGCCAACATCGTTTGCGCCACCGGGGCCTTTGTAGGCGGGCGGAAGCCACAGGGCCGTAATGCCGAGCTTCGCCAATTGTGGTACCTCTGCGGTGACTCGGCGCCAAAGCGAGCCATCAGCGGGATAGTACCAGTGGAAATACTGCATCATGGTGCCGTTGAGTTCTGACATGGATCCACGGTATCGGAACTGCGATGCGCCCGAGGACCGGCGACTGTGACAACTGAACGAGACGACGAGCGGGCTCGACCCGCTGTAGCGGTGGGTCGCATGCCGACCAGTGGCGGATGACGCCGGCGGGCGCTGCGGGCCCAGCGGTGTCGAAGATCTCGTCGGTCGGGGCGGCTAGCCGCCCCTGTTGCCTAGCCGTTGCCGAGATCTGGCTGGTGGCTAGTCTTCGTGCGCGCGTAGGCGCAGACCGTGGTCATCGGCATCGATGCGCAGCCGGACGTCGTCGATTTCCCAGTGCACCGGATTGCCGGCGGCAAATAAGGCATAGAGGACCGCTTCGAGGCGGGCGGATGGCTCGCCGCACCAGATTTCGGTAAGAGCGAGACCGGACAGTCGCAGCGTATCGTCTTCGACCGTATAGTCGCTGGTCGCCCAGTTGCATCCGCTGTACACGTCCACCGTTCCGTTGGCGAAAAACTCCATCGTACCGCCCGGTGCTTCCCAAGCGGCGTCGCCTTCGATCACAGAATCGATCTCCCACACGGGGCCGACCAGGGGTCGATCAGGGGTGACCACCTCCTTGTCGAGGTACTCGATTCGCGTGTGCTGTGGGCCTAGCTGGTCGAGGACCAGGTGGTTCCCGTCGAGGTGCAGCGTTGGCTCGGCGCCGAGCAAAGCGAAGTACCACGTGTCTTGTGCGGCGAGTGGCTCGGGGCAGCCAATCTCGGTCGCCGCACCGCCGTGTAGGACGAGTCTGTCGCCTTGGAGCGTGTAGCCGGCACTGAATGTGTTGCACCCCGCATGCGCGCTGAGCCGACCTTCGCCGCCCAGGTACGAGTCCGCTTCGCTGAACGAGAGTGACAAGGTAGTGTTCGGGACCAAGTCCTGAGGCTGGCCGCCGATCTCGACCATTTGTGAGAGAAACTGCCGCCCCAGAAGTGGGCTGTCGCCGGGCTTGTCGCATGCGGCGACCGTGGCGACGATGGCCGCCAGGGCGGCGCCGCAGCGAGACGCGGAGGATGACAGTCTGGGAAGCATGTTCAGATTCACGCAGTGCATGATGGTCACTCCAAGTGGCTATCACGTAGCGCCACGCGGAGAATCGATCGACAGTCGGCGCGGTCTCGCGGTCGTCCCGTCGGCAGCGCCGCAGCGTCGGGCTCGACGCCCTCGAGCATGGGCGATCGCGACCCGTGGGACTAGCGCCCCAGGTCAACCTCTGGCAGCGCATCCCCCATTTCGCCGTCGCGCCAACCTCGATGCTGGGTGTCGCCCAGTCCCAAGGCTCCGGCGCGGTTCGAGCCCCAGCACTTGACGGCACCGTTGTCCAAGAGGACGCAGCCGTGCACGTGGCCTCGATAGGCCGCGGCCACCGCTCGGCCCGTGCCCAGGGCGATGAACGGGAGGAAATCCCCCATCTCGTCGGCGCTGTCGCCGACTGGACTGGGAGAGGGGAAGCCCAGCGAGCCCTGAAACGGGATCCCCCAGCACTTGAGCGCGCCGACCGGCAAGACCGCACACACCACCGAGCCTCGCGATTGGGCGATGGCGAGCGGGCGCTGGTCGGGGCCGAGATCCACATAGGGGAGGTTGTCCCCCATCTCACCGGGGGCGTCTCCCCAGTTGGTGTCGACGCCGAGCCCAGTCGCGCCATCCGTGCCCCGACCCCAGCATTTGAGGCCACCATCGTCGAGGAGGGCACAAAACCCGTGATCGTGGGCGACGATCGACGTCGCGCTCCGATCGGTGCCGAGATCGACGGCGGGGAGCGTGTCGCCCATCTCCCCCGGCTCATCGCCGATGTGCTGACCGGACGCGAGGCCAAGCCCAAGGTCGCCGTAGTAGTTGCTGCCCCAGCACTTGAGCTCGCCGGCTTCGGACCGAGCGCAGCAACTGGCCCAGCCGCAGGTGAGGTCCACCGGAACGAACTCGGAACCGAGATCGACGGCCGCGAGCGCGTCGCCGAGATCTTCGGGCTGCTCTCCTCGGTCCCGTGTGTCGCCGACGCCGAGCTGCCCCCAACGATTGCGGCCCCAGCATTTGATCGCGTCGTCCTCGGTCAGCGCACAGTACGAGTCGCCGGTCGCGGCTAGCTTGGCCGCGCGGACGTCGGTTCCCAGCGCCACCGGATGGAGGCCGGGGCCCATCTCCGCCGGGGCCGTGCCGATGCGCGAGGTCGATGACCCGATGCCCAACTGCCCGTGATCGTTCGACCCCCAGCATCGTACCCGCCCGTCTTCGCCCAACGCGCAGGTCGACGCGAACGCGGTGGCGGCTTGCCGCACCGGACCATCCGTCGCGACAAACGGCAGCTCGGGGCCCATTTCGCCCGGTTCGTCCCCCCGGTTCTCGCGGTCACCGAGACCGAGCTGCCCGTGGTCGTTGTTGCCCCAACACTTCATGGCCCCGTCGTCCCATACCGCGCAACCGAACTGGTAGCCGAGGGTCAGCGCGGGGGAGGGCTCGCCGCCGCAACCCTCGGACCCGACGCCCACACCCGGCGCGTCTTCGGGGCAGACGCAGTCGTAGGCGCCCTCGAGGTTGACGCACGCGTCGGGGTCGTCGTCGCATACATCGGTGTCTTCGCGACACTCGTCGATATCGACGCAGCCGGTCTCGCCGTGGCCGCTGTAGCCCGCCGGGCACGGACCGCAGACGCGCTCGTGGTCGCCCACCGGCTCGCACGTGGTCAACGGGTCACAGCCGCCGTTGTCGGCGTCACACATCGCGCTGGCCGGGTAGAACGCGACGCGAAGGTGGTGAAGCCCGTGGTGAACCTCGTCCGGCGCGACCGCGAGGGTGTGCGGTACGCCGCCTACAAGATCGTACGAGTGGACAGCACGGTAGGCGTCGCAGACGACCTCGTCGAACGGCGTGTTGCACATCGGGACCAGTGGTGTTTCGGTCCCGTCTTGCACCAGGGAGTACGCGATGTTCGGAGCGCCGAGGTAGAGGTCGTAGCGGCCCGAGTGGGGCGGCACGAAGACCGCCTCGTTCGACTCGTCGTGCCAGTCCATGTCGAGCACGTACACCCGTTCGACTTCGAGTTCTGGTCGCTGGTGGTCGCCGGTGTAGACGGACGTGGAGGCAAAACGCCCCTCGCACGCCCGGTCGACCTGGCTCGAGGCCGGGATCTCGTCGCAGCGGATATCACGCTCGGGAACCTGGGCGTAGAGCCTCACCCAGCGCTGCGGCGCGATCGGGCCGAATGAGAGCGCGTAGGTTTCACCGCGCTCAAAGTCGAAGGACAAGGCTCGCTTGAGTTTGTCGCAGTCGAGCCACGCGTCATCGTTGGGCTCGATTGTCGCGCCCGTGCTGAGCTCGCGCACGGAGAGGGGCATCCGCGGGGTGCCAAGATAGATCAGGTGCTCGCCACCGCGGTCGGGCTCAAACAGCACGGTGCCGCCGGACTCGGTGCCCTGTGGCGCGAGACCGATCCCGTAGACCTCGCGGTCGCTGAGCAGGGTTGGTGCGGCGAGCCCGGGGGGCGCGGCGTCGACCCGTCGGCTCGCCGTACTCGCTGATTTCGCGCAGGCTCGGGCGATGGCGGCTTGGTGATCGGTCGCGAGGCTGCGGGTCTCCGTTCCCCAGGAGGTCGCGTCTCGTGCCTCGTTGTCGAGGCTTCGCGGCGGACGTTCGCATCCAGCGTTCACCCACAGCGTGGGGCAAGCTGTTACTAGAACGAATGGCAGGATGGGCCGTAGGGGTCGGGTCACGTCGGTCTTGTACGGTGCTCAAGCGCGTGGGTAGCGACAGCTCCGCGGCAACGCGGTGACAGGGAACAAGCTCGGCGAGCGCTGATGCCTGGCCTGTCGGGCTCAAACCGACAATTCCATCGTCGCAGGAGATATTGCAGCGGTGGTGTATGAATCGCCTATCGGGCCTCGAGGATCGACTCGCGCGGCGTCGGGGCGCCGACGATGCGGGGCCACGACGCCGACAAAGCGGGCGCCGGCCACCGTCCGCTCGGTGGCGACAAGCGTCTTGTGGACGGTCCACGATCGCACGAGGACGATCGCTGCGCGCCGCCGCGGGATCACCTGGTTGGCGGGTCTTCCTCTGCCGGTTCCCCCCGGTAGTCCCGGGCCCGTTGCACGTACTCGCGCCAGCTGAACGCGATGAGCTCCCGGTCCTGCTCTCGGCAACGGCGCAGCACACGAAACGGATTGCCCACCACCAGACTGTCCGCCGGAATGGTCTTGCCCGGCGAGACCACCGTGCCCGCGGCGACGATCACCCCCGGTTCGATGCGAGCCTCGTCCAAGATGATCGCACCCATCCCGATCAGCACGTCGTCAGCGATGGTGCAGCCGTGCAACACAGCACTGTGTCCGACGGTCACGCGCGAGCCGATGGTCGTGTGCGATCGGCCGCGAACGCAGTGGATGACCACGTTGTCTTGAATGGAGGTCTGTTCGCCGACCACGATCGGCCCGTCGTCACCGCGCAGGGTCGCGTTTGGCCACACGCTGGACTCTTGGCCAATGCGCACATCGCCGATGAGGACCGCCGCGGGGTGCACATACGCCAGTTCGTGGATCTGGGGATTTGCGCCCCGAAATGCAGAGATCACGCGCGGATCGTACCATGTCGAATCGGGCCGGTCCCGGGGGCCGGACCCTCGGTGTGCCGGGGCGAGGGAGCCCGCGAACCGGCCGCGCGCGGCGATGTGGACCCATTGCGGCGACACCTTCATCCCTCGTGGCGAATGCGCTACGGTGTGTGGATGAGTTTGGTGCCAGCGGACGACATGAGCGTTGCGCGACGACCACAAGCCTCCGATCGCAGCTACGTCGTTGCCGTGTGTCTGTCGGCCATCTTCGGCGTGCTTGGGGTGCAGCACTTCTATCTACGTCGCTGGGGGGAGGGCTTGCTCGACGTAGGGCTCACGGCCTCGGCAGCGTACTCATTCCTCGTGGCCGAGGCCCCGTTGACCGGGCTTGCGTTCATGGGTCTCGACCTGCTGCACACCATCGTGGTGACCTCTCTGCTCTTCATCGGCCGCTTCAAAGACGGTTCGGGTCGTGTTGTTGCGTACCCCGGACAAAAACTCGATTGACCGTTCCCTCCCTGCTGCTGGAGCTGACCCACTATGGAAAACTCTCTCGTTTCGTACAGCGACAAAGGTTTCGTGCCGACGATCCTGCTGGCCTTCTTTTTCGGGACGTTCGGCGTTCACCGTTTCTATGCGGGCAAGGTGCTGACGGGGCTTTTGCAGCTGATCACGCTCGGTGGCTTTGGCGTGTGGACGATCATCGATATCATCATGATCGTCACCGGCAATTTCACCGATTCAGATGGTCGCAAGATCCGCGTGGCGACCACCTAGCGGGTTGCCTTCGGCCCCGCTCGGCCGCGGCCGGCGTGTCACCGGCAACGGGTAGTCCGCGCTCGCGGGGCCGGCTATTGGGCCTTCGACAACTCGACGTCCGCGAGTTCGATCGCTTGGTTGAGCAAGCCGGCCGGCGATGAGGTGTTGTCCCGGTCGAGCCCCGTGACGCCGAACCCATGGGGCAACTCCGCGTCGTCGAGTTCGCGGCGGATCCGGCTACGCAGCGTGTCGAGTCGCTCCGGCGCGGCCTCTGGCAACAGCAACGCGAACACGTCTGGTTCGAGCTGGCTGGCCACGTCGGGGCCGCGGACATGCTGACGCAAGATGCCGGCGATTTTGACCGTGGTTGCTTCGTCACCATGAGCCGCCGGGCAGCGAATGGCGATGACGGACAGCTCGCGATCGTAGCGACGTGCCCGTGAAACCTCGGTGGGCAGGCGGTGCATGAAGTAGCTGGGCGAGTACAGCCCCGTCGCCCCATCGAGTAGATCGACGCCGCCGCCGGGATCGTTCGCCGCTTCGGCTCGCGGCAATGGGGACGCACGGTGGGCGACGAGCTGGTTGGCGGGTCGCGCCATGCGGACGAGGAGGTTGGTGCGAGCCAGTAACTCCACGGAGCTGTGGCCGACACGAAAAAAGTCGCACCCGCTGCGGGTGTACGCGTCGTCGATGACCAGCTCCTGGGCATCGAGGGCGACCAACGCCACGACCGGCAGGTCCTGGGTGCGGGGGTCGGCCGCGAACTCGCCGAGGACGTCGAGCGCCGTCGCTTCGTCTTCGCTGAGGTCGACGTAGATCAGATCGGGCAGAAACGTCGACGCGGCCTGTGGTAGCGAGCTGTTCGCAATCGACAACGGCAGCGCGCCCACCTCGTAGCCGGCCCCACTGAGGGTTTCTTTGACCCCTCCCGTCAGGCCACCACCGACACACAAAACCCGCCCCACACCCGGGTGCGTGACAAAAGAGATCAGGTTCGCCTCGGCCCATGGGTACGCGTGCACGGTACAGGGGCGTTGCTCGGTCGCTTCGTCTTCTTTGGGAAGGCCCACGTGTTTGGCATCGACGTGGGACGACGCAGACTTGAGCGGCCTATCGCGTCCGGACCGCGACGGGCTGCAGAGCCGACCGGATCGGCCGGCAGAGGGTAGCCGGCGCACGCCGGGCGCGAGGCGCCCATCGGACCGGCCGGACGGGGCCAAACGCGTAGCCAAGCGGCGCTAGTGGACGCGATCACGCAGCGTTGGCGGGCCCGACCGGAACCCGACCAGCGCCTCTGGTCAACCCCGTCGGGATGTGGATCCGGCGATGGGCGGCGCGGCTTTTCGGCGCCTAGGGTGCGACGAGATAAAGATACGCCCCGGTCATCACGGCGATGGCGAGGAGTCCCCCGAGGAGCCACCGCAACCCGTCGGGCGCTCGATTCGGGGCGGGGCCGCCCGCTCGTACGGGAACGAATGGGCCCGTGACCGACCCCACGACCGACGGTCGCGAACACGACGTGGGCGTCAGCTCGCGGGAGAATGAGCCGGGCGGCAAGGCCGGGTCTTCGGTCCCGAACACCGGGGTGTCGTCGAGACCGAATTGGTCGAGAGGAAGCGCTCCGGTAGCGGTGATGGCGGACTCGTCGGACTCGTCGAGCGAACGGAAGCGCACCAGCTCTTCGCGCAGCAGGTCCATGATCAGGTTGCCACTGCTCGACCCGGATCGGTCGGGCTCGGGGCGCTGAGCCTTCTCGGCGCGCACGTGTTTGAGCAACGCGGCGAGGTCGCGGGACGACACGCGTAGGCTGTGCCCGAACAGCACGCCGACCAGGTCATCTGCGAACGCGTTGCAGTCTTCGTAGCGATCGTCGGGATCGCGGGCGAGTGCTTTGGCGACGATCCGTTCGAGCTCGGGCGGGACGTCGGGATTCAGCGGGCGGATCGGAGAAAACTCTGCTCGGCGCACGTTCTCCACGGTCTCGTAGTCCGTCTCGCCGAGAAACAAGCGCCGTCCGGTCAGCATCTCCCAGGCCAAGATGCCCACGGCGAAGATGTCGGCGCGGCGGTCGATCTCTTGGCCATGCGCGGCTTCGGGGGCGAGGTAGGCGAACTTGCCCTTGACCACCCCGGGATCCGTGGTCTCTGCTTGGGTCGTGGCCTTGGCGAGCCCAAAGTCGGTGAGTTTGACCTCGCCGTTCCACGAGACCAGCACGTTGGGCGGCGAGACGTCGCGGTGAACGATGCCCAGCGGCTGGCCGCTGACGCCGTCGCGCAGCTCGTGGGCATAGTTGAGGCCCTTGAGGATCTCGTTGAGCATCCATACGGTCACGGGGACGGGCACCCGCGTACCGTGACGCGAGCAAAACTCGAGCAGCGTCTTGAGGGTCGTCCCCTCGACGTACTCCATCACGATGAAGTACGCGTTGTCTGACTTGCCGAGATCGAAGACGGAAACGATGTTCGCGTGGTTGAGGTGCAGGCTGAGCCGCGCCTCGTCCAAAAACATGCGCACGAACTTCTCGTTGCGCAAAAGCGAGGGCAAAATCCGCTTGATCGCAACGCGCTTTTTGAACCCGGCGAGGCCCTCGGACTCGGCGACGTACACCTCGGCCATACCGCCCGAATCCAGCTTGAACAGCGGTCGGTACTGTTGTGTCGTCGGGGGCGACGAGTCCGTCGGATGGACGGCTACCACGGCGCAATTGTAGCAGCGACGCCTTCCTTAGCGACCGATTGCCGGTCGCGCCGAGGCGTCACCGCAGGGGCGAGCCAAGCGTCTTATCTAGGTCCCGCGGAGTGGGGCGCTGCGTCGGGCCCGGACGCCGCCGACTCGATTGCGGCCGCTGATGGCCCCGTGGAGCCGCTGATCCGGACCGCCGGGGCCGCGTGGGCGCGACGCGACGAGGCCTGCGGCCCGTCGTAGCGGGACAATACGATCCGGATGACCCCGAGCCACATGTCGCTTTCGAGCGCCAAAATGATGCGGCGATCGTCGGTGGAGACCCACGTCCGAAAGCTGGCGACGCGGGCGTCGGGTTTGGGTGTCTTGTGGCGGCCGACCCGAGTCACGGTGCCCTCCAACAACTCGAGGTTGTGGTCGCCGAGTCCCAACGCGGTGCCGAGGCTCGGCATCGGGCGCAGTGGCTTGCGTCCGCGGTTGATCACGTCGATGCGCATCAACAAAGTGCCGTCGAGGGCATGGGCGCTGGCTCGCTCGCCCGGCTCGAGACGCAACGAGCGAACCCAGGCCATGGCGCCCATGGCGTCCAGCGTGTCTTCAGGCAGGTGCTTGCTGAGTTTGCGCACGCGTTCGTCGCGGCGATCGACGATCCGCACCGACCCGCGCCCTTCGTAGACGCTGTGAGTTTCGCGGCGGGCGTAGGGGGCCATCAGTCCCGAGCGCTTGACGACGTTGTGGTTGAGCACGGGGGCGCCGGTTTCTGCGTCGACCCACGAGGTCATCTCGTCGGTCACCGTCGCCAGCATCGACATGACGCCTCCGGTGGTCGCTCGCCCGACGAGTTTGGTGAGCGGTCGGCCGTGCGGCGGGGCACCCCGGGGATCGGGTTTGGTCTCGGCGACGAACGCTTCGGCGGTCCCGGCCGGGTTGCCTGCGATGTAAACGTCGAACACGAACCGCGTGCCGGCTTCGAGCTTGTGGCCGAAGGCTCGTGGGGGCGGGGACGGGTCGCCTCGGCGTCGGCGATCCTCGTGTCGCGGTTGGGTGAGGTCCGCCGACCATCCGACGGCTCCCCGCCCGTGGGCGCTCGACTGGGCGTGTACCGTCGGGTGTCGCATCGAGGGCAACGGCGCGCCGTCGGGGCTGCGGGTCTGCAGGCGGGGGTGAGGTTGCGCCGACCGTGTACGTCGAGCGCCGATCGCTGCTTCGACTTTGAGCTGCCGCCCGATGTGCTCGTGATCGAGTCGTTCGGGTTGAGGTGGCGCAGCGAATGCAGGCGACCCCGCGGCCAGACCCGCCCCGAGCAGAGCCAGCGCGCAGGTTCGGCGAGCTCTGTTCCCCATCCGAACCAGGTTAAGCGCTGAGCCCCCATCGTGCCACGTGTTCGCGCTCAGCGACTGGGCGATGCCTGCGCGGGACGGACCTCGAGGCGCAAGTTGGGTCGTCTACCCCGGCTGCGTGCCCGCTTCGGGGAACTCGGGACTCGCGCGATCCCGTGCACAGCCCCGCCACACTTCGGTGGCGGGGGCCAAGCCCGCGCAGCGTCGCTTGAGTCGCTCGAGCTTTTGCATTACTCACACGCCGTGTCCATCGCACAAACATCGTTCGCTGCGCCCGTCGGTGCTGACGTCTCGTCGCTGTGCAGCAAGTGTGGAGAGGTGTTGCACGTTGTGCTCACGCTCAAAGACGAGCTGGTCGACAAGTGCGAGTGCAAAGAGTGCCAACGCCGACACAAGTACAAGCCGGTGGACCCGGAAGTCATCGCGGCACTCAAAGCCCATAAGGCGGCGAAGCGGGCGTTGGCGTCGGGCGGCAAGAAGAAGGCCGCGAAGAAGCGAGCCTCGCGAAAGACCGAGCCGGCGCTTCCCGAGGTGGTGATCGATCCTTCGCGGCCGATGCTCGACTACAGTCCCAAAGGCACCTTTGCTGTGGACGATCAGATTCGCCACGCCAAGTTTGGCGACGGCGTGGTGGTCGGGGTGATTCCACCGCAAAAGATCCAGGTCAACTTCGTGACCGCGGGCCCCAAGGTGTTGCTGTACGGGCGCAGCTAGTTCGCGCGACTCGACCAACTTCGGGGATGACCCAGTAGCTCGCCCGCGTGATGCGGCGTGGTCAGTGGCCGGGACCGCCTCGCCGTCCGGCGCCGTCCAGCGGCGGGCGCGCTGGTCGTGGCTGCCGGCCAGCGTTGCGTCGCACTGAGGGGGCGGGCAAATTCCCCAGCCGATGCGGCGACTTGTCCTCACCCAAGGCGACCCCGACGGAATCGGGCCCGAGCTGCTGCTACGCGTGGCCAGTTTGGGTGGGCTGGGGGCCGATGATCGCGTGGTGGCGGGCCGCGAGCACCTGTCGCGCTTGGTCGCCACGCTCAATGTCGACTGGGCGCGTCAGGGGTGGGCACGCATCGAGCCGCGGTTGGCGGACGATGTGCCGCCCGCCGTGAGCCAAGTCGCTGCGCTCGCCCGTGGCGTCGACGCCGTGCTCATGGACTCCCGTGCCGCTTTGGTCACGGCGCCGATCGACAAAGCTGCCTGCGTGGCCCAAGGTTTTCGCCACCCGGGTCACACCGAATACCTGGCCGCGCGGGCTGAAACCGATGATGTGGCGATGCTGCTGGTGGGTCCGCGTTTGCGGGTGGCGCTTGCGACGATTCACATCCCCTTGAGTCAGGTTCCGCGCACGCTCGACGAGACGGCGATCGTCCGGGCTGGCACGCATCTGCTGGCCGCGCTCCGGCAGCTTCTCGGGGTCCGTCGGCCACGGATCGGGGTGTTGGGGCTCAATCCGCACGCGGGCGAGCAAGGCGTGTTGGGTGATGACGAACCGCGGGTGATCGAGCCGGCGGTCGCCGAACTGCGTCGTCGGCACGGGCAGTCCGCGGAGTTTCTGGGTCCGCTGCCCGCGGATGCGGCATTCCCCCAGCACGCCGAGGGGCGATACGACGGCGTCGTGGCCATGTATCACGATCAAGGACTCGCGCCGTTCAAGTTGCTCCATGTCCGCGATGGCGTGAACCTCACGATGGGCTTGCCGTTCGTTCGCACCTCTCCGGATCACGGAACGGCCAAGGACATCGCCGGCCAAGGCGTCGCCGATCCGTCGAGCATGCTCTGCGCAATTCGGCTGGCGCGGGGCGAAGCGGAGGTCTGGGCGTGAACGATCGCCGCTTCATCCGCGTGCGAGGGGCTCGTACGCACAATCTGGCCAACGTCGACGTGGATCTACCGCGCGATGCTTTGGTCGTGATCACCGGTCCGTCCGGCTCGGGGAAAAGTAGTCTCGCCTTCAATACGATCTTCGCCGAGGGCCAGCGCCGTTACGTGGAGAGCTTGGGGGTCGGTGCACGCCAGGGCATCACGCAATTGCCCCGGCCCGATGTGGATTTGGTCGAGGGGTTGAGCCCGGCGGTGGCGCTCGAACAGAGCAACCGGGGGCGAAACCCGCGATCGACGGTCGGTACCACCACCGAGATCTACGACTACTTGCGCCTGCTCTTCGCCCGGGTCGGCGTGGTGCACAGTCACGTGTCGGGTCGCCCGATGAAACGGCACACGATCGAAGACATGGTCGCGGAGATCCAGGCTCTGCCGGCCGGGACGAAGTTCTCCGTGCTCGCCCGGGTCGCGGATCGGCAGCCGGGTACGCATCGTGAGCGACTCGAAGAGCTCTCGCGTCAAGGCTACGTGCGGGCGGCGGTGGACGGAGAGCTGTGCGACCTGGAAGAACTGGGCGAACTGGCGGCCGACCAGCGCCATACCATCGACGTGTATGTCGATCGCTTGGTCCTCAAAGATGGCGTGCGGGGCCGCCTCGTGGATTCGCTGGAGATCGCGCTGAGACTGGCGGATGGACGGGCGCGGGTGCTGACGCTCGACGGTACCGAGCTCGAGTTCTCCGAGCGCTTCGCCGACTTCGAGGACGGGGTCAGTTACCCCGAGCTGACCCCGCGCCTGTTCTCGTTCAACAGCCCCGACGGGGCGTGCCCGACTTGCGATGGATTGGGCTCTTTGCACGTGTTCGACCCGACCAAGGTCGTCCCCGACGAAACGCGTTCGCTGGCCGACGGGGCGGTGCTGCCCTGGCGCAAGCGCTGGCTGAGTCTGAGTCAAAAGCAACTCGCCGCTCTGGCCAGGCACTACGGGTTTGCTCTGGACACGCCCTGGCGCGACCTCTCCGACGAGGTGCGGATCGCGTTGCTCGAGGGCAGCGGCGCCGACCTGATCGTGGGCCTGGCGAAGCGGCCGACGGCCTTCGAGGGGGTGATGCCGGCGCTGCGCCGCAAGCTGCGGGAAGCGGGGCAAAAGGCGGACGATGAAACCAGTGCGTTGGACGATCTGTCGGGTCTGCAGTCCCGCATCGTGTGTCGCAGTTGCAACGGCGAACGGTTGCGTCTGGAAGCGCGGATGGTCAAAGTCGACGGATCGACGATCTCCGAGTTGACCACCTTGCCGCTTGATCGTCTGCTCGAACGGCTCGAGGGGATCGAGCTCGCGGGGGAACAACGCGAGATCGCCGAGACGGTCTTGGAGCGGGCGTTGCAGCGCTTGCGATTTCTGTGTGATCTGGGATTGGACTACCTCACCCTCGACCGGTCAACGATGACGCTGTCGGGGGGGGAAGCCCAACGGATTCGACTGGCCACGCAGATCGGATCGGCTCTCGTTGGGATCACCTACGTGCTCGACGAGCCGAGCATCGGCTTGCACCCGCGCGACAACACCAAGCTGATTTCCGCGCTGCATCGGCTGCGCGACCTGGGGAACTCGGTGTTGGTGGTCGAGCACGACGCCGAGACGATCCGCGCCGCCGACTACGTCGTCGACATGGGGCCGGGCGCGGGGCGGGCCGGCGGTCGTGTCGTGGTCAGCGGTTCGCTTGACCAGGTCTTGACCCACCCGCGGTCCCTGACGGCGGCCTACATGACCGGGAAGATGAAGGTGGCTTGGGAGGGAAGGACCCGGCGCAAGCGCGGCGCGAGCGTGACCATTCGCGGGGCGCGGGGTCACAATCTCAAGGGGGTGACGGCCCGGTTGCCGGTCGGCGCACTCACCTGTGTCACGGGGGTCAGCGGATCAGGGAAGTCCACGCTGATTATGGATACCTTGCTGGCCGAGGCGCGACGGGAACTCAACGGCGCGGCAAGCCGCGGCCTCGATCACGACGGCATCGATGGCTTGTCGCATCTGGAGAAGGTCATCTGCATCGACCAAACGCCGATCGGGCGCAGCGCACGGTCGAATCCCGCCACCTACACGGGCATTTTCTCCGAATTACGCACGCTGTTCGCTCAGCTCAACGAAGCGAAAATCCGCGGCTACACCCCGGCGAGGTTCAGTTTCAATGTCAAAGGCGGCCGGTGTGAGGAGTGTCAAGGTGAGGGCGAACGTCGCATCGAGATGCATTTTCTCGCGGACATCTTCGTCACGTGCCCCGCGTGCGGGGGGACCCGCTACAACCGAGACACGCTCTCGGTTCGGTACCGCGGCAAGAGCATCGCTGATGTACTGGCGATGTCGGTGACCGAGGCGTGCGACTTTTTGGCCAACTACCCCGCGCTTCGGCCCAAGCTCGAGGTGCTACGTGACGTGGGTCTCGGATATGTGGCGTTGGGGCAAAGTGCGGTGTCGTTGTCTGGGGGCGAGGCGCAGCGGATCAAGTTGGCCCGCGAGCTCGCCAAGAAGTCCAGCGGGGATACACTGTACATCCTCGACGAACCCACCACCGGGCTGCACTTTCACGACGTGGCCCAGTTGCTCAAGGTGCTTCATCGACTTGTAGAGGAAGGCAACACGGTCGTCGTGATCGAGCACGATCTCGACGTGATCGCCTCGGCCGACCATGTGATCGACGTGGGCCCCGAGGGGGGAGCCGGCGGCGGCGAGATCGTGGTGACCGGCACGCCGGCGCGTGTGGCGAAGACTCGAGCCAGCCACACGGGCCGCCACCTCGCCGAGTACTTAGCGGCGAGAGGTGACGGCGCGCCGTCCCGCTGAGGCCGATGCCGATAGGGTTACTCTGTCTCCATGCCCCCGACGATCGACTACGACGTCAATGACGTGCTCGCGTTTGTCCACGTTGTCGCGGCGGGAAGTTTCAGCGCCGCGGCCCGTGAGCTCTCCGTGCCGGTTTCCAGCGTGAGTCGCCGCGTCGCTCGACTTGAAGATCAGCTCGGCGCGCAGTTGCTCCAGCGGACCACGCGGCGGCTGCGGCTGACGGACGCCGGACAGGTCTTGTTTGACTACGGCTCGCGCGTGGAGGCGGACATGGCGGAAGCCGAGCGGCGCGTAGCCGCCCTGCAGGGGCGTGCTCAAGGGCGATTGCGGGTGACCATGCCGATCGGGACCGGTATTCTCACCCAAAAGGTGGCTGACTTCGCGGCGGCCTACCCGGACATCCTGGTCGATGTCGGGATGACCGACCGTTGCGTCGATCTCGTTGAAGAGGGGGTCGACGTGGCATTGCGAGCGGGCGTGCTTGCGGATTCATCGCTGATCGCCCACAAACTGCTTGAGACGAGATTGCGGCTGTTCGCCAGCCCGAGCTATCTCGAAACCCGTGACACGCCCCGACAGGTCGCCGACTTGGCGGATCACGAGTGCATCGCCTTCGAGCCGCCCAGTGGCCGGGGCTCGTGGACGTTCCAGCTCGCGGGAAAAGACGAGAAGGTCAGCGTGGCGCCGCGCTTTGTCACCAACAACTTGGCCATGGTGCGCGACGCCGCGATTGCTGGTCTTGGCATCGCGTGGCTGCCCGATCTCGGCCTGGTCGACGACGTGACCGAGGGTCGATTGGTGCCCTTGCTTCCGGATGTCGCGGCGTCGAGCGGAGCCATCTGGGTGGTGTATCCCAGTCGCCGTCACCTCGCTCCAAAGGTTCGAGTGTTTGTCGACTACATGCGCGAGCACGTGCCGCCTTGCCTCCGAGCGATGTCCGGCGCCGGTGGAGTCTCGTCATCGCCCTAGATGGGTCGCGTTCGTCTTGAATTGAGGCCCGGCCCGTGCGCTCGGGCCGGGGTGGCACCGCGGGCGCTGGCACGGGCCGGGGCGCCACCGGATCCGGCCAGATCGAGAGGCCAGATCGAGAGGCCAGATCGAGAGGCCAGGTCGAGAGGCCAGATCGAGAGGCCAGATCGAGAGTCTCTCGGGTGAGGGCGCTGCGTCGCGTCCCCGCGTCTCGCAAACCGCCGCTTGATGACGTGTCGAGCTCTTCCCGCCGACGTGGCGCGCCGGTCAGCCACCGGCTGCGAGGGCGTGGTGGGCCCGATCGACGATGGCCACGAGATCGGCGAACACCGTGCGTAGTTGATCCTCTCGTGCGGCGGAACGGCGGCGCCAGATCTGCCGACCGATCGCCCAGCCGAGGGCGGCTCCACCGAGCATCACGCCGGGGAGGGCTACCAACACGGCCGCTTTGCCCAGCAACACCTTGAGTGGAATGGCGGAGAAGATACTCGACCCGAAGCCGGCGAACGAGGACGCGCCGACCGTCGTGCGGGCGTCGATCGGCATCCGCTCGTCGAGGCGCACGGTCGTCTCCTCGTCGTCTTCGAACACCGTCAGCGTGATCGCGCGGGGAATTGGCCGCTGGGTGGTCCAGATTCGCGTGGAGCGTTGCTCGGTCAGTGTGCCCGCGTCGTGGAGGGCTCGTCGCAACGCCTCGACGAGGCGGTCGAACGTCGCGTCGTCGAGGCGGCCTTGTACCTGGTACTCGAACGTGAGGCCGGTTTTGCCGCCTAGCCACCACGCGCTTGGCCGCCGACGCTCGGCGGTCACGAGTTCGTTCGTCGCGCGGGCGACAAGTGCCGCGGGGATGCCCAGTTCGCGCGCGACGTCTTCGATCTCGCGGCGCGTCATCGCCTTCGAGCTATCGCTTGAATCGTGGGCGTGGTGGAGCTCGGCGGCGCGTTTGAGGATCTCTTTGACTTCGCGTTCGCGGTAGAGCCGGCCGTTGTCACCCACGATGGGAAGCGTAGCATCGCGTGCTCGGCAATCGTCGGGTGGAGCGGGCCCGGCCGTCGCGGGCGGGCCGAGCCTCGGTCGGGGATCGGCCAACGTCCAGCCCGACCGCGTCAGCACGCCGTGGGATCGTAGCCACGGCCGGCTCAGCGGGCCCCTCATCGAGTCGCATCGAGGTCGGCGGGCACGCCGGCGTCGGAGCGGCGTGGCGCGAGCCGTCCGGCGGGGCCCGCAACCGATCGCGTCGTGGTGCGCGAGCACGCCGGCTCGGCGCCGCGGAGCGCGAATCCCATCGGGCGCTCATCCGACCGCATCACGCTCGGCGTGGACGACGGCGATGAGATGGCATTGAGCGGGTCCCCGCGGGCGCTCCCGTGTCCGTGAAACCTCTTCGTCGGCGGGTTCGCGTCGCGTCGCAACGCGGCGCCGGTCGGGTCGACGGAGAGGTCTGGTGCGGGTCGTTTGCAGGATGGCTGCCACGAGCCAACGCGTCGAGGAGCGTCGGCATGTCGGGCCAACGTTCCGAGACGTCTCCCGACAGGCCTCGTGCGAGCACGGCGTCGAGCCAGGGGGGCTGGTTCGCCGACTGCCATCGCGGGTATTCAGCCCGCGCGACCAGGGGAATCGGGGGAGCCGGCCCTTGGCGGCTTGCCGTCGTTGTCTTGTGCCCGGACGAGTCCGGAAACACCCCATGTAGCGCCTGATACAACGACACGCAAAAGCTGAACTGATCGCTGCGAGGTTCTCCCGGGTGTCCGCGCCGTCGCTCCGGGGCCATGTACTGCGGCGTGCCGTAGACGACGTTGGCGATCGCCCCCCACGGTTGCGGCGACCCGGCCAGCCGATGGGCGGGACCGCTGGGGACGAGCTCGTCATCCACCGCGCGCGCCAGTCCGAAGTCGGTCACGCGCACGCGGCCGTCACGTCCGACCAAAACGTTGTGGGGTTTGAAGTCGCCGTGCACGAGACCCGCGGTGTGGGCCGCCGCGAGCCCCCGACCCGCTCGCAACATCACGTCCACGATGTCGCGACGCGAGGGAAGGGCGGTGGTCAGCCAGTGATCGAGCGTGGTGCCGTCGACGTACTCCATCACGATGCACACGGCATCGTCGAACACGTCGACGTCGTGGATCGGCAACACGTTGGGGTGCGCCACTTGGGCCATTGCGCGTGCTTCGGCAAACACGAGCTCGTGGGGCTCGGGGTCGCACATCGAGGTGTCGATGCGCACGAGTTTGAGCGCTACCTCGCGCTTGAGCCTCGTGTCGTGGCCGCGATAAACCGACCCCATGCCGCCGCAGCCGATCCGCTCACACACCACATAACGACCTAGGCGGGTGCCGTACGGTAAGCTGGGTCGCTGCGCCGGGAGTCGATGGTGCAACGGCTTGGTCACGGCATCGCCCGAGTCGCCCGGCGGGGTCTTCGGTGGGGCAAGCATGGTCACGGAGAGTTGTCGTGCGAGGCGTCGAGTCGTCCGAGTGGGGCACGACCTGGTGGGGGCGTGCCGTTTGACCCGGCCAGGCTACTAAATCCCCGCAACCGCGGTGAAACTCAGGTGGGCCGGGGGGTCCGGCGGGCGGGCGATCTCCCCGGGGGGGCTCGCCGATCCTGCGATCCTGGGTCAATTCTCGCGACACAGTCGTAACAACGTCCGCCTGGTTCCACGTTGATCCCACGATTGCGGGGGGTCATGCGGCCATGCGACATCGTCTCCTCGGTCCCGGTTGCTCCGGCGACGCGGACCGGGTCGACCCGCCCTCGTTGGACGTGCTCGACGACGAGCTTACGCGAGCGCCGCGGTACAGGCGACAGTCGCCGCGCGCCCGCGGGCGTTGTCAGCTAGCTCGACCCCGCGCGGACGGCTGGTGCGGCTTTGTCTGGGGCTGGCAAAGCTGTTAGTTGTCGGACATGCCGAACCCCACCGCCACCCTTCGCACATCCGAAGGCGACATGACCGTCGAGCTGTACACCGACAAAATGCCCAAGACCGCCGGTAACTTCGTTTCTCTGGCTAAATCGGGCTTCTACGACGGCTTGCATTTCCATCGGGTCATCGACGGTTTCATGGTGCAGTTCGGATGCCCGCACAGCCGCGACCCGAACAGCGGTCGTGCTGGCACGGGCAACGGCCCCGACGGCTGCATTGAGGACGAACATCCGGCCGATGCGAAGTTGTCCAATGAACCGGGCACGCTCTCGATGGCGAATACTGGCCAGCCCAACAGCGGCAGCTGTCAGTTCTTCATCAACACCAAGCACAACTCGTACCTCGACTGGTTTTCTCCCGGACAATCTCGGCATCCGGTATTCGGTCGGGTGACCGCGGGGGAAGACGTGCTGCGCAAGATCGAGACCACGCCCACCGATCGCCAGGATCGGCCGCAGACGCCGGTTCAGATGATCTCGATCACGATCAACGAGTAGCCACGGGTCGGTCTGGGCGGCGGTTGGCTCCGGTGCACGCGTCGCTCGCCGTGGACCTGACGGGTGGATCCGGTCGTACCGCGGCGGGCGCTCGCGTCAGTGGCCGGAGCCGGGCGCGAGAGCAAGGACCGGGGCTCGGGCTAGAACAAACGCGATCTAGCTAGTGGCGGACAGTCCCGACTGGTCCAGCAGCACCACGGTTCGACCGTTGAGCTCAAGCAGGCCTTGCTTGCGAAACTGGGCCAGCGTCAGGGAAATGGTCTCGCGGGTCGACCCGATCAGATTGGCCATTTCCTGGTGAGTGATCTTCAGCCCGATCTGGAGGCCCTCATCGGTTTCCACCCCGTACTCCTCGCCGAGTTCGAGCAGTAGCGCCGCGAGCTTGGCTTGCACGTCGCGAAATACGAGGTGTTCGAGTTTTGTTTCAACCTGTCGCCGTCGCTCGCCAACGAGGCAAGCAAAGCGAAACGCCAGCTGAGCGTCGCCCATCAGCAGTTCTTGGAACCGTTCGATAGGGACTTCAGTGATGATGGCGTTTTTCATCGCTTCCGCCATCTCCTCGCGGGGCGACGGGCCCAAAATGGCGAGCTCCCCAAACATGTCACCCGCGCCGCGGTAGGCCAAGGTGAGCTCTTTGCCGTCGCGGGTGACTTTGCTGCACTTCACCCGTCCACCGTTGATGAAATAGATCTGCTGGGCGGGGTCGCCCGGCAGGTAGATCACTTGTCGCCGCGGAATCTCGCGGATCTCGACGACCGACACGAGGTCGGCGACGATTGCGGGTGAGAGACCCTCAAGCAGCGGTATCTTGCGCAGGTACCAAAGCGCTCGCTTGTCATCGGCCGCCCGGTCTTGGGGTTTCTTACGTGTACCCATCACTGCCCTAGGGTACGCAGTCTCACGAAACGGGGCAATACTGTGAGCTGGACGACCCAAGCTACCGGGCCGCCCCGCGGTGAACCCCGATCGTCGCGCGCGATTGTCCCCTGACGGGCCGGTGCGCTCGGTACACGACTTGCACGTCTTCGGCGGAGCTCCGCGAGGGACGGGCCAGTCAGCGCCGAAATGACAATGATCTTCAAACGTTCACGGCCTCCCGTACCGGCGGGCAGCGTTGGGACTCATCGGCAAAAACTTCCGAGTCGCCGCAGAGAGTGCAGCCACTACGGCTTTACGTTGATCGAGATGATGGTGGTCTTGGCGGTGATCTCCATCGTGGCCGCCGTCACGTTCTCCGGAGCCCAAAAAGAGCAGTACGAGGGGGCCTTTCGCCGATTTGGCGACGATCTCCAAGGCAGCGTAACCCGCGCGCGACACCTGGCGATCGATGAACAGACCCAGGTGATGGTCGAGGTCAGCCGGGACGGCTTCGTGGTGTCGTGGGTCGATCCGACAACCGCGCAAACCGAGGACCGGTGGCAAACCTCGCGCGAGGCCGTGCAGGGGGGCATGCTCGCGGTGGGCGAGCGCGCGTGCCTGTACGGCGTGTACGCGGGGGTGGTGATGTTTGACGACCAGGTCGCGTCGTCGATGTCGGCCGCGCCAAATGCGTGTCTCAGCGGCACGGAGACGCTTCGCTTCTTTCCTGACGGTCATCTCGAGTGGGACGGCCAGATCCTGAACGGGGCCGGGATCACGGTGGTGCTGGCGGATCGACGCACCGGCAAGGTTCGAGAGACCCATCTCCAGATCTTCCCGGGCGGGCTGATCCGCCGCATCGACAACGTGGTGGCGAGTGGCTGATGGCTGAGACTCCTTCACGACCGGCTGGTCCGCACCCGCTGCCAACGCGCTGGCGTTCGCAAGCCGGGTTTACGATGGCGGAGGTCATCGTTTCGCTGATCGTGTTCATCGTTGCCGTGGTGGGTGTGGTCGCGATGCAGGCGCGTGGGGTCGAGGCCCAACGAGCCGCGATGGAGCTGCACGAGGGCGAGCGCATCGCGTCGCAAACGATGGCGACGCTGGCCGCCACTGGGTTCAACGAACTCGTGGAGACCGACTTCGCCGGCAACGATGCGCCCGGGATGCCCTACTCGGATCACGCGTTGGGGACCGAGCGGGTGGTGGACTTTCGGGCGGTGCCCGCCGATGGAGATGACGTGCGGCGGCCGGGGTCGCGTCCCCAGTTCTACTGGGTGGGGCGTATGGTGAGTCCCATTCCCGAAGATGTTGTACCCGCGGGCGACCCCAGCGTTGTGGATGCCCTCGCGCTCGATGTGCTGGTGATGTGGATTGATACGACCAGCCCGGCGCTCCCACCCGATGATGATGGGCGGGTCGACGAGCTCGTGCCCGATAACGTCGAGGCCGGTACCGACGACTTCAAACCCTGGGTCGCCCACGTGCGGCTGAGAACCGTGCGAGTCAACGATGGCAGCTAGAAATGGTCTAGGGATGCCTCGGCGGGCGTGGCCCCGGCCCCCAAGCGGTGGCAAAACCCGCTGCCTCTCCCCCGTCGTGGGCAGCCGGGGCTTCACGCTGATCGAGTTGATGATGGCGATGATGGTGTCCGTCATCGTCTTGGCCGGCGTATTCGCGTTCTCGAGTATTCAGCAGGGGACGGCCGCGGTGCATCACCGACAGGTCCGGGTCAACCAGGCCCTCGAGGGCGCGATGTGGTCCGTTGGACGCGACGTTCGTGTCGCCGGCCTGGGCTTTGCGCGGGTGTGCACTGAGCTGCGGATCTGGGATGGCGCGTCGGACCGCCTCGTGAACCCGGGGGCGGTGGGGAGCGACGTGGGCAACGCAGTGACCGATGCCATCACCGGCGAACCGTACTGGGTCTTGCGTGATGGGTTTCAAGCCCACTGGCGCAGCACGCTGGACGGGCAAACGATCGATGGATCGCAGGGGACCTCGGCGTCGCAGACCTCCTCCGCCGACAGCTTCGACGTGGTCTTGGGGGAACGCAACTTCACCAACGCCTCCGGCGTGTTTCGGTTAGCGCTTAATCCACCGACGACGTCTGCCGCCGATGCGGTGCTGACCGTCGGATCCGCCGACGATGCCGACGTCCTCGACAGTACCGACGCTGACGATCTCGCGGCCGTGCGGCAGCTGTTCCCGCCGGGGAGCTTCGTGCTGCTCGCGCGCGGCGACGATCCGACCACCACGACCGCCGTGGGCCAGTGCGTTTTGCTGCAGGTCACGGCGGAGATCGGCGCCGGCGCGACATTCAACCAGTGGACGGTCCCGATCGGCAACGCATCCGGTTTCAACGCCGACCTCGCCGCAACGATCGCTGGCGGACCGGCCGGACAGGCGGACTGGGAGGCCGGGCCCGCTGGGGCGGATGCGACCGCAGGCACAATGGTCATTCCGCTCGGGCGCCTGCGCTGGTCACGTTACGAAATTCTCTATGGTAATGCTGGTCGCCCGTACCTCGTGCGGTCCGACTTCATCGGGTGGCTCGACGGCGACCCGTCGGTGAGCCCGGCGAGCGGCATGGAATATACGGATTGCCCGGCGGGCGTCTGCCCGCTCCCCCAGTTGTATCTTCCCGGTGCAGATACGATCCCCACGACCGCTATCGCCCCCATGATCGAAGACATGCAAGTCGCGGTCGGATGCGACGGCTGGGTCGCCGCGGCGGGTGGGATTCCCGTCGACCCTGACGCCAACGAAGACAGTGATTTCGCCGAGCGGGGCGACGCGGACGGTGTCGCCAATCACCGCGTGGACGAAATCACCACGGACCGCGGAAACGATGAATGGGTCGGCAACGCGAGTGCCGAAGCGTGGGCGCCGGATTGCGTATTTATGGGCACTGGCGAGACCCATGCCGCCGCGTGGCCGGTGTCGGGACCGAGCCTTGAGCGCGAGGCAGCGCCGGGTTTTCGGCTCAGCCCTCAGGTTGCCCGCATTACGCTGCTGGCGAAGTCCGAGGTGGTGTCGGTCGCCGACGATGACCCGAGCAGCGCGCCGCAATACAACACACTGTACCCCATCGAAGATCGTCCAGAGTCCGCGACAATCGCGGGCGCACGAGAATACTTCACGTTGTCGGAACAGTTTCGTTTGCGCAATTCGAGGTGGCGGGACCCCGCGGTGCCGTAACGCGATCGCGAGCGGAGGTCGGGCGTCGTGCGCCCGGGTTTCGTTTGTCTGATCGCGCTCGAATGTCCGGTTCGGCAGCGAGGTTTGCGTCGGCAATGAATATTGTGGGTATTGTGGAGACTTCGGGCCATTCGTGGCTTGTGGGTCGTTGACGCGGCGGTCGATCGAACGGTACAAGTCCGGGTGCAGTTCGAAGGGGCCGATCCGATTCGCGGGTCGGTCGGCTGGCGCTGAGGTTTCGTGCTGGCGCTGAGGTACGCTCGATGCATTCTCCACGATCTCGACCCCCACGTTCTCGTCAACGGGGGGCGACCATGATCAGCGTCATGCTGCTCACCGTCTCCTTATTGACCGTGGCGTTGTTGATCGTCCGAGCCTCGACCCGGCAAGTGGTCGAGGCCGGCGCGTCGGTGACGCGAGCGCGGGCCCTCATGGTCGCCCAAGGCGCGTTGGAACTGGCGACTGCCCGCTACCGCCATCAATTGCGTGGCGAGCCCGAGGCCTTGCACCGGCACTTGGCCGGCCATGTGGATAACAAACAAAGCGACGAATCGATGTGCATCGAGCCGCATCTCGATTGTATTCCCGGTGCTGGCGGAGCTCCTGCGACGGGGCAGCGCAACGCGGTGCTGACGGGAAATAGCGATTGCGCCGGTCGACCGTGCATGCGCCCCGGCGCAGTTGTCAAACTTCCCGACGCACGCGGCTCCGACGTCCTATGGGCCGATATTCCCATGGCGAGCTTGCTCGCCGGCGGCGACAGCCAAGCGCGCGTCACCGTGTGGATCCGCAACAACACCGCCGATGCGCTCGCCGGCCCGGATGGCGAAGCCGGCGGTTGGACGGTGGATCGCGACCATCGGGTGGTCCTGACGGCCTTGGCCACCCTGCGCACGACGAGCGTCGCGGTCGAGCAAGAGCTACTGCTGGTGCCGGGTGGCGGCGCGTCCACGTGGGTGATGCCCACCCCGGACGAAGGGGTCGGCGCGGATCATAATAACGATCACGCCGCGGTGGAGGTCTGTCGTGCCAATTACCTGACTGCGGTCACTGTCGACTAGGTGATGGGGATGGCGACGCGCAATCGACCATGGGTTGCAGGGCGCTTGGCCGCGGTCTTGTTGCTCGCAGCGGCGACCGGCTTGGTCGCGATGTCCGGCCAAGCCCGCCTCGAGCCGTACTACATCGTGCGGGGCGAGCCGTTTGCCGGCTTGCGGCCACGAGTCTTGTTTGTGGTGGACTCCTCGGCCTCCATGGCGCTCGCTGGCCGCGGCGAGACGGCTTGCGAGTGGTCGCGGTGTGAGGGCGAGGCGTCGCCGGACCGCAGCCGCATCCACACCGCCCGCCAAGCGATTCACAACGCCGTGGTGGCCACGCGAACGCGGGTCGACGTCGGCTTGATGACGTTCGATCACCTCCCACCACCGGACCGGGCGAGCCTCGTGCCTGCGCGCTGCCAGACCGCGGTCGACGGCGGGCCGTCGCCCGCACGGTTCGCCTGGGTGACCCAACAGCGGGTGGGGTCGGGGCCCGGTAACGAGTCGGTCCACCCGATCCCGAACCCGGCGGGGGGGACCGGGACCTGGGCGCTGTGCGGCGACAAGCGGGCGTACCCGTATCTGCGCTGGGACGATCTACTTCACGGATACGCGACGACGAACGGGGCCCCGATGCCGGCGGGTCCCCTCGCCCGGCACGTGGCGAACGAGGCCTTTGCCGACGGGAGAAACGCCACGCGCCGTGTCCAATGGATGCCGCACTACATGGGCCCCCGATTTCATCTCGAGGATTGTCAAGGCGACGCCGCCCAGCAATCGCTGGTCGATCGTTCTTTCGGCGACTACGGCGACGGGGCGGATCCCGAAGGTCGAGCGGCACATGTCTGCGGCCACGATTTTTACTCCTGGCCGTACGTGGACGGCTTTCCTGGGTACGCGGCGATGGACGTCGTCGATGATGCCGGAACCGACTCGGTGCGGGCCGGTTTTCACGATCGGGCGCGGGACATGGCGGCAAGCCTACTCGCCCCGTTTTACTTGCCGACGGCCCTCGACGACGGGCAGATTCGGCTCGGAGAGAAGGGCCCGCGGTCACGGGCCGACGCGGTGTCACGCATGCTGTCGTTGTCGTCTGCGACGACGCACGGCGGCATCGACGTGCAGGGGAACACGCCGTGGAGCGCGGCGATCGGCGACGTCTCGGACCACGTGATTCGGTGGAACAACGGTGCACTCGGCGAGGTCGACGTCCGCTGGAGCAACGGCGAGTTCAAGCACGACACCGTCGCCTCGTACCTCTCGTTTTTGGCGATCGACAGCAAGGCCGACGTGTGCGTGCCGACAGTCGCGGTGCTCGTCGCGGGGAGCGAGCCGAGTCCGGGGTTCGGCGGTTCAACCCTTCACGCCAACCTGAGTCGGCTTCGGCGGGTGCTCGGCATCAAGACCTACGTCGTCGGGCTGGATGAGCCCAGCCCCGCCGTGTTGGCGATGGCCTGCGCCGCCGCGGGGTCACGCAACGCGTCGCAGCCGTGTCTGGAGTCAGACAACGAGTTCGGATGGGACACGTGTCGTGACGCCGACGCGCCCGCCACCGACTGCGCATTCGTAGCCGAGGACGAGGCGAGTCTCACGCACGTGATCAAGCACATCGTGGGCGAGACACTCGATACGGTCGTACCGTCGGGTTCGGGGAGCGTGCTCAACGAGTATGTCGCGGACAAGGCGGTGCGAACCCACCTCACAGCACACACCGAGATCCCAACATTTCGTGGACACGTCGAGCGTCGCGCGTGCTCTGAGGACGAGGAGTACTGCAGGCGGGCCAACGAGCCTCCGCAGACCCTCGAGCGCGAGGCTTTCGACGGTGGGGGGACCACCGCGGATGGCACGACCCACTGTCCGCTCTCTCGGACGTGGGATGCCGGTGAGTGTCTCCAGCGTCGTCGCTGGGAGACGCGCAAGCTGTACTCGAACACCGCCGACGATGTTGTATATCGAATCAGCGATCCCGACGGGACGGCGAGTGAGCGGTTCGTCTCCGAGCTGGCGGAACTGGGCCTCGTGGATTCCGGCCCCGATGCGAGCGCGACGGATCAAGCGGATGCAGTCGCCGCGTTCGTGCTTGGAGCAGACTTTCACGGGGGATGGAAGCTGCCCGGGCTGGCGAACTCGAACCCCGTGGTGGTGCGACGGATCCCGCGACCTGACCCGGCACGTTGGCCTCAGATCGGGGTGCCCGATCCGAACTGTGCGGGCCGTCGGCTGACGCATACCGATCGCGCGCCCGCCAGTTTGGCCGCGTTTGCGCGCGAGGCATGGCGTCTCCAAGACGCCACCGGGCCACGCGAGGCCCACTACAACTACCAAGAGGCGGTGCTGGTGGGGGATGACCTCGGGGTGCTGCACGCGTTCCAGCTCGACAGCGGCAACGAGCTGTTCGGGTTTCTGCCGCGTGCCATGCTGTCTCACCTCGCGGACCTTGCGGCGCGCGGGGCCGCGAGCTTCGGGCAGCCTCAGGATCTCGCACAGCACCAGCTCGGGATGTCGAGCACGGTCACGCAGGGGTGGGCGTACGATCATGAACGACGCGCCTGGCGACATCTTGCTGTCGTCGGCATGGGCGGTGCGGCGGCGCAGTATCTGGTTTTGGACGTCTCGCACATGGGCCGCGTGGACGCTGACGATCCCTTCACTTTGCTGTGGACTACGTCAGGCGCGGACCATCCCGGCTTCGAGGCGGGTCTCGGCGAGGCGTGGTCGCACCCGGCGTTGACCTACGTCGTACCCAACAACGCGATGCAACGCGAGCCCCAGGCGCTGTTGGTGTTCGGTTCGGGGTATCGACGTGGGCCGGGGGAGGTCGAAGGACGGACCCTGTTTGCGGTGGATGCGGTGACCGGGCGCTTGGCTCCCGGGCACGCGATTCGTTTTCCGCCGCCCGACACGGACACGTTCGACGCTCCGGACGACTATGCGCTCGTCAATGATCCTGCCGTGGGTACGCATTGTCTGTCTCGCTTTTGGGCTGAGGCTCAAGAGACCTACCTCGCCGACACAGCGGGCCGACTGTTTCGCTGGGATCTGGGGGCGAACGTAGCCGGGACCGAGTTTTTGCACGCGGCGGACAGCGGTGCGTTGTGGACGGAGGAGGCGGGGGCTCAGCCGCTCGCGTGGGGCGACAACAATCGTCGCGGCGATGGGCCGTACACGGTTTTTCGGGCTTGCGAGGGGACGGGACAACGCTGTCGGATTCGTGCGTCGAACCGCGGGGAGCCGTTCGTGCACGCGCCGGCGGTGGTGGCCAACAATCGCATTGATGAGATCGCCGATGCGGACGACGCAACCCGGGTCGATCGCGATCAGTTGCTTTTGGCGTTGGTCAGCGGGGCAATGACGGACAATGCCATCTCCGGAGAAGACGGGGACGCCGCGCTGCATCCCAGCTTGTACGTTCTCGTCGACGATCATCGCGAGCACCCGCGCGGCGGTTTGCGGATACCGGGGTCCGGTGGATTCGTCGAGGCGGGTGCCCATCCGGCCTTTGCCCGCTATCCCATCAGCGAAATCTGGCGCGAGCGAAAATGGACATACCCGGATGGTACTCGCGGATCGAACGTTCGTCGCTTCAGCCGCCTGGCGCGTCCCGTCAAGCCGCCACGGATTCGCGTGACCGGCCTCGTCGACCGCGAGGGCGTCGTGGTCGACGACGCGGAAGCGCATTACATCAGCTTCACCGTCTTCGAGCCGGGTCAGCAATCGTGCAGTGAGCACTGGTTCGACCCGGAGCGCGGTGAATGGCAACGCGATCCGGGCTCGGTATTCGAGGTGACCTTTCGTCTGGTGTCGTTTGGCGACTTCGATCTGCGAGCCGGGGACGAGCTTCCGGGGGTTTACCGCGACGGTTTTGGCCCGCGACGAGGTCTCAGCGAGCCACGCGTCCGCCAGCTCGTGGGGCCACAGTGTCCTCACGGTTTGTGTGGGGGGCAGACCGCGCCGGTCGGCAATCGCCCGTGTGTCCCGAAGGGAGCGACCGGCGCGGGAGGCGGACAGCCGCGAAGTTTGGCGGTCGGCTGGGCCGAACTCGACGGTTTTTCTCCGGTGGAGTTGCCGCTGCCGAACTAGTGGAGTCGCACCGGCGCAGGCCCGGCGAGGCAGCTTCCGCCGGGGTCTGTCCGGGGCACGAGTGGGGGCTCGCGCGGGTCGGACGGAGCCGGGCCGGGATGGGCCGGCGAGCCGTTGCGGCCGAGGCAAGCCAGGCGCCGCGCCGCCTGGCCAGCCTCCGATCGATGCCCGACTGTGTCGCGGGCGCGAAAGACCGGGTGACGGTCCGTGACCGTTCCATTTAGGGCGGCGCAGGGGTCGGTATTGGCCTCAAGCCGGTCCAATTCGACGGCGATGAAGACGGTGTGGACGACCGCAACGCCTTCGGCTGCCGGCGCGCCCGGCAGCGCGGCGCGACGATGATCAGCGTGATGCTGCTCACCGCGTCGATGCTGACCGTCGCGGCGCTGGTCGTGCGATCCTCCGTTCGGCAGCTCTCGCAGTCGTCCGCGTCCGTGTCGAGAGAGCGCG
This sequence comes from Myxococcales bacterium FL481, assembly GCA_006508105.1. GTDB lineage: Bacteria > Myxococcota_A > Polyangia > Nannocystales > Nannocystaceae > FL481. The sequence goes on along the minus strand of QKPP01000207.1, from coordinate 17,461 downwards.
CGCTGATGGTCGCCCAAGCGGGAGTCGATCTCGCAGCTGCCCGAATGCGGGCTCAGCTGCGCGAGGGGTCTGCGGCCCTGGGCGATCAGTTGGCCGGCAACGTCGACAACGCGCAACCCAACCCCGCGGTCTGCAGCGACGCCACCTTGGATTGCATCCCGGGGCAAGGTGAAATGCCCACCACTGGCCAGCGCAATCACGCGTTGACGCTGAAGTCCGACTGCGGAGGGCGGCCGTGTATGCGACCCGGGGCGATCGCTCGCCTTCCCGACGCCGACGGCGACCCAGTGTACTGGGCGAATGTTCCAATTGCCGATCTGTTTGAAGGGGCCGACCCCGAAGCACGGATCACGGTGTGGGTTCGCAATAACGCCGCGGACGCCATTGGGGGCGGCAGCGGAACCTGGACCGAGGATAGTGACAATCGCGTCGTGCTGACGTCCATGGCCACGATTCGCAACACGCAAGTGACGGTAGAGCAAGAGATGATGATCGCCCCCTCCAATACTGCGAGCGTGTGGTCGATGGAGAGCCCGGACAAAGGATATGGCGGCGGGCACAACAACGACTCGACGAGCGCTTCGGTTTGTCGCGAAAACTACATGGGGGCCGAGTGAGAGGCTCAGCTCGACCATCTTTGGGTCTCGTGGCGTTGTGGGTCGCGGCGGTGATCGGTGTACTTGCGACGCTGACTCCCACCTCGCAAGCCAAGCTTGATCCATACTACATCTTGCGGGCGGAGGGCTTCGAGGGCTTGCGGCCGCGAATTCTGATCGCCGTCGATACCTCAGGATCGATGGTCGCGCCGATCTCGTCGCCGAACTCCGGCTGCAACTGGGCCGATTGCGAAACCGACGACAGCTCGGTCGAGAGTCGGGTGCACGCCGCACGCCGGTCGGTGCGATCCGTGATCGAGGCGACGAAGGACTCGGCGAGTTTCGCTTTGATGACCTTTGGTTCGGCTCCGCCACCATCGAGCGCCGCCAGCGTGCCCACTGCGTGCACCGTGGAGTCGGACGTGAGCTGCAGCGGCGAGTGTGGAAGTTGGTCGGCGTCGGCGCCGTGTAACTGCGACGCCGGATGTGATGCGCGCGGCGACTGTTGTGCCGACTACCTGCCGGAGTGCGACCCCAGCAACAGTTGCAGCGGGAAGTGCGGCTACTGGTCGTACTCCTGGTCCTGTCAGTGCGATTCGCTTTGTGAATACTACGGTGACTGCTGTGAAGATTACTCTTTGATGTGCGAAGGTGGCGGCATCCCCGACTTGTCTACGGAACAAGACTACCGCTTCGTCTGGGTCACGCAATACAATGACGCGTGGAGCACGAGTACCTGGGATAGCATTCCAAATCCGGCGGGGGGGACCGGAACCTGGAATCTTTGCGGGGAAAACCTCCCGTACCCCTACCTGCGCTACGATGATCTCCTCCACGGCTACGACGTCGCCAACGGGGCCGATGTGCCTGACGGCCCGTTGTCGCAGTACGTGACCGACGCGGAGTTCGCCGACGCAAGCAACGCGGAGCGCCAGGTGCAGTGGTTTCCGCGCTTCCTCGGTGAGAAAGTGAACCTCGACGACTGCAGCGATGGCTCGGCCGATCAGGCGATCGTGGACGGGTCGTACGGCGACTACGGCGACGAGTCCGACGTGGACGAGCGGCGCTCGAACATCTGCGGCAACGATTTCTACTATTGGCCGTTTGTGGACGGGTTCATCGGCTACTCGATGAACCATCTCAACTCCGCGACCACCGCCGACTACACCGAGTGTGGCATGCAGGTCAGTGGCGGACACCCGTACCAAGACTCCCCGGACACCTGCTACGCGTTGGAGGACGGCACGTATCACGCAGCGGGCGTGCACGCCCGCACGGAGAACGAGGACGCGAGCCTCATCTCCCCGTTTTATCTCGAGTCCGCCCAGGAGGACGACGGACTTGCCGAGTCAGAAAAGGGTCCGTCATCCAAGGATGACGCCGAGGAACTGATCTTGGGGCTGACGAACAAACAGGTCGGCGGAGGCCTGGACGCCGCATGGGGGACGCCGTGGCGGGATGCCGTGGGGGACGCGAATAGCTACGTGACCCGGGAGAGCGACGGGACGCTAACCCCCGTGGCCGTCGTCGAGCGCAACGGCGCATTTCAGCAGTCGACCGTGGCGTCGTACCTAGCCTACGTGGCCACGAGCGGAGAAAACGACCTGTGTGTCCCGACGCACGCCATCTTGATTTCCGACGGAGAACCCAGCGAGATCGACAGCACCTTGTACACCAACTTGTCTCGGCTTCGCACCACGTTGGGCGTCAAGACGTATGTCGTCGGTTTCGGGATCAGCGGGACCACACTTGAGAGCATGGCTTGTGCGGCGGCTGGCTCGTCTGACACGGACTCGCCGTGCAGCGCGACCTCGAACGACTATGACTGGGATACCTGCGCCGATCCGGAAGATCATGGCACAAACTGTGCGTACGTCGCCGACAACCCCGACAACCTGGTCAGCGCACTGACGGTGATCGTCAACGAAGTCAACGATCTTCCGGTGCAAACGGGCAGCGGCGGGGCGGTCAACGAATTCGGCGAGGAGAGCATGGTGCAGACCGAAGTTCGGGGATACACGGAAACGCCCGAGTTCTTCGGCCACGTCGTGCGCGGCGCGTGCGACGGTGACGAAGATTACTGCGTGGCCGCGTCGGAGGCCGTGGAAACCGACGAAGAGGAGGCGTTCAACGCCGGAGGATCGGTCGACGGCGAGACCGGTTGTGGCTTTTCGAGAATCTGGGATGCTGGAACCTGTCTCCAAAACAAGACGTGGAGCGATCGTCGGTTGTACACGCACACGGCGACGAACGGGCTCATTCGGGTCAACGAGAGCGATGGGACGGCCACGCTGCTGTTCAAGAACGAACTCACCGCACTCGGCCTCACAACGGAGGGTGAAGAGCAAGACGAAGCGGACGCCGTCGCTGCATTCTTACTGGGCCGTGACGCACCACAGGGCTGGAAGCTACCGGGTCTGGCCAACTCCGCCCCCATGGTCGTGCGACGGATTCCACCGCCGGCCGCCGACGTCTCGCCGTCTGTCGGCGTACGTGACCCGCACTGCGCGGGTCGCCATCTCAAGGCGGCGGACGAAGTGCCGTCGAGCCTGCGAGATTTCGCTGGCGCGGCGTGGGAGCTGACGGAGGCGACAGACGACTTCGGGGCTCACTATGCGTACCAGGAGGCCGTGCTAGTCGGTGATGACATGGGGGTCTTGCACGCGTTTCAGCTCGATAGCGGGAACGAACTATTTGGCTACATTCCTCGGTTCTTGCTCGAGCACGCGCAAACACTATCGCAGGGAGACGCCAACACGTACGGCCAGCCGGACGGGATCGAAAACCATCGCTACGGGATGGCGGCTACGGTAAACCATGGGTGGGTGTACGACCATACGGCGGAGACTTGGCGGCATCTGGCGGTCGTGGGGATGGGCGCGGGCAGCACGGAGTACGTGGCTCTCGACATCTCCCATATGGGTCAACTAGAGGCAGACACCCCACTGGACGTGCTGTGGACCACCGAGTCGATCTCCGCGTCGGACTACAACGCGGGACTTGGGGGAACTTGGGCTCGGCCTGCGTTGACCTACACGGTTCCCAACGATGATCTGGCCCGTGAGCCCTACGCCTGGCTGGTGTTCGGATCGGGCTACCCGGATGCCGACGTGGGTTCTCGTGGACAGACCGTGTTTTTCGTGGACGCGCTGACCGGGGAAGTCGAAGACGGCAATTGGGCCATCGTGGCCGCACCGAGTCACGATACCTACGACGCCTCGGCGGACTACGGCCTCGTGGTCGATCCGGTGGTTAGCACCCATTGCCTTTCTCGGTTCTGGGGCGAAGCGCAGGAAGCGTACATCGCGGACCCGGCGGGTCGAATTTTCCGCTGGGACCTCGCGGCCGACAGTGCGGGCACCGGATTCGACCACGCCGCGGATAGCGGTGAGGAGTGGACCGACAACGACGACGAAGCGGTGCCCCTAAGTTGGGGAGGCGACGATGATGACGACGATGACGACGATGACGACGACGACGACGATCAGGACTACTTTCGCGCCTGCCAGGGGACGTCTTCCCTGTCTTGCACCATTGCTGCGGACAACCGGGGGGACATGTTCTTGTATCCGCCGGCTGTTGTGAGTTTCAATCGAATCGACGAGATTGACAATCCCGGTGACATCACGAGTGCGGACAAAGACCAGTTCATCTTGGCGTTGATCAGCGGCAGCGCCTACGATGATGCGATCGACGGGGGAGACGAGGACAACGACTTTCACTCGAGCATCTACCTGATGGTTGACGATCACACGGAGAACCCCCACGGCGGGTTGGACGTGCCCGATATCGGAGGCACGACCGCCGCCGGCACCCACGCGAGTTTCGCGCGCTACCCGTTGTCTACGATCACGCGCACGCGGAGCTGGACGTATCCCGATGGGACCGCGGGGGAGAACACGCGGGTGTTCTCCAAGGGCACGCGACCGATCAAGCCGCCCGAGATTCACGTGACGGGCCTCGTCGATGGCGAGGGTGATGTCGTCGAGGGCGTGGAGGTGTTGTACTTCACGTTCCTCGTCTACGAGTTGGGCGATCAGACTTGCGATGAGCACTGGTACGACCCGGACACGGAGGCCTGGCAGGTCGATCCGGGGTCGACGTTCGAGATCAAGTTTCGGCTGACCGTGACTGACGAGTTCGACTTCACCGCGGGTGCCAGCATTTCGGGTGACTACGGCGATGGCTTCGGGGAAGCGGGAGGCGCTCTGGTCGGCCCGGTTGTCGAGCAGGTGACGGACGGGGATTGCGAAGGGGGGTTGTGCGGGCCGTATGTCGGCGTGGATGCGCCGGCCCCCTGCGATCCCGATGCGACCGAAGGGGCGGGCCCGGGCGAGCCGCGCACCGTGCCTCTGGGCTGGACGGAACTCGACGGTTTCAGTCCGCTCGAGCTAGAGCTCACCGAGTAGCTGCGCGTCGCTGCGACCTCGAAGCCGTGCCGCGACGTGACCGTCTGGCGCGGCTCGTCGCGGAGCCCCGCGTCGCGCGAAACCGCGTGGGTGCCAAGGTCCGGCTATCGCGCACCGACGCTTTGTCGGGGAGGCCAGTGGCGGCGTAGATGCGCGCGCTATGCTGCACGAACATGCCGAATCCCGAGCTGCCGCTGCCGGTTCGCAAACACCTCCTCGACGCCGGGGTGTCTACGGAGGCGCCGTTTACCCGCCGCGTGTTCACGAACCGTGATCTGGCCTTCGACAGTATGAAGGCGGTGGGGTTCGACATGGACTACACGCTGGGCATCTATAACCAGCCGGCCCTCGAGGCGCTGTCGATCGAGATCGGCGTGGAGAAGCTCATTCGCCGGGGTTATCCGACCCGGCTGGAGACGATTCAAGCCGACCCCGAGTTCGCCGTGCGGGGGCTGGTGGTCGACAAAGAGTACGGCAACATTTTGAAGATGGATCGGCACGGGTACGTCGGGCGCGCCTACCACGGTCGCAAGTTGCTCCCCCGACCCGAGCGCAAGGACATCTATCGCGCTCAGCGAGTTGGGCAGGAGCGCGAGCGGTTCGCTAGGGTCGATACGTTGTTCGCGCTGCCCGAAGTCACCCTGTTCGCGGCGCTGGTGGAGATGGTGGAAGACCATCCCGACGATTGGTCGCGCACGCCTCCGAGTTATACGCAGATCTGGACTGACGTGCGCGAAGCCATCGATGAGTCACATCGCGACGAAACCATCAAGAGTCGAATCAAAGACCAACCCGCTGCCTATTTTCACAAAGACCCGGATCTGGCGCCTACGTTGCACAAGTTGCGCTCTGCGGGCAAAAAACTGTTCTTATTGACCAACAGCTACTACGCCTACACACAAGTCGTCATGGGCCATTTGCTCAATGACCAGATGGCGATCTACGATGACTGGAGTCGGTATTTTGATTGGGTGGTGGTCGGTTCGCAAAAGCCGAGTTTTTTCGTCGCGAATCGGCCGTTTCTCGAGGTTGACCGGCGCACGCAGGCACACGTCGGCAAGCCTCGTGACGAGCCGCAAAAGGGCAAGGTCTACGAGGCGGGCAACCGAGAGGGGCTGGAGCGAGCCTTGGGCGTGCACTCCGACGAGATCTTGTACGTGGGCGACCACATTTACGGCGACATTGTGACCAGCAAGAAGACCGCAAGTTGGCGCACCGTCTTGGTTGTTGAGGACCTCGAGCAAGAGCTCGAAGTGCAGCGAGCGCACGAGTTGTCGCTGCGGGAGATCGAGGCGCTCGCCGAGATCCGCAACGAGATTACCGAGCAGCTGTTCGCCGAGAAGCACAAGCTTCGCGTGCTCGAGCGACTCGGCGGCGAGGTGGCAGACGAGGATGGCGCGGGGGAGGAGACGGTGCAGGCGGCGGCGCGGGGGACATTGGGGGACGTGCGGGCCCGGCTCGATCGGCTGCAGCAGCACCGGGACGAGCTCGAGGCCGTGCTTCAGCGGCGCACCGCGACGGTGGACCAAGCGTATAACCGCTACTGGGGTTCGATCTTCGCCGAGAGGCTCAACACGAGCTTGTACGGCGCGCAGGTCGAGGGCTACGCATGTCTTTACACGAGTCGCGTGAGCAATTTTTTGTACGTTTCCCCCTCGCGGTACTTCCACGCCCCGGCGGCGAGGATGCCCCACCGCGGTCGCGCCTGAAGAAGGCTCGATGCCGGGACAAGCCGGTCGATCCGCCGGCAACGGGTTGCACACGGCAAGGCGGGGTATCGATCGCACGGGTGGTCTCGCCACTCGCAAAGTAGTCTCGTCACTCGATCTCGGGGCGACCGTCTCGCTCGCGAGCTTGCCAACTGGCGCGCCGCTCGGCAGACGACGAGCGTTTCGGCGGTTTTTCGGGGGGGCCGCGGAGGCACCCGCCCCGAGATGGTTCGCGGGCGGGTCGCGCGACGTGGTAGCTTCCGCCCGTGAACGAGCCGGCCGAGCCGCAACCGAAACGCCCGAACATCTTCCGCCGTCTCTTTGACTGGGTGCTCTCGTGGGCCGACACGCCCTACGGTGTACCGGCATTGTTCGTGTTGGCGTTTACGGAGTCGAGCTTCTTTCCGATTCCGCCCGACGTGCTTCTCATGGCGCTCGGTCTCGCCGCGCCCACGCGAGCCTGGAGGTTTGCGTTGTGGTGCACGGTGGGTTCGGTCGCCGGCGGAGCGTTCGGCTACTACCTCGGGTGGGCGGCCTGGTCGGCCGTGGAGCCGTGGCTTTTCGCGCACGTCCCCGGGTTTAGCCACGAGAAGTTCGAGAAGGTGATGGGGTTTTACCGGGAGTGGGGCGTGGAGTTCGTGTTCGTCGCGGCATTTACCCCTTTCCCCTACAAGATCTTCACGATCGGGGCCGGCGTGGCCAAGCTGAATCTGCCGATGTTCTTGGGTGCGAGCGTCGTGGGCCGGGCGGCCCGGTTCTTCTTGGTCGCCTTGTTCATTCGCTATCTCGGCGACGCGGCCAAGGGGTTCATCGATCGCTACTTCAACATCATCACCTTGGTCGGCACGGCGGTGTTGATCGGTGGGTTCGCGGCGCTCAAGCTGCTTTGACCCGGCACCTCGGCCCGCCCGCGCGGGCCGGCGCTTGGCCGCGCCTCGCGTCACCCCATCCGTTCGAGGAACCCCTCGGCTAGGGCAAGATGTGCTTGAGTTGCGCTTCGCCGAGGTTGGCGGGATTGAATCCGGCGTCGTGCACCACCATGTCCGGCTTGAGTAGCTTGCCGCTGGGGTACGCGAGAAACGGGAACCAGTAGGCGGTCGCCGCATCCGTGGGCATCTCGATCACGGGGTGCGTCAGCTCGTGTCGGTCGACCCATGCTTCGGCCGTACCCGAGTCGAGCATGACCACGTGCATGTAGCCCTGGTCTTTGTGGGCTTGGTACTTCTCCTCGCCGGCCCCGGCGATGGCGTTGCACGGGCCTCACCAGTCGGCCGCGATGTCGAGCAGCAGTCCGCGGTGGCATTGGCTCCATAAGGCGAACGTGTCCCCGTTTTGGTCGAGAAACTCGAAGTTTTGCACGACGCGACCCTCGCTCACGCCTCCGTTGATCTCGAAGGCCTCAGCCACGTCGTCCTGACAGTCGCCCGCTCCCCACACACCGCCGTTGTCCGGCGTGTCGTCGTCGTCATCGTCGTCATCGTCATCGTCATCGTCGTCGTCATCGTCATCGTCGTCGTCGTCGTCGTCGTCATCGTCGTCGTCGCCAGTATCACCCGTCTCTTCACCGTCGCTCGTGGCGGTGCTCGGTCCGTCGTCGGTGTCGTCATCGTCGTGACCCGTCAGACTGTCATTCCCATCTGTCGTGGCGTCGTCGTCGTCCCCCGTGTCGCTACCGTTCGGGTCGCTCGAGTCCGTACCGGAGGGGTCATCGTCGCCTCCTGCGGTCTCGGTGTCCTCCGTGTGGCCGCCTGAAGTGGACGTCGGCTCGTCGTCGGTGTCGCTACCGGTCGACGACGTGTCTCCAGTGGCCGACGCGTCGCTGCCGGTGTTTGCTGTGGCGGGCGTGTCGCCACCGGTGGCCGAGTTCGGTTCGACCGCGTCGCCGGTGGCACCGGTGCTTGAAGACGCACCGGCCGAGGTGGAGCCGTCGGGCGGGGGCTCGTCTTGTGTGCAGCCGAGTGGCAGTGCGAGCCCCAGCGTCGCGACGCAGATTCCGGCCCAGCGTCGGCGCGGGGCAAGCCGGTCGCGGCCGGCCAGGGCGAAGGGGTGGAGGAAGCGAATCGTGGTCATGGAATACCTTTCGTACCGACGTCGACGGCGAACAGGGACTCAGTGCCCGTGATGTACAGCGTGGTTTGCTCCGGGCCGCCGAAGCTCGCGTCCATGGCGGGCTCGTCCATCGCAATGCTCCCCAATAGCGTGCTGCCCTTGTTGAACACCTCCACGCCGGACGCGGTGGTGACGTACACATCGCCCTTGCAGTCCGTGGCAATGCCGATGGGCTTGGCGACCTCGGCGAATAGCAGCGCGACCCCGGTCCCGCCGTCGACGTCGATGGGGTAGCGAACGACGCGTTCGCCTTCACGGTCGACGGCGTACAGCCAGTCGCCATCCGACGAGATCGCGAGTCCGCCTGGCGCCTGCATGGCATCGTCGACCAGAAAGCTGTCCCCGACGCTGCGTTTGGCGAAGATGCCGAAGAAGTCGAGCTCGGCTGGCCGGTCACCTAGCCACTCTCCCGCGTCGGCGACGTACGTCACGCCGCGTCGACCGACCGCCACCGTGTTGGGCGCGTGGAACCGGTCGGCGTCGTAGGTTGCGATGACCACCCCCCGTTCCTTCGACTGGCGGTCGATCCACGACGCCGTGCGGTCATCGTGGGCAGCGACGAGCAGAGACAGGTCGAGCCCGGGCGCCAAGCCCGTCACGCCAAACTCTCCGGCCACGGCGAACTCGGTGGGGTCCGACGCGCCGTCGGTGCTGTAGATCACCGAGGCGGGCAGTCCCTCGTCGTCGGTTTCGCTGGGACGAACCTCGACGAAGAACAAGCGCTCGATCAACGGGAGCCAGGCGACGCCCGCCAGCGACTCGTATCCGGAAGCGACCATGTCGACGTCCCCGCCGAGCTGCGGGGGGTCGTAGGTGCTGTCGACGCACGGATCGGGCAACTCCGAGGGATCCTCGCCCGGATCGTCGCCCGTATCGTCGTCGTCGTCGTCGTCATCGTCGCTCTCGCCCGTGGCGCTACTGCTGCTGCCGGTCTCGCTCTCTCCACTGTCGTTGGGAGTTCCGGTATCACTGGCGACTCCCGTTTCACTGTCCTCCCCAGCGGTGCCGGGGTCCTCGCTGCCTCCGGTCGCGGTGTCGGTCGCATCGCCGCCCGTCGGGTCGTCGCCGCCTCCCGACGCGCTCGGCTGGCCCGGTGCGGTCTCGCCTGAAGAAGACGATGTCTCGATCGGGTCAGTCGGTCCGGTCTCGTCGGCGACGGCGGGTGGAGGGTCCTCGGCGCAGCCTACCGTGGTCGCGCTGAGAGAAAGGCTCGCCACGGCGAGAAGCGAAGGAGTGCGAGCGATGTCGGCTCGGGTGCAAAAACGCATCGGCGCATCACTTTAGTGGACGTTTTCGCGGGATACGACCGTTCATGCGTCGGATGAATGGCGTATTCGGCTCGGGATGGGAGTCCCGGCGCGGAGTTTACAGCGGTACGAGAGCCTGGCGAGGGCGCCGCAGGCGACTCTCGCGGGGACTCGCACGTTGACGCTGGTGCGCGACGGCTGCCGGGAGGTTGGTGTGTCGCCGGTTGGCGGCGCCGCCGGCTCGCGCGAAGGGTCAGCTCGTGATCCGGCGGGGCGATCACGACCGGCGCCGAAGTCGAACGGTGACAAGGCGGCACGCGACGAGGCCTTGAGCCT
>QKPP01000207.1:0-7045 GCA_006508105.1 Myxococcales bacterium FL481 | reverse complement strand
GATCCGGCGGCGCCGCGGTTGGCGACGCCGCCGGATCACGGGGCGAGTCAGTTCGGGATCCGGCGCTCGGCTCGCGACTTTCGACCCGTCGCGCCGGGGGAGATCGGCTCAGCGGCGTGTCTGTGTTGGGAAACGGAGCCGGGTTGTTCGCGCCGAACGTGACGTTCTCGACGTTCTCGAACCCCATCATCGTGTCGCGCCACGATGATGGGGCCAACGGGCCCACGCGGTGGGCCGGCACGCCTAGCCCCGAGAAAGGGAGTCTCGGCGTCACCTCGATTTGTCGGGGTCGACTCGGGCGTTCCGCTCGAACCGACTGAGTCCAGCCCGAGGGGCCAGCGTCGAGCGACGGTCGGCCTCGTCAATCGACAGCCGGCTGCTCGCGCACTCCAGCGCTTGGGTTGGGACGGCCGCGTCGTAGCACGCACGAGTCATGACAGTGGCATAGGACAACGGCGTGTCCAATAGCAGCTCAGACGGGAGCTGAAACTGAGGCACAGAAGAACGGACGGCGACGTGGTACCAGTCGGCGTCGGCCGGCCACCATACGAAGCTCAGATGGTATCCCTCAGCGCTCGACGCGGCGGCGTCGTCTCCGGGCACAATCACGACATTGCGGACCTCCGCTTCGAGATTGCTCGAAATCGAGTCCGGGATCACCGACTGTCCGTCGACCTCGATATCCCGCGGTGGAGCAAGCAGCAGAGGTCTCCGTTCGGCGTCGAGTGGCTCGCCTGGTCGCGTGGCGGCGGACCAGGTCCATAGCGTCCTTGATCGCCCCTCCTCTTCAACCGCGGCCTCGTAAACGGAGGAGACCAGCGGTTCACCGTAGTGAAGCGAATCCGCCATGGGCAATTGATCCGGTGGAGTGTGGCCAGCGGGCCACTCGCCGCGGCCGAGTGATGCGACCGTGTGCCACACGTCCGGTTCAATCTCCACCGCGTGATCGTAGTATATCCTCGAACTTTTGAATGTGGCATCTGGATGATTGACCGAGAAAAGCTCGCGCGCGGCCTCGGTGTGCCACGTCACCGGGCGCTTCGTCGACGGCGCGTGTTCCAGCGCTACCGAGATCGTTTGGTCTCCTAGACTCAGGTCAATCGGGGGGAGTCGCTGCGAACCCAGGAGATACTCGTAGCTCCACGGGTCGGTGTCGTCGGGTAATTCCAAGACGTAGTCATAACTGACCAGCACGCACTCTCGGCCCAGTGTGCCGCCGACGGTGCGCGTCCGGCCGCCGTGCTTGTTGATATGTAGGAATGCTTCGGGAGCCGTGCTCTCGTGGTCGAACTCAAGCCAATGCCACTCGTCTGTATCAACACAGTAGATGTCACCACCCATGGAGCTGCCGACGCCGGTTAGCTCAAATGCAAATGTCAGGCTGACTTGCTCGGTCCACCATTCCACGTTTGGATCAGCGTAGAGCCTCGAGCGAAGGTCGACCCGCCGCGCGTCGCCAACGGTGACTTGGGATTTGTCGTCGGAGTACTGGAACAGGTAGAACAGCTCGGCGTGAACCCCCGTGTGGCGGGCGCAGCCTCGGTCATCGGGGTGGAGATCCACGACGTGCCAGTTGCCCGGCTGAGATTCCCAACGCAACTGCAGGGCTGGCGACGTCGGATCGGGCGGTCGGAAGGTGACCTCATCGTTGAAGAAGAACAGTTCGCCCGTTTGGACGACGACCTCGTCAGGCCCCGCCTCGCCGCAGTCAATGGGCACGACGCCGGGGTCGTCGTTCGACGCGTCGGCCGGGTTGTCGTTGGCGTTTGGATCGTCACCGGCCGTGGCGTCTTCGTGCTGAAGATCGGGCTTGTCCGGTTGCGCGGGCGGCTCGTCGCCGGGGAGTTTGTCCGAGCTGGTGCAGGCGAGGCTCGGCGCGGCGAGACCGAAGCCCGTCAGAGCTGACAGATAGATTTTCGTGGTGCTGTTCATGATCGCCTCGTGAAGCTGGTTGCCCGTGGAAGCTATTTTCGCGACTCGGTTGAGTGGATGGCGGTGTTCGACGCGCCGCAATTCATATATGTGTTCGGGCGGGATTCGTCGTAGCAGCGGTTCGCCGTTACAGAAATGCTATGCGCTGATGAACTCGGAACGAGGTCGGAAGGGAGCCTGAAGCGAGGGCTTGAAGAGCGAATGGTCAGTTCATCGGGTGCGCTCAAATTCTCTCGCAGTATCACCCGATAGCCCGCGGTCGCGGCAGCGGCAGTCTCACTTCCGGGAACAATTTCGATGGTTGCATCCGGCTCCCCGGTCGTCCGGGGCAAAGCCATCGTCCCCACTGGTTGTCCGTCGATCGTGATCGTACGTGGTGGAGATATGAATTTGCCATGGGGCGCTTGTTCCTCGGTAGAGGTCGACGGGGTGAGCCCGCCGTCCATGAATAGGCTCACAACAACGCGTTCGTCTGATTTGGCAGAGACGCTGTAGGATTGGGTGAATACGGCCTGGTGAGGCCGGAATGGGTTGGCGAACGGTAGCGTGGTCGGAGGGAGAACCTCGTGAGGGGAGGAGTTGGACTGACGCAACAGGAAGTCGCCGAAACCCCACACGTTTGGCTCCATTTGGATAGCGCTCACAAACACGGTGCTCACCGCTTCGAGCTGCGCGTCAGGATGTCCGGGCTCGAGGAGTTGTTGTGCGGCCACGAGGTCCCACGTAAGCTCTTGCACCGTCGGTTCCTGGCGCTCCAAGGCGACGGTGATTCTTTGGTCCCCGAGGCTCAGATCGATCGGTGGAAGCGCCTGCGCGGCCTCGATGAGGGTGTACGCACCATAGTGAGCCTCGGAAAACAACGTACACTCCCGACCGAGCGCGCCGGCGACGGCACGCGTGTCTTGTCCGTTGCCTCCCAGCTCCACGGTCGCTTCGTAGGGTAGAGACGTCGAGTCGACGCCGATGTGGATCCTGTTCCCGCTGTCAGCACAGTACAAGCCCGAGGGGCGAACGGCGCCAATGTCGTTTGGGTCCCACTCGAAGGTAAGCTTGACGGGATCGTGCCATGGCTCCGCCTCGGGGTGGAGCAGATATCGTTGACGCAGGTCGACCTGTCGCGCCGCTCCGATCGACACCAGCGTTTTGTACTCGAAGTACTCAATCAAGTAGATGACGTCGGCGCTGACCCCAAGGTGGCGAGCACAGCCATTTTCGTCGGGCGCGAGATCGGCAGCGTGCCAATCTTCGTCGCTCGTTTCCCATCTCAGCTGCACGCGGGGCGAGTCCGGCCCCGGCGGCTTGGACGTGGCTTGTCCATCAAAGAAGCGCAACTCGCCCATTTGGACGACAACCTCATCCGGGCCCGGCGCAGCACAGTCCATGGGGACGACTTGAGGTGGGGGATCCTCAGCTACGTCAGTGTGATCTTGACCGGGGTCATCGGCTCCGGGGTCGTCGGCTCCGAGGTCGTCGTCGTCGTCGGAGTCGGAAGTCTCGTCTTGTGTCGACGGCTCGTCGCCGATGGCCTTGTCCGACACGACGCAGCCAAGGCTCGGGATAGCGACGCTACACAGCGCGAGGAGTGATAAAGGAACGTTTACGGAAGTGCTCATTGTGGACTCGTCATCGGTGGTTGTGCACGCGCGGGTGGTTCCGTCAGCTTTCGTCGTCTCAGTTACGGACAACGGCAGACCGGGCGGGGCGCACGGCACCTGATGGGCCAACGAGGTGGCTCGTGTCACTTCCCCGCGCACAACGATCTGCCGTGGAGCAATGCGACGGGCCGTGGTGCAACGCGACGCCCTCGCCGCTTGGGCCCGCCGCACGCGGTGAAGTGATGCGAATCGCATTGGGTGGCCAAGCTCTGAACGGGAGGTTCACCGTCCATGGTTGGCCGCCCGGGAGCGGATCCGTCAGCTTGTTCCAGCGAGAGATCGAGCCACTTTGCGGGGGCGGTCATCGGCGGCCCCAGTGTTGGGATTGGGACCCCGAAACTGGGGGACGGAACGCTGTGCGGTGCCCGCTTCGTGACGCCGGCGGACGAGTTTGTGCGCGAAGTACGCCAGTGCCACCACCACGGTTGAACATGGTCGAGTGTGTCAGGTTTTCCGATGCCCTCGGCCGAGGGCCCGCCCGGATCGTTTCGTGTGCTCGTAGGCTCGGCACCGTCGCCAAGGTAGGAATCCGGGATGTCGTCCTCACGCGTGAGGTGACTGATGAACGCTCGACTCGTCGGCCATCGCCCCCCAATCGAGTTCGAGAACGACTACCATCAACGAAACGACACACCAGCTGTGGTCGCGATGCTGAGGTCGCGACCGCCGCTGTCGGTTTTCTCGACTCGTTCTAAGCGTGGGCGAGGGCGGATTGTTTGCGCGGGTGCGCGACGCCGCGCTCGATCCGATGACGCAGGTCTTCCGCGAAGCGCTCGATCTCGGAGTGGATACCCCAACCGGCAAGCTTAGCGATTGGTAGCGCCCACCAGTGAAGATCGACAGAGGCGTGACTGCGGACCCGACAGCGGTCTTCGCCCAGAGCTTCGATCGACCAACGATTCTTTGCGCTCCGGAACATCCGCGGCATGCCGGACTTCGCCGCGTAGCTGAACTTTCTCGCGGCGGGGTCGAACTCGAGGAGTTCTTCTTTGATGGTCCCCGCCGGAAAAGGCCCGAAGCCGTTGATCTCGCACGTTCGTACCGCTCCCACGGCGACCTTGCGATCGAGGGAAGAGGCGCGAAGTCCGGACGCCCAGTCGCCGATCTCGCCGAACTGTTCGCCGATCAGCTGCCAAGCTTGGTCGGCGCTCGCGTTGAGCTCAACCTCCATTCGGGTCTCGATCGGCGATTCGTTTTCGGGTCGAAACGTGTAGGCAACGAGACCGATGGAGCCGAGGATGAAGAACTCGGCCAGCGGAGCAAAACCCGCGGCGGCACGAATGTCCGCATTGGCGAAACCGGCGAGTCGGATCACTGCCATCAGGCCGAGGGCGAAGGCGGCGATCCGAAGGCGGGCCGAGGTCGAGGAGTCACTCGAAAACAGCGAGAGGCCGAGGGGGAGCGCGAAGGCTCCGATCGACGCTAGGATGAGCAAGCCCGTGCCGTCGAGGACGAGCGGTGAGCCCGTGAAAGGGTTTTGGCCGGTGACGAGATAGCTCGCAAAGACAAAGCCGAGTCCCGCACCCATGAGGGTGAGAAGGGCGCCGACGGCCTTGGCGAGCCGGTGGTAGGCTGCGACTGTGATTTTCATGGTTCCTCCGAAGGCACCCGGACGGCGCCGTGTAGCAACAGGTCGATGGTTTGCCGGCTCCAGTGCCGGCGGTACTTCGGCTCTTTGATCGAGGTGCCGTAGACTGATTCGATGAAATCGGCGTGGTGGACTTGGTTATTGAGGCGCTCGAGTAGGGTCCCCGCGACGATGTCGATGTCGACGCCCTTGCGAAGCAAACTTCGGCGCCGTGCGGACGCCAAGAAGGCGAGCAGCACCTCGTTGTGCTTGCTCAGGTTCTTGAGCACCTTTGGATCGCAGTTGCGAAAGCGCTGCTGTGTCTCTGCGTAAAGGATGATCAGCGGCTCGGGGTCTCGCAGATGGGCGGCGAGCGTTTCCTCGGCGAAAAGGAGCAGCCGGCTCTCAAGGTCCGCGGCATCGCCGGGTGGCAGACCGAGAAGTCGCTGTGCGCTGGCGAGGCGGTCGTCGCCGCTGCGGCTAATAATGTCCTCGTAAAGCGCCTGTTTACCGCCGAAGTGGTAACTGACCCCGTTCACGTTGGTGCCGGCCGCTTGGCAGATCGCACGCACGGAAGTCCCCGCGTACCCGCGCTCGGCGAACAGCTGCGTCGCCGCCTTGCGGATGAGCTTTGCCGTCTCGTTCACGATCTCAGCGTAGATCGCAATTATAACGATCGCAAGAAAAAATGAAACAAACGTTACAATTTCCGAAGAGACGGGATGAGAGTCGGGTTAGAAGCCGAATTAGGCACAAACGATACCTGGCGTGAGCCGGGGTGGCGGGGGAGGGGCCGCCATGTCGCTCGGCCCGTAGCCGCTCGCGACATGGCGCTGGTCGTCTCGACGTATCGCTAAGAAACGCTCCGGAGCGGATCGTCGGAGACGATGCTTCGCACGCAGGGGCGGTCGCCCCTCGCAGCGCGACCAACGCTCGGATTGGGGCGAGCTTTGCGGGGGCCGGGGTGCTCCGTCATGCTTCCCGCGTGGCCAGTTCGTCAGCCCACCTCGTCATCGAGAAGATGGTGCTCCTCCCCCCGGGACAAATCCGAATGCGCGACGAAGGCACGCGTCTCGAATGGGAGGTCGAAGTGCGGGCCTTCGCCCTCTCTTCCGTCCCCGTGACACGGGCGGACTACACCAGCTTAGATCCCAGGTCGACCCGGTCCTCGTCTCCCGATCTGCCGATGGTCGAAGTCTCCTGGCTTGACGCCGTCGATTTTTGCAACCGCTTGTCCGAAGTGGCCGGACTGCGCGCCTGCTATACGATCGGTCACGATCCTGACGGCCAGGATACAACCTGTGATTGGAGGGCCGACGGCTTTCGCCTTCCCTCAGAGGCAGAGTGGGAGTACGCGTGCCGAGCATCGAACTCTGACGTCCGCTACGGGGACCTCGCGGAGATCGCCTGGTTTCGGGGGAACGCGGAGGATCGACTTCATCCGGTGGGGCAAAGAAAGCCGAACGCCTGGGGCCTTTACGACATGATTGGAAACGCCTGGGAGTGGTGCTGGGACCTCTTCGACCCCGAGATCTACGGGGCCTACCGAGTCTTCCGCGGAGGGGGATGGATGGACAAGCATTGGGCATGCCGGGCCTCCTGCCGACGAAAGAGTCACCCCGCCCTTCGCATCGACGACCTAGGCTTTCGTCTCGCGCGGAGTCTCCGTCCGCCGTCCGTCGATCCGGTCTGAGTCGGCGGGGTAGCGAGAGAATCGCGAATCAACGCCAGCCCTGCATTCAGCCGCTTCTCCTTCGCTACCTGCGCCTTGGGCATGGCTGATACGTACCAACTGGTTGGTACGTATATCAACTCACGGGGCGAGCCCGATAAACACCTGAGACGAACCCGTGGTTCCCACCGACCCAGGGGGGTTCATCGTTAGATCGCT
>QKPP01000317.1 GCA_006508105.1 Myxococcales bacterium FL481 | reverse complement strand
CATCGTCATCATCGTCGTCATCATCGTCATCATCGTCGTCATCGTCGTCATCGTCATCATCGTCGTCGTCGTCGTCGTCGTCAGCCAGTGCTGGGATATCCGAGGATGAGTCGTCGAGAGGGCTCTTTTCGTCGCCGCAGGCGGAGAGCGCGACGAGGCCGGCGATGAGGGACGAAACGCTGCGAACGGAGAGATTCATGGGACGATTCCAGTGCGGGCGGAAGGAGAACGTCGACCGGGGGCGCAGGGTCGACCTGAGTTGTCCAGGCGTACGCGACCGACCGCGAGGTCACGCACGACGGCAAGATATCCTACGCGGCGCCGATCTGGCAGCGGCATCGGTCGCGGGGGCTCGCGGGGAATCCTGGTCTCCTCGTTGCGCGAATAGTCTAGTGATGCCCATCCGGGGCTCGGGGGCGGCCGTCAAAGCTGGTGCAACCGGTGTCTCGCGTCTCGTCGCTCGTCGCGCCGATGCCCGACGGGCATTGCCTGGACACCAGCGGCGTCCTGCTCGTGTCGATGGGCCCCGCCGCAGCACGAGCCCTCGACTGCCGTCGCAGACTCGTCACTGCCCCGAGAGTGAGATAGCTCTCGTCTTGGGCGTGGAGCGCGGAATGGACGAGTGAACCGGTGCCAAAATAGGAATCTGCGCCACATGGATGGCCGCGCTACCGTGACAAGGCCGCGTCGCTCGCTATGACTAACTGCTCGTGTCTTCTTCGTTGGATCTTCGTGACGGGTGGCTTGCTCGCGTGGGGCTGCGGGTCAGATGGTGCGGCCGTCGATCTCAGCAACCCGCTGATCGACCCCGACGATGGTCCCGCCGGTGTCCCGGACGGCGAGTGCGAGGTCCCGGCGCAAGCCCGTCCTGCGGACGCATCGAACCCCACCACGGTGGTGGGCGATGGCAGTCCGCAAAGCTGCGTTGCGGACGCGTTTGTCGAGGCGGTCGCTCGAGGTGGCGTGATCACGTTCGACTGTGGGCCTGAGCCCACCACGATCGAGCTCGACCGGCCGGCCAAGGTCTTCAACGATACGGGCCCCGAGATCGTGATCGACGGCGGGGGTTTGGTGACCCTCAGCGGGGGGGGCTCGACGCGGATCTTGTACATGAATACCTGTGATGAAGCCCAAGTGTGGACGACACCGCACTGCGACAACCAAGATCACCCAAATCTCACCGTGCAAAACATCTCGTTTGCGAACGGCAACGCGAAGGGGGAGGGCAACGGGGACGGGCTGACCGATGGCGGCGGTGCGATCTGGGTGCGAGGGGGGCGATTTCGCCTGATCAACACACGCTTCTTCAACAACGTCTGCGACGATGTGGGCCCCGACGTGGGCGGTGCGGTGCGGGTGTTTAGCCAGTACGACGGCGAGCCCGTCTACGTCGTGAACACTACCTTTGGTGGTGCCGATGGGTTCGGCAACACGTGTTCAAACGGCGGTGGGGTGAGTAGCATTGGCGTTTCGTGGAGTATCTACAATAGCGTGTTTTCGCACAATCGCGCGATTGGGCATGGAAGCAATCCCGCCCAACCGGGCACGCCGGGCGGGGGGAGCGGAGGCGCGATCTACAACGACGGCGCGCGGATGACATTGTCGATCTGCGGCTCGACGATCGAACACAACGAGGTCAACTCCCACGGGAGCGCGATCTTTTTCGTGAGCAACGACCACACCGGAGATATCCGCATCGACCGGTCCCGTATCACGAACAATGTGGGCGGTACTTGGTACCCGACCTACCCGCAGATATCGAATCACGACGACACGCCGATCGTGGTCACCGACTCGCTGATCGAGTAGCCGTCGACCCGAGGGGACCGCAGACCCTCGTGATGGCAGTGACGGACCGCGAAGCCGACCTCGCTCCACTGGTGATCGGGCGCTGGCGCCATAGCGGTTGGGGTTACGGGGCCCTCTCCACCCGCACGGGGACGTGAAAAAATACCGCACCACCCCCCATGTCGGCCTCCTCGGCCGGGGTGAGTTGGTTGACGTTCGCCCCCTGCGGTGACAGTTTGTTCCACCAAATCGAGGGGGCGACCGCGATACCCGGCGCAATGTCTCGGCTCAGCCGCACGGGCAAGCGCAGCTCGCCGGTGGCGTTGTGCACCCGCGCCGTTGACGTCTCGTCGAGTCCGCGCCGCTGGGCATCGTCGGGATGCAGCGTCACTGCGGGCTCAGGCTCGCGTCGCCGAAGGGCGTCGACGTTGACGAAGCTGCTGTTGAGAAACGAGTGCGCGGGCGGACTGAGGAGCACGAGTTCGTCGGGCTCCACCGCGGCTGGCGTGTAGGTGGGGAGCGGATCGTAGCCGTCTCGGGCCATCGTCGCGGAGTAGAGCTCACACTTGCCCGATTCAGTGGGAAACTCGCCCTTCGCAAATGGCAGGTACGGGTCGGGTACCGCGAGGCGGACGTGCCCGTGTTGGAGCAGGTGAGCCCACGCATCGGCCGGCAGTCGACGGCCCTGCTGGGCGGTCACGAGGGCCTCGACAATGGTGCGGTCGTCTTGGCGAAACGCAGCGTCGGCGTAGCCCATGGCCGCGGCCAGTCGACGAAAGATCTCGCTGTTGGGCTGGCTTTCGCCAACCGGAGCGATCGCGGGACGATTGAGTGCGAGGTGCAAGTGCCCGTACGACGGCACAAGGTCCCAGTGCTCGAGTTGCGTGGTCGCGGGGAAGACGATGTCCGCGTAGTCGGCGGTATCGGTGGCGAAGTGCTCCAGCACGGCCACGAACAGATCGTCCCGGCGAAGCCCCTCGAGCACGGCTCGTTGATCGGGGGCGACGGCTGCGGGGTTGCAGTTGTAGACGACGAGTGCGAAGACCGGGGGCCCGGCCTGTGCGGGGGACGGGCCGCGGTCACGTGGGCGCGGGTGATGGTGAGCTTGGGCCAAGCGCGCCGGGTCCCGACTCAAAGCGTCGCCCAGCCGGTTCATGTTGATCCGGCGGGGCAGGCGGGGCGCAGTGGCCAGTTCCGGACGGGTAAGGGGTCGCGTATCGAAGTCGAACGCGCCGCTTGCCGTCAGCAAAATGCCGCCGCCGCGATGTCTCCACGCCCCCACCAGCGCCGGCAAGCAAGCGATGGTGCGGGTGGCCATGCCGCCACCCGGGTGGCGCTGTAGGCCGTAGTTGATGCGAATCGCGGCCGGCTTGGTGCGGCCGTAGTCTCGGGCAAGCTCGACGATACGTTCGGACGGGATGCCGGTGATGGTGGCGACACGCTCCGGCGACCAGTCTCGCGCTCGGTCGGTG
The DNA here is from genome assembly GCA_006508105.1 of Myxococcales bacterium FL481. Classification (GTDB taxonomy): domain Bacteria; phylum Myxococcota_A; class Polyangia; order Nannocystales; family Nannocystaceae; genus FL481. The sequence continues at coordinate 16,814 of QKPP01000317.1, read as the reverse complement.
AGCGGCTCGAAGCCGATGGTGTGCTCGCGGACGTAGTCGTGGTCGATCAGGTTGTCGCGCACCAGCACATGCATAACTGCCAGGGCCAGCGCGCCGTCGGTGCCGGGCGTGATCGGCACCCATTCGTCGGCCGCACGGGCGGTCCGCGTGCGAATGGGGTCGATGACCACCACCTTCGCTCCCTGGTGGCGGGCCGTTTGGATCTGCCGCCACAGGTGCAGGTTGGAGGTTAACGAGTTGCTGCCCCAGATCCAAATCAGCTTGGCGTGCGCGAAGTCGGTGGAATCGGTGCCGATCCTGCCCCCGACGGTGTACTGATACCCCTGGACCCCGGCCTCGGCGCAGATGGTTCGCGCCAAGCGACTCGCCCCCATTTTGGTGAAGAACCGCTCCGCCATCCCCTCGCCTTGCAGGTAGCCCAGCGTACCGCCGTACGAGTAGGGCAGGACCGCCTCGGCCCCGTGCTGGGAAATGATGGCTTGTAGGCGCGATGCGGTTTCCTCAATCGCCTCTTGCCACGAGATCGGGGCGAAGCGCCCCTCGCCTTTGGCACCCATGCGTCGCAGTGGCGTGGTGAGTCGCTCCGCGTGGTAGGTGCGCTCGAGGTAACGATCGACTTTGGCACACAGCGATCCGGCCGTCACGGGATGGTCCGGCGCTCCCCACAAGTCGACCGCACGGCCGGTCGTTTGGTCCACCGCGACCTGCCACGCGCACGCGTCGGGACAATCGTGGGGACACACGCCGCGCACCACGGCCACGTCGGGCTGGTCTTCGTAACGATGGGCCTTGCCTCGCGCTGCAGTCGTCATGGCCCCACGATAGCCGATACCCGGCGCCCGAGTCGGGGGCGGATCAGGCTCGGGTCGCTGGACGTTTTGGGGCGATCGCCCGGCGGTTCACGGCTTGGTCATGGCTTGCGAGCCGTGGCGTCGAAGAGGCTCCGCGGCGGCGAACAGCGCCAGTCCGAGCGCCGCCGCCGGCCAATAACCAGCGACACTCGTGGCGTGGGGCTCGATGCCGCGGTCGACCAGCCAGCCGACGAGGGGCGCGCAGATCATGGGGGTCAGCGAGTGCGCCTGGGCTTCAATTGACATCACGGTGGCGGCCTGCGCCGGCTCGGCGTGGGCGCCGACTCGGGCCACCAGCAACGGTCGCCACACGTTTTGGAGGCCAGCGAGCAGCAGGAACAACAATGCCGCCCCGGCGGCGGCGTCAAGCAGCAGACTCGTCAGCAACAGAGCAAATCCCGCGGCGCCGAGCCACCACACCCGACGCGAGGCGCGGTCGGTGCCGCCCCAGGCCGCCTCAAAGCGGTGCGCGTGGCGAGATGCGATCCCCGATAGTGCAAAAAGGACCGCGTAGGTGACCGCGATCACGACGGCGGGACGCTGCGCACCGCTTAGCGAGGCGATGGGCACGCCCACGGCGACGCTGACCAGGATCGGCTGGAGGTAGTCTTTGACGGTTTTGTAGGTGCCTTCGAACGCCATCGACTCGACGATGAGTCCGCGCAGTGGTCCGGCCCGCACCACCGCCGAGATGGCCTGCCCCATGCGGCGCCACACCGCGCGCGGGTCGAAGCGACCGTCCGGGGACCCGTCGAGCCGGCGCGGATAGGTGGCCAGGTTGATGAGGTTGAGCGAGTAGGGCACGACGGCCGCGAGGAACACGTCGCTGTAGCGGCCGCGGTAAAAGACGAAGGCCCCGGCCGCGAGGCTCGACACGGCGGACCCGATCTTCGACCAAGAACGGGTGTAGCCGTAGACCCGAGTGCGATCGTCGAGGCGGCCTTCGTCGCGCAGCCAGGTCAAAATCATCGCCTTGTGGGTGCCCGTGCGGAACGCATCGCCGACGCCATAGGCGACCATCGCCGCGCCATAGTGCCAAAACGTCGACCCGTACGCCAACCCGACGAAGGACACGATGTACGCCAGACACGACGCGACCATGCACAACCGGCGTCCGTAGGCGTCGGCGATCGCCCCCGAGAGCACCTCGAGTGCGTGCAGGCAACCCTCGCGGATGGCGATAAGCACCCCGATTTGAGCGAACGAGAGCCCGCGTTCGAGCAGCGCGAGCGCGAAGAACGGCTCGAAGTAGCGTTGGTTTTTGAGCAAGCCGTACAGCGAGAAGCGAAACACCATGGCGGGGTCGCTCCGGGTCGGATGCACGGCCTCCGCGGCGCTACCGGGCTCGTCCTCGCAGCCGTCGTGCCCCGGAGCGCGCCGGTGCAGGCGAGGCACGGTCGGGGTCCGGCCCGGCCGGCCCGGGCCGATGGGGGTTGGGACCGCGATGGTCGAACGCGTGCTGCGTGCGGGCGTGACCCTTGCGACGGCGTCCCTCGGCCTGCTCCCCCGTGCCCCGGGGTTGATACGTGGGAATCAGGTGGTGCTTGCCGTTGCCGATGAGGTCCTCGCGTCCCAGCCGCTCGAGCGCCCGACGCAGCATCGGCCAGTTGTTGGGGTCGTGCCAACGCAGAAAGGCCTTGTGCAGGCGGCGGGTCGCGGCGCTTTTGGGGATGGGGACGGCGGGGGCGTCGCTTGAACGGCTTTGCTTGCGATACGGGTTGCGTTGCGTGTGGTACATCGTGGTGGCGCTCGCCATCGGTGAGGGCAAAAACGCCTGCACCTGGTCTGCGCGGTAGCCGTTGCGTTTGAGCCACAACGCCAACTCGACCATGTCCTCGTCTCGCGTGCCGGGATGCGCCGCGATGAAGTAGGGGATGAGGTACTGTTCCTTCCCCGCTTGTTGAGAATAGCGGTCGAACAGCTCTTTGAAGCGATCGTAGGTGCCGATGCCCGGTTTGAGCATGTGTTGCAGCGGGCCGCGCTCGGTGTGTTCAGGCGCGATCTTGAGGTACCCGCCAACGTGCTCGGACACCAGCTCACGCACGTACTGCGGCGACTCAACCGCCAGATCGTAGCGAACACCGGACGCGATGAGCACCTTGCGGATACCCGGCAGCTCTCTCGCTTTGCGGTACAACGAGATCAGCGGGGCGTGGTCGGTGTTGAGATTCTCGCAGATGCCCGGGTACACGCACGAAGGGCGACGGCAGGCGGCCTCGATGGCGGGGCTTTTGCACGCCAAGCGATACATGTTGGCCGTCGGACCACCGAGGTCGGAGATGATGCCGGTAAAGCCGGGGACGGTGTCGCGAACCCGTTCGATCTCCCGCAAGATCGACGACTCAGAGCGGTTTTGGATGATTCGGCCTTCGTGTTCGGTGATCGAACAAAACGAGCAACCGCCGAAGCACCCGCGTTGGATGGTGATCGAAAACCGGATCATCTCGTACGCGGGCAGTCGTGCCTCCGCGTAGCGTGGGTGCGGCACGCGTTGGTACGGCAACTCGTAGACGCGATCCATCTCTTTCGAGGTCAAAGGAATCGGCGGCGGGGTGAGGAACACGTCGCGGTCACCGTGGCGTTGGACCAGCGCGCGGGCGTTGCCGGGGTTGGCCTCTTGATGGAGCACGCGCGACGCGTGGGCGTAGAGCACGTTGTCGGCGACAACCGCTTCGTAGGCCGGGAGCCGGATGACGGTGCGTTCACGAGGGGCTCGCTCGCGCCGTCGCAGCGGCACGAGCGGGCTGGGTTCGGGCGTGTCGCAGGCTTGGCTTTGCGCCGCGTAGGGATCGGCTCTTGCGTCGACGCGCCCGGGTCGATCGACCTCGGTGGAATCGATCTCGACGAAGGTCGGCAGCGGGTCTCGGCGACAAAACGCGGTGCCGCGGATGTCGATGAGGTCGCAGACCGCTTCGCCCGCGGCGAGCCGATGGGCGATGTCGACGATCTGGCGTTCGGCGTTGCCGTAGACCAAAAGGTCCGCCTGACTGTCGACGAGCACCGAACGACGGACTTTGTCCGACCAGTAGTCGTAGTGCGCGATGCGACGCAGGCTCGCCTCGATCCCGCCCACGATGATCGGCACCTCCGAAAATGCCTCTCGGCAGCGTTGGGCGTAGACAATGACGCTGCGGTCCGGACGGCGGCCTGCCTCGGCCTGGGGCGTGTAGGCATCGTCGCGACGGACTTTGCGGTCGCTCGTGTAGCGATTGACCATCGAGTCCATGTTTCCCGCCGTCACGCCAAAAAACAGGTTGGGCGGGCCGAACTCGCGAAATGCCTCGGCGCTGCGCCAGTCGGGCTGGGCCAACACGGCCACCCGGAATCCGTGTGCTTCGAGCAGGCGGCCGATCAGCGCCATTCCGAAGCTGGGGTGGTCGACGTACGCGTCGCCGGTGACGACCACGATGTCGCAGCTGTCCCACCCAAGCGCGTCCATCTCGGCGCGCGACGTCGGCAGAAACGGTGCCGTGCCAAAGCGGTGCGCCCAAAACTTGCGACGGCCGAAGAGATCGGGGGCTGAAGGCATAGTCGCTTGCCGCATGGCGGCGCGCAGCGTACCACTGTGGTCACGACTCGACGACGAGCGGCGAGCGGGTGAAACGCCGCGTCGGACGATCGTCTCCACTCCGGTGCCACCGCGAGCTCGGGCGGGGAAACGACTCGGATCCGCCTGACTCTCGGGGGCCGTGCGTCACGTCTGGGGTCCGCGTGCACGGGTCAATCTTGGGACGGGCACCGCGAACCGTCGCGGTGCGGAGCCCGGCGGTGGGCGAGGCGAGGTTGTCGCCGCGGTCTGGTCGGCCAGCGCGGCTAGCGGCGCGACCAGCCGGGTCGCAAACGCCAGGCTCTACTGCTGCTCGTGGCAGCCGAAGCAGCCGAACTCGTCGTTGTTGAGGTAGCGGCGCATCTTCGGAGTGACCACGTCGATCATAAACTGGGTCATCTCGGGATCGATCGCCTCACTCGAGCCGATGGGGTCGTCGGGATCGAGGGCCGTCAAGCCGTTCGGCATCTGGTAGTCGACCGACGCTGCGTTTGCGCCATGGCAATCGAGGCACGTGAACACCGCGTAGGCATCGGAGTCGTAGTCGCGGAAGTGATCCCACATGCGAGGAGTCACGATGTCGAGCATGAACTGGCCCCGGTCGTCGCCCGTTAGCGACCCCCAGTCGGCGCCTTCCCACTCGCCCCAATCCTCTTCGCCGTCGTCGTCGTCGTCATCATCGTCGTCGTCATCGTCGTCATCGCCCCCGGCGGTCTCGCTGGCTCCGTCGTCGTCGTCATCGTCGTCATCGTCGTCGTCGCCGTTGTCGTCGTCGTCGTTCGCCGCGTCGTCGTCATCGCCTGGATCATCCGAGTCGCAGCCGGCCACGGTGCCAAGCGTCAGACCGGCCGCGAGCAGCAGATGGCCGGTGAGCCCCAAGAGGCGAGGGTGAAGGTCGTCCGGGGTTGCATCGATGGCGGTCATGATCTCGTATCCTAGTTCGAGGGCGACGGAGGGCGCAGGCCTCGTATGTGGGCCGCCCAAGCCGGGCGATCGTCGCACGTTGGGGGTACCACAACTCGCATCGATTGGCAGCACGGGGTCCCCGGCGTCGATCCGACGTGAGGCGGGACGCGTCGGGGACCGGGCGGTCGGGTTGGGCCGGTGCCCGCGATGGCGGCCGGGCCTGGCTCAGCGGCTATCGATGGCGCCGAGATCCGCTTGCGTGGGCATGCGGTCGCGCAAGGAGGCCCGGACACGGGTCGCGGGTCTCGCCGGTGACGGGCATCCGACACGAATCCGGCCATCCGCTGGCCCTCGCGAGGATCTTGCGGAATAGCTAAGTGGATGCCCTCGCCGATAGTATTGACCGGTTACAGCGCCGCAGAAACGGTGGAGACGATGGTGGCGGAGCTGGCCCAGGCGACGGGGGAGCATCGTGTCGTCGGTGGGGTGCTCCACGCAGCGGTCGACGTCGATGTCGAGGGCGTGCTCGCCGGGCTGCGACGACAGCTTGGTGATGTACCCGTGATCGGTTGTACCTCCTGCCTCGGCCCGGCGATGCAACGTCAGTTCGTCGCCCGGCAGCCCGCGGCGACCGTGCTGTGGCTGGCCGGCGGCGGCTTTCGCCTGGGGACGGCGCAGTGCACCGGTCCCACGCCCCCCGATGAGGCACAGTCGGTCGGTGAACGGCTGGCCCGCCGTGCCCTGCAGGCCGCGGAACTGAGTGCGGAGCAAGTGCGATTCGCCGTGTTTCACGCGACGCCAGGGGACGAGGAATCGCTATTGGCGGGGGCGCTTCGCGTCTTGCCCAAGCACGTGGTGCTCATCGGGGGGTCGGCGGCGGACAACGACTTGAGCGGACGCTGGCGGACCTGGACCGAGGGCGGGGTCACGGGCCGAGGGGCCGCGCTGGCGGTTTGCGATTGGCCGTGGAAGCTCGGCGCGGCTTTTCGTAGCGGGTACTTGCCGAGTTCTAAGACCGCCTTGGTCACCCGAGCGCAAGGCCGTGCGCTTTTCGAACTCGACGGCAGGCCGGCGGCCGACGTCTACAACGAGTGGATGGGCGGCGCACTCGATCAGGAACGGCGCGAGGGCGGCCAGATCCTCGGCAAAAGCACGCTCGCCCCGCTCGGCGTCCCGCGTTCGCAAGTCGTCGGCACCCCGTCGTTTCTGCTGGCGCACCCGGAGCGGGTGTCCGCGGCCGATGGCTCGCTGACGTTGTTTGCCAGCGTCGTGGAGGGTGAGCGCGTCACCTTGATGCACTGCACCGAGCGCGGACTTGTTCGGCGCAGCGGTCAAGTGGCTCGCGAAGCGTTGACCGAAGCTGGGTTGACGCCGCCTGAAGTGTTGGGGGCACTCATGATCTTTTGCGGTGGTTGTGTGCTGCCCATCGAGGGCCAGGTGACCAGCATGCTGGGTGAACTCGAGGGCGTGCTGGGCGAGACGCCGGTTGTGTCGGCGTTTACGTTCGGTGAGCAGGGCGCCGTGACCCCGCGGCAGGTCGAACACGGCAACCTCATGGCGAGCGTGCTGCTGCTGTCGAACGTGGACATGGCCGCCTAGTTCGCGGTCGACCGCTACGCACAACCACCGCGCACAACCACCGTGCACAACCGCCGCCGGCGGAGCCGCCGGGAGTGACGCCCGGTCGGGTCGCCCGGCGGAGCGGACTCGCGAGACTCGCATGGTGGCCTCGCCTGGGTCGCTCGGGGAGCCGCGACGAGCCCACCGCCGCGCCGCGTCCGGCGACCGGCCGAGTCGGGCACCAACGCGATGCCCGCGCGGTCTCGGCTTCAGTTCGGGTCCGATCGGCCGATGCCGGACCCATGATTCCGGGCCTCAGCGGACCTCGAGTCCATGGGCCGGGCGACTGGGCTGCTCCCCTCGTCACCCAAGGGCCGCGTCGTGATCACGACGCGTCCCGCGGGCGCGCGCTCGCTTCGGTGGAACGCGCCCGCCAAGACGCGGGGGTGACCTTCGAACGCTCCCGCTCGGCAGAGGTCGGCTTCGCGGGGTACCGACCACGCGGCGGCGCTCGCCGGGCGCTGGGTCGAGCCGCCGACCGTTTGCCGGACGCGAACGACACCGGACGGACCAGTGAGCCTCCGGCCGCCCAACGCAGCTCCGCTGCCGGTGCGGCCTCGGATTCGGCCTCGGGAGAGCCGCTATCTCCACAGGACCAAGACACCGTCGCCGAGCTGCGCGAGCGCGATCGCGAGGTACGAGCCCACGAGAACGCCCACGCCGCGGCGGGGGGCGGCTACGCGAGCGCGCCGAGCTACACCTATGTCACGGGGCCCGACGGCAAGCGCTACGCGGTGGGGGGCGAGGTCCAGATCGACGCGGCGCCGGTCGAAGGCAACCCCGAGGCCACGATCGAGAAGATGCGCGTGGTGATCCGAGCGGCGATGGCTCCCGCGGAGCCGTCCGGCCAAGACCAGCGGGTGGCTGCGAGTGCCACTCAGACGATGCTCGACGCCCAGCGCGAGTTGGTGGCTCGCAAGACCGAAGAGGCGAACGCCGACTCGCGTTCCCGCCATGAGGCCAACGAACGGGCAGCGCAGGCCGTCGACGTCTCGAGGCCCGTCGACGCCGGCCCGGTGGGTACGATGGACTCCCCGCCAGCCATCGGGCCCGACGCGAATCCGGCGCTGTCCCCACTGCCCGGTGCTTTGGGATCCCGCCGGTCGGCGCACACGCGGTCGCCAACCGCCACGGCGGCCCGAGAGCGCGTCGGTCAAGTGGAAGAGCCGACGGTCCCACGACGCATCTGGCGACCCGCGGTCACCCGGTACCGTTTGCTCGCGCCCGCGACGGAGACACGTGAACCGCTGTTGGGTCCCCGGGCGTACGCGTAGATCGACGGCGCCGTCGAGGGAGCCGCACCATCGATCGCAACCACGCTCCGGTTCGGGCACCACCCCGCCGCTGTGCGCGACGCCGACCCGGCCGGCATCGGCTGCGACCTAGCGGACCAAGATCGTTTTGACGCGCGCGACATTGCGTCGTTCGTAGCGCACGCGGAACGTCCGGGTCGATTGGAGCATGGGCAGCAGCGTCAACGCTTGCGCGTCGTCGGCAACGTAGACCCCGTTGATGTGCGTGACCTTGTCCCCGGGGCGAAAACCCAGGGCCGCCACGGGGCTGTTCGCGGGAACCTTTTTGACTTTGTACCCGCTGTGCACGTCGTTGCGGATCGCCGGCACAATCCCGTAGGTCCGCCGGGTTCGGTCCAGGGTGCTCGTCAGTTGCGCAAACGTGGCGCGGGAGATCGTACAGTGGCCGGGGGTCGAGCACCGCACTCCGGTTTTCGGCGAAGGGACGGTGTCTGGCCGACTCGGTTCGATGGTCGGCTTGGGTCGTGTCGATGATTTGGCCGGCGGCTTGCTCGAGGACGTGGACTTCGAGCTCGGCCGTGGCCGTGATGGCTTGGCCGCGGCCGAGTTCGATGGGCTCGTGGTTGGCGACGCCGGGTTCGCGGCCGCGACCGTTTCGCCCTCGGTCTGCCCCGCGAAGGGGTCGGATGGCGAAGCCTCGGGAGCGCCCGATGGGTCGAGAGCCTCCGGCGAGGAGGCAGCGGCGGGACCCACAATGTCTCGCCACGCGAGGGCGGTTGCCAACCGATAGACCAACACGATCGTGTGGTCTTCCCGGACAACTCGCAGCGTGACCTGCCGCGCGCGCGGACCGACAAGGGTGCCGAGATCGGTCACGGTGGAGAGATCGTGCTCGTCGAGGGCGACCAGCACGTCTGCGTCCCGCAGTCCGAAGCGAGACAACAAGGGGTGGCCGTTGACGCGGCGCAGTCGAAACCCGCCGCGGTGCCGCGGGCTCGCCGGGACGCGCAGTGCGAAGTGACGACCGTTTTCCCGCAGTTCATCGTAGACCAAGGCCGCGACGAACGGGTCGACCCGGTAGGTCCGATCCCCCGCGGTGGGCATGGCGATTCCTCGTCGCAGGGCTGCGGTCACGGCCGCGGGCCAGGCCAGTTCATGGGCTTGGTCCCGTGGCGGTGGATCGTTGAGAGACGGCGTGGTGTCGCGGGGGGACGGCCCTGCAGAAGGGTCGGCCGCGGTGGCGGTGGTGGCCGCGGTCGCCTCCGCGCTCGATCGGTCATCGGCTGGCGCCCGCTTCCCACATGCGGCGCCGAGGACCAGACTGGCGGCCACGACGACGCACCGGCGACGTGCACCGCGATCGGGTGGGGGCGGGTGCGGTCTTGATCGGGTCATGGGCGGCTGCGTTCGCGCCGGCGTTCGGCTTTGCGGCGCCGTTTCGCGTCGCGTTTGGATTCACCGGCCAACCGTTCGCTGATCGTGATGCCCGCGAGGGTGGCGAATCCGGTCAAGCGCAGCTGCGGCGCACCAGCCACTGGCGGTTGAACTGGGTTCGGATTGTCTCGCTCCACGCCCGCGAGGATGAGGGCACAGTCAACCTCGACGGGAAGCCCTGGCGGCACGATCAGCTCGACTTCCGCCAAGACGGTACGCAGTCTGATCTCGGTGACGCCGGCTCCTAAGCTGGCGTGACGAAAGTCGAGCGTCGACGAACCAAACACGGTGAGCACGCGATTGACGCGAGCTGGGGACCAAGCGGCCAGCTGCTTGGATTCCCCGAAGACTGACACGAAGTCGCGAGTTGGATGGATATCCTCGATCCGGGCGAGCGCCGGCATCGTGGCGATGGCCACCGCGGTCGACGAGTTCGTGGTCAGGTCCCGCGTGATGGTGTCGACCGCAGGCACGCTGTCGGCCTGTTCCACGCGCTCGAGCCGACGCTCGAGTTCGTCTTCGTCGATAATGCTCTCGGCGTAGCGTTGGCTGAGCACCGCGACGGCCTGGTCGCGGGCCTCTCGCAATGACGGTGCCGAACTGCGAGGAGCGTCGCCCATCGAGACGTCAGTGTGCCGCATGCTCGCTTCGCTGTCGCGCACCGGCTGCACGTGACCCTAACCACGAGGCGGATCCCCGGTTTTCGGCCCTCGGGCGTAGCGCTTTCAACGCGGTGCGAGTTCCGGCGCGACAAAACGTCGGTGTGACGACGAGCGAACCGCCGGACGAACTGACGGTGGTGCGGCGCGAGGGGGCGGCACCGTGGTCCGGCTGACGTTGGGCCGGGTCGCGGCATAGCGTGGCCCCAATTGGCGGCGCGGTGGGTGCTGCGAAGGGGCGGCAAGGGCCGAAGCGCCGGATCGCGGCGAGGCTCGACCCTTGTCGGTGGGCGCTCGGCTAGCGATTGATCCAGGGCGTCACCTGGTAGGTGAGCAGATCGGCGTGGTTGTCGCGCTCGGTCATGAAGTAGATCCGCATGCCCTCGCCGTGGGGCTCGGCCCAAAACGCGTTGTGAGCCAACGAGAGGGTAGGATTGACGCCTTCGCCATCATCCACGAAGTGGTTGACGGGAATCTGATGGTCGGGACGAGCCGTGCGCAGGTCCACGAGTTCCAATCCGCCGAAGGCGAACTTCCCTAGGGGCGAGTCGTAGCCGTTGACGCCGCCACACAGCATGTACTCGACGCCTTGGTAGTGACAGTCTTGGTAGTCGATGTACGCGGCGGTGTTCGGCTGCCAGTTGCTGCGGTAGCCAGCCCACTCGCCCCAGCCTTTCTTGCGCCACTTGTACAACCGGCGCGAGCCCCAGCTCACGCCATGGACGGTGCCACGGCGGCGGTTGTAGACCACGCCGCCGATGTGATCGTCTTCGCTGAACACGAGCTCGGCTTGCAGCGAGTCGGGATCGACTCGGTAGATATTGCTCGCGCTGTTGGGGCGGTATTCGGCGACCGGAACCCAGATGTGTTTCCCGTCGAAGTCCATGCCACCGGGGTGATAGATGTCCCCGTCCGTGATCTCGACCTGGGCGAGCAGGTCGCCGGCGGCGTTGAACTTGCTCACGTAGCCGCGGCCGCTGCCGGCACTGCGGTCGATCGACCAGTCGTAGAGGGCGTCAGTTGGCGTCCCGTTCTTCTCGGTGCGCGTCTCGACCTCCACCGAGGACACGTAAAACGCATCGCCGATTTTCAGCATGCCTTGGGTATGGTAGGTCGTCCAGCCGTTCATCGGCGTGGCCGACACCAGTTCCCAACCGGCGTTTTTGCCGAGGAGGCGAAACATTTGTGTCGTTTCGTTCTCGCGGTAGCATCCGGAGCGAGACTCGAGCTGCGCCGAATCGTCGGGGGTGGGGCTGGTTGGCACTGGATCAGCTGGCATTGGATCGCACGCCGCAATGGCGGCGACCAAGATCATCGAACTTGCGTGTTTCATGATTCTACCCGTAGGGAGTCCGAGCGCGCGGACGTGAGGAGGCCAACGATTTGGCCGCGGGCATGCTGACGGGACATTGGCTCGGAACCGCGACGGCGGGGTGACGACCGCTCGCGCCGACGGGAGGGAACGCGGGGAGTGGCGGTACGATCCACCTTGGATCACGCGATTGAAGTACCAATGTCACGAGGCAGTGCTCCGCACCCTCGCTGGTGGCGGACGGCCCTTCGCCGCGAGTCCAGCACCGCGGTACGTCGAGGTCGTGCGGGTACGTCAGCTGGGCTCGCTAGCCGGGGCGGCCACGCGCGGCTGCGACGACGGGGAGCCACACATCCCAGCCTCGGCCGGAGGCCAATCGCAGGCGCACCGGCACCTTGTTGCCATGGGCCAGGGCTTGCCGGGGGCCGATCAGCATCAAGTGCTTGCCGCCGGTTTCGAGCCGAAGCTGGCCGTTGGCCGGCACCACGAGCTCGTCGAGCGGGCGCATTCCCATGCCGCCCTCGCGGGCGACCATCTCGTGGAACTCCACGTGCTCAAACAGTGGGCTCTCGGCCGCGATGATCTTGGCGTCGTGGTCGCCCCGGTTGAACAGCGTGAGATACCCTGCACTCACGTTGGCTTGGGGTGGGGCTTCGCGGATCCACTCGTCGCGCATGGTCAGCTCGTCGAGCTGCCGATCACGCGCACCGCGTTCGTGGTGGAAGCGACTGGCCTCGCGGGCGCGAACAACCCGGCGGTGCCGACTGCTCTCGGCGCGCACGAAGCCCAGTAGGTCGGCGATGTCGGCCGGGCTGAGCCGCATATTGGGCATCACCACATTGTCGTACGCCGCGAGTAGCTGCATCGCGAGTGGATCTTGTTCAGCCAACATCACATCGGGCTCGGCGATCCAGCGGCGCAGCCACTGCGGGTCGCGGCGCAAGTCGACGTCGAGTAGGTCGGGTCCCACGGTTGGATCGTTGGTGGCGACCTTGGTGCCGATCTCAACGCCGCCGATCGTGTGGCAGGCGGCGCAGCGAGTGCGAAATAGGCGCTCGCCATCGGAGACGGAGCGAAGCTTCGGGGCATCCGCGAAGTCGCGGCGTTCCTTGGGAGGACGTTTCCAGTTGTGGAGCCAGCTGCCGATCTGGGTGGTCAGGACGTGAGGGTTCTCGAACGGCGACCGCTTCATCCATTGCCCGGTGGCCTGGTTGCCGATAATGAGGCTCAGGTTGTGGTTGTTGGAGCCATCGTTTTGGATCTCGGGGATGTACAAGCCCAGCTTCTTGCGAAGATCGACAATCTCCTCCTCCTTGCCGGTCAGAAACGACCAGCCCGGGCCCGCGTTGTAGCGTTCGGCGTACGCGGCCAGTACCGCTGGCGTGTCGTGGTCCGGGTCGATGGTGATGGAGTAGAAGAACACGTCGTCGCCGACGCGGTCACCCAAAATCTTGTATACCTGGGCGAGCCGAGCGGTCTCTAGCGGACAGCTGTCGGGGCACGACGTGTAGATGAAGTTGATCGCGACGACCTTGTCTTTGATCAGATCGTCGAAGAAACGAACCTTGTCACCGAGGTGGCTGACAAGCTCGATGTTGGGGAAGTAGTCGGCGCCCCAGCGGGTGCGTGAGGCCTCGTCGCTGCCTTGGTGGGTGTGGCTAGCCTGTGCCGGCGCGGACGGGGGCGGACCGAGATAGGCTGAGGCGACGACAAGGCCCGCACACGCGACCAGGCCGACGGCGACCCAGCGGGCCGCCGTTCGACGCCGGCTGGACGGACGCTCGGTGATCACCTGGCGTCGGGGCACAACTACCTCGACGCTCGCAGCAACGCGACGTCCAGCGTGGCCGGCACCGGGCAGTTGACAACGTGGGCGGGGTTGAAGCTCTCGGTCTCGTAGTCTCCCTCGGGGTCAAGCCCAGTTCCCGCGATGCGCGTCGGCGACGGGGGGAACTCGAAGATCGAGACCCGGCCCTCAGCTCTTAGTTCAAGCAACTCTTCGTAGGACGTGACTTGCTCCATGTCGGGATGGGCCTCGTTCCATCGCGTGAACCCGATGTGCCAAAACGGCGAGTAATCCGGCCCTGGCATGAAATACGAGGGGACGCCGGGTTGCCCACCCAGTGGACCACCTCCGTTGATGTTGTGGGCGACCTCGGTGGGGGGAAAGCCGGTTCCGTCCCTGGGTGACACGCGGTTGATGAAGGCGTTTTTGGGGAGAAACTGGATCAGCGGTCGGGCCGCCAGCTTCAGGTGCGCGTGCTTCGGGGCGCAGATCACCCCCATCCCGTTGGCCGGACCGCACGGCCATGCGTCGGTGATGGTGTAGTAGGGTAGGTATTCTTGATTGAACCACGCTTTGTGTAGTTTGAACGTGACAGTGGGGTCGGCGCCCAAATCGAGCGCGACGATCTGACCCGCGGTGTCGGTACCAAGATCTTTGCCCTGGTAGCGGCAGTCGTCGATGGAGGGCGGGTTGAGGAACTTGCAGTGCGTATCCACGCGTAGGTGCTCCCAGGAGTTTGGGCCCCAGGATACGAACGCAATGTTAAAATAGACCGTTTCGCCGTCAATGGTCACCTTTCGCAGCGGGGTGTAGGTGTTGGCTTGATCTTGGGCGGGCGAGTTGTCTCCGATCGTTGGGATCGGGTTGGGCAGGTCGCCGTAGAATGTCCATGCCCCGTTGGTGTAGTCGGCTTGACCCACCGACGAATCCGGGGGCGGCTCGATATCAAGCGCCCCCATGTACCCCACGCCGAAGTCCTCTGCGAGCGCCTCGTCGCTGACTTCAGAAATGAAGAACTTGACGGTGGTCGACACGCCGTCGTCGAGATTGATGCCCGTTTGCAACGGAATAGTGATTGTGCCGCGCTCGTCTGCTCCACCGTCCTCGACGACGCCATCTGTCCAGTTGATCAGGCCTCCGACCGAACTAAAGTCGATGTTGTCGACCTCCACCCCGTCGGCCCAGACCAGCAGCGGTTCGAGCGGCGGGCCGTACCCGGTGCCGTCGCCGGTTCGAAAGGTCGGGAGCGCCACCGTGTCGGCATATTCGACTCCATTCCAGGTCGGCATCGGGGTGGGCATGATCCGCGTCTGCCCGGGGTTTTCGATGTCCCAACGCAGCAACATGGCGTGATCTTCGTGCTGCGTGTTGTGACAGTGCTCCATAAACGTGCCCGCGAACTCGCGAAACCGTAGCGCGATCTCGACGACCGCCCCGCTATCGGGCTGCGGGCCAATCCGGTAGAGATCCTTTCGGGCCCATTTCTCGTGCGGTGGCGGCGGCTTGTTTCCGCGACTGAGCACGATGCCCTCTTCGAAGTGGATGTGCACCGGGTGGCTCCAGTTGCCGCCGTTGACGAGGCGCCAGATCTCGAGCGTTCCGCTGCCTTCAGTGCACGGCCCGTCGTCGGGATCACACGCGAGTTGGGGGGCTGCGGACACGCGGCGCGGATCCATACCCACGCCCTTGCCGCCGTCGGTCTCGATGACCCACGGCGCTTCGTCGGTCGGGTTCTTCTCAAACTCGAAGTTGCGGTGACGCGCGGCCGCGATCTCGGCCGCTGACGGCCGTCGCAGCGGGATCATCGTGTTGCCGCCCTCCACGTAGTCGGCGGGGTCCATGCTCAGGTCAGTGGCCTCGTACTTCGCCACGCGAAACTCGAGGAACTTGCCGACGGCCGGGTCTCCGCCCTGCCACTCATCGGGGATGCCGTCGCCGCTGGTGTCGACCGCGATGGGGGCGTAGGTCCCGTCGATCACGTCCGCCAACGGAATCGCCTCGTCGGTGACTTGGCCGTCCTTGTGCGAAAGCAAGTTGACGAAGTAGAGCTTGTCGCCGACGGCATAATCGGAGAAGTCGACGACGATGTCGTAGCGTTCAGCGATGCCCTGCGTGGGTAGGATGCCGTCCGCGAAATACACCGAGTGTTCCATGATGTTGCCGTCGTTGGCCACCATGTAGAACGGTACGGGGTCGC
Source organism: Myxococcales bacterium FL481 (assembly GCA_006508105.1). Taxonomy (GTDB): domain Bacteria; phylum Myxococcota_A; class Polyangia; order Nannocystales; family Nannocystaceae; genus FL481. Next base: position 1,249 of record QKPP01000317.1, on the reverse strand, counting down.
CTGCTTCGTCCACCAAAGCGATCTTGAAATAGCGCGAGACCGAACCGTTTAGGATCCGAAAACGGTAACGACGGGCTCGCACGTCGAAGTAAGGGTGGTATTGCCAGTTGGTCAGGATGTGGTCGCCAATGAACCCGTTGAGATTGAACGGGTTGAACCACAGTTGGCCCTCGCTGTCCCAGGCTTTGTCGGCGATGAGGAGGTTTACATCGTAGTCTCGGTTCCCCCATCCGCGCGCGGTGCCGCTGGGAAGTCGCAAGTTGACGCCGTCATCGACCTCCTCGTTGCCCCGATCGACCGAGCTATAGTAGTTCGACATCGCAGCATTGCCCTTGTAGACGTTTTGCGCGGTAAAATCGAGCATGTGATCATGAAACCAGTGCGTGCTCATCGTCTCGCGCCAGTCCCCGGGGATCTTCTTGATTCCCCCTTTTCCCTTCGGTCGACCCGCGCGCGGGTCTTGGGCATCGGTGTTGATCGTGTCGTGGCCGGCCAGCACCATCGGCCAGTGATAGTCGTAGAACTGACCCGGGAAGAAGAACGCGTTGGCGAAACCGTCGCTTTCCGCCGGGTGATGCCCGTTGTGCTCGTGCGTGGTGATGGTGTGAATGCCGAAGCCGCGGTTCGCAGTGACGTCCACTGGCAGCGCGTTGTAGTGGCGAAAGAGCACTGGGTGGCCGTAGCGAACCAGTAGCAGTTTCGGCGGTAGGGTCCCGTCGAAGGTCCACACCGAGTTTTCATCTTGCACGGGCATGTCGGGGTGGAAGCGGACCTCAATGCCGGCGGTGGTTTTGTTGAATCCATTGGTTCCGGTGGTGTTGCGGTAGAGGCCTCCTTTGCCGAACTCGCCGTTACTGTACTTGTGGCGCTGCCAGGAATCACGCAGTCCGCCATTGGTGCGCGCGCCCATCTGGGCGCTTTGGAAGTAGCGCTTGGGATAAAACTCCTCCCAGCGCTGGTGCGCCCAGTCTTCGCCAGGCGGGCGGCCCTCGGCGGGGGGCGTCTGGAGTTGGTCGTCGCCAAGTTCCGCCGCGATCATCGGCGCCCAGGGATTCGCGAGACTCACGTTGGCGAGGCGGGTAGGCGCGGGGGAGAGCCCTTGCGTGAAAAACTCGTCGACCTTCGATGGATCCGGGCCGCTCTGAGCGCTGAGCGGTGGGGGGAACTGCGAGTCGTCGTCGTCGCCCTCGTCATCCTCGTCGTCCTCGTCATCCTCGTCATCCTCGTCATCCTCGTCATCCTCGTCGTC
>QKPP01000213.1 GCA_006508105.1 Myxococcales bacterium FL481 | reverse complement strand
AGGCCTCCGCGCGCGGGTCGGCCACAACGGCCAGCAGTTGGCCGTACGCGTCGACACACTCGAACAAAACGTCGAGGACGACCTGATCCAGCTCGCTTCGGCCGAGCCGCAACGAGTCGAGGCAGCTTTCGAGCGAGTCGGAAAGCTCCACGATCTGGGTTTTGCCAGTGAGCGCAGCCAACCCCTTGAGGGTGTGGATGGCTCGAAACGCGGCATTCAAGATATCTGGATCGAACTCGTCCCCGCGCCGCAAGGGCGCCTCGAGGTCGAGCAGCAGTCGCGAGAACGCCTCGACGATCTCCTGCGCCTCAGAGACGAATTCCGCCGCGCTTCCGCTCATCCGGTCAGAGTTCCTGCGTCACAGGCTTGGCGGGTCACGGCCAAAAACTCCTCGGCCGTGAACGGCTTGGCCAAAAAGGCGGTCACGCCGGCCGCGAAGGCCCGATCTCGGTCGGCTCGGGAGGCATCGGTGCTGATCGCCACGACCGGCGTCGTCGCGTGGCGCTTGGTCTGCCGCACGAACCGAGTCAGTTCGATGCCACTGACATCCGGCATGTTGATATCCGTGACGATGAGGTCGTAGTCGCAGCGCGGCAAGGTGCGAAGCGCCTCGAACCCATTGGCCACTTCGTCCACCTCGTACCCGCCGGCTGCCTCCAAGACGGCCGACACGTAGTCTCGCATCGCACGAGAGTCGTCGACGAGCAGCACCAAACAGGCCATGTAAGCCCGAGTATAGGGTGGTCGCCTCAAAACGCCCGTCTTGGACGACGCCGATCGTGGTGCGACTGGCGTTTGCGCCCGAGCCGGCGGCACGAGTTGGGTCAGTCGACGTCGATCGCCGCTCGGGGAGGACCGGCGATGAGCCGGCGAAACCGAGCCACCCCGTCGGACGGCACGTAGACCCGCACCCACTCGAAGACGCCCGGCCACGAACGACTCGACGAATCGGGCCGCCCGAGCAACCGCTGTCCCAACGCGAGCCCAAACTGCTCGCACTGCTCTCGCGCGATCAAATTGGCCGGCACCGCCACCGCCAGCGTCGCGGCTCGCAGTGCCCCCCCGAGGTCCACGGCCTGCCGCGCCATCGATTCCGCCGCCGGCTGGTCAAACTCGTCACTGGGACCCGCTCCGAGCAACACGACCCGAGGAAACGGAATCTTGCCGTGACCGGCGAGCAACACTCGCTCGCCTCGCTCCGCCGTGCCAAACCCTGAGCGCAGCAGCGCGCTGAGCCGGCCGCACAAACGCCAGTCGAGAAACCCGGCCATCCCGAGCAGCGGACGCTCATCCACGAAAACGGGGACAACGAGCAACTCGGGCGGGGCCTCGTCGCCATCCATCGCCCCCGTCGCCAGCACGGAACGGTCGACCGGGAGCACGTCGACCAGCACGCCGGGCGCCGGGTTATCCCGCGTCGACGTCATCAGCAGACGCCCCGGGCGTCGATGCGCGGGGCCGCAACCGCGTAGCGAGCTGTTCGACCACGGCGTTGACGAACGGACCCGATCGCTCGCTGCCGTACCGTGTAGCCAAGCGGACCGCCTCGGCCACGACGACGCGCCGCGGACTGTCCGGCACGTAGAGCAATTCTGCGGTGGCCAGGCGGATCACGTTGCGGTCGGTGACGAGCATCCGCGCCAGTGACCAGCGACGAGAGGTGTCAGCCACTGCCGCGTCAATCGATTCGGCGTGCTCCAGCACGTGGGCGACCGACGCTTCCGCCCGACGCTGCAATTTGCGCTGGGCGAATAGCCGGCCCAGCTCTTCGCCCCCAACATCCGACGCCTCGGCGCGGGGGGGATGCTCGAAAACCAGCCCCACGGCGGCCGCTCGCTCGTGCGCAGGATACGATTCGAGGTGGCACAACACGAGAAGCGCCAGCTCCCTCGCGGCCGCGCGGTCGTTCTTCGGTTCTGTCGACGGCGTCGGCGTCACTTCTTGCGCCGCCCAGAACGCTTGCGCGGTTGGCCCTCCGCCTCGGCACTGTCCCCGATGGCACGCACCAAACGTGCCTGCTCGATCGCCGCGCTGGCGGCCTCAGCCCCCTTGTTGCCGTGCTTGGTCCCCGCTCGCTCCACGGCCTGCTCGATGGAGTCCGTCGTCAACAGCCCAAGCACCACCGGCACCCCCGTTTGCAGGCCCAACTGACCGAGGCCTTTGGAAGCCTCGGCCGCAATGAGATCGAAGTGGATGGTGCTCCCCCGAATCAAGCAGCCCAGGGCCAAAAAAGCATCGTATCCGCCGCGGGCCAGCGCGTGGCTGGTGACGAGCGGCAGCTCCCATGCGCCGGGGGTGCGGAACACGTCGATGTCGGACGCCGCCGCGCCCGAGCGCGTGAGCACGTCGACCGCTCCCTCGAGCAGGCGCTCGGTGATAAACGAGTTGAAGCGACTGACCGCGATTCCGAAACGCAAGCCGCTGGCATCGAGCGAGCCCTCGAACACGCGCAGTTCCGACGGGAGGCCTGGCATAAACGACGGCATACATTGGGGGCATCGCAGAGATCAAGCACACGCTGGCGGCGGGGCCCGCCCAGCCGGTGAGCCACTCGCCGGCATCCGCGACAACCAAGCCGTGAGGCGGCGCTGGTTCACACCAGGGCCGCCTCACCCGACGGTCGCGCGAGGGCGACCGCCGCCGGGAACCGTCGACCGACGGCCCCAGTCTGCGCGAAACTAGCTGTCGCTGGAGTCGTCGCCGCCGAGCTTGGCCCCGAGCAGATCGCCCAACGTCGCGCCGGCATCCCGCACGTCGGAGAACCCTTGCGCGTCGGCGAGGTCGGCCTGACGCCGAGCGCTCTTGATTGACAGGCCGATCTTACGCTCGGTCGGATCGAGTTGGATCACCTCCGCCCGCACCTCTTGGCCCGGCTCGAGCACCGCCCGCGGGTCGTCGACTCGGTCTTCGCTGATCTCACTGATGTGAATGAGACCCTCGACCCCAGGAATGATCTCGGCGAAAGCGCCGAAGTCGGTGAGCTTGAGGATCTTGACGTCGGTGATCTTGCCGATCGGGAACTCGTAGGGGATCCGGTCCCACGGGTCGGTCGACAGTTGCTTGATGCCCAGGCTGATTTTGGGCTTCTCGCCGGCGTTGTCGATATTGAGCACGCTGGCTTTGACCGTGTCGCCCTTTTTGTAGATCTCCGACGGGTGGCGCACGCGCTGCGTCCACGACAAGTCGGTGATGTGCACCAGACCGTCGATGCCCGGCTCGAGTTCCACGAACACGCCGAAGTCTGCGATGTTGCGCACCACGCCCTCGACCACCGTACCCGGCGGGTACTTGTCGGTGACCTTTTCGTACGGGTTCTCCTCAAGCTGCTTCATGCCCAAAGAGATGCGGTTTTGCGACACGTCGATGTCGAGCACGACCGCCTTGACGTCGTCGCCGAGATTGAGGACTTGCTTGGGATTTTTGATCTGGCGCGTCCACGACATCTCGGAGACGTGCACCAATCCCTCGATGCCCTCTTCGAGTTCGACAAAGGCCCCGTAGTCTTTGAGGCTGACGACTTTGCCTTGAACGACCGTACCGGGGATGTACTTCTCCTCGGCGTTCACCCACGGATCGGCCGTGATCTGCTTGAGGCCCAAGCTCACCCGCTCGCTTTCGCTGTTGAACTTGAGGACTTTGACCTGCACCTTGTCGCCGACTTGGAACAGCTCCGAGGGGTGGTTGATCCGGCCCCAGGACATGTCGGTGATGTGCAACAGGCCGTCGATGCCCCCGAGGTCGATGAACGCACCGTAGTCGGTGAGGTTTTTGACCACGCCCTCGACCAGCTGCCCTTCTTTGAGCTTGTTGAGCGTGTCGCTTTTGAGCGTGGCCCGCTCGGCCTCGAGCAGCACGCGGCGGCTCAGCACGATGTTGCCGCGCTTTTTGTTGAACTTGATGATCTTGAAGTCGAACGTTTGACCCAAGAAACTGTCGAGATTGCGAACGGGTCGCAGGTCGACCTGGCTGCCGGGCAAAAACGCCTTCACGCCGCCTTGCAGCATCACGGACAAGCCCCCTTTGACGCGGGCTTGAATGACACCGCTGACGAGGCCCTCGGCTTCCATGGCCGTTTGGATGTCGTCCCAAACCTTGCGCTTACGAGCTTTGTCTTTGGACAACACGACCAGCCCGTGCTGGTCTTCTTGCGACTCGAGCAAGACTTCGATGCTATCGCCGAGGTTGACGACGACGTTGCCGTCCTCATCGGCGAACTCCCGCAGCGGGACCCGGCCTTCGGCCTTGAGGCCCACGTCGACCACGGCGAAGTCGCCGATGATGTCGACCACGGTGCCTTGCACGATCGAGCCTTCGCGCAGAGCTGGCGCCGCGGAATAGGTTTCTTCGAGTAGCGCCGCGAAGTCCTCGGCTCCGGCGCTCGTCGGTTGTGTGGTGATCATGTTGAGAAGTTGGTTCCTTTACACTGGCGTCTCTGGCCGCAATACGACGCGCCGGCCGACCCGAGCTCGGCCCCACGCCCGCCATACGAGCGGTCAGAGCGGGGGGGAACGTAGAGTGTTTGACCAACAGCGTCAAGCGCGGCACCCGATGACCATTCGCCTCGTCCTCCCCATCGAGCCGACCTCCAAGCGGTTGGAGTCCGCGTCGCCATCCGCCACGAGCCCCGGCGGCGTCCCGCAAGGCAACGCAACCGTTGCGGCGTCACTTCCGCCGCACGAGCGTCACGTGGCGGTCGCCCGCACCGTCGAACCCGTCACGCCCTCGCGGCGGAGGCGATGGACGCGACGATCAGTTCCACCACCGCGTCGGCGTCGTGGGCCGACGAATCCACGAGCACGGCGTCGTCGGCTCGCACCAACGGAGCCACTGCCCGGCGAGTATCGCGCTGGTCTCGTCGCGTCATCTCGGCCGTGACCTCTGCGAGGCTCGGCGCCTCAGCGCCTTCGCGATCGACCAATTCGTGGTGGCGCCGCGCGGCCCGAGTGGGCTCGTCCGCGGTGAGAAAGAACTTGTGCCTGGCCGACGGGAACACCACCGTCCCCATGTCTCGTCCCTCCGCCACGCACCCAGGCACGCTGGCACTGGCGAGGCGACGTTGAAGATTCAGCAACGCCGTACGGACGCGGCCATGGACTGACACCCGCGATGCCCCGTCGGAGATGTGGGAGGTTCGAATCGCGGCGGTCACGTCGTCACCGTCCAGCAACACCCGCTGCGGCGAGTCGGACGAGGCCGGCACGAAGCGCAACGGCAACGCCGCGGCAAGCTCAGCGAGTTGTGACTCGTCCTCCCAGGTCACGCCGGCCCGCTCGGCGTGAAGCGCCAACGCCCGGTAGATGGCGCCGGTGTCGAGGAGCGTATAGCCCAGCCGTGCGGCGACACGTCGGGCCACCGTCGTTTTGCCGGCCCCCGCCGGGCCGTCGATGACGACGAGCGACGCTGGGGTCTGTCGCGGGTCAGGGACGACCATTGGCGGGAGGATAACAAAACGGGAACGCGGACCAACTGCGTTCACGACTTGCCCCGCGCGCCGAGCTGGGGCACTGTCGCCGCTATGCTCGCCGCATCAGGTTTTGTTGGCCGGTGGCGTCGCCCGAGTCGATGGCTCGTTGTCGCATGGTTCGGAGCGACCACGGGTTGCGTGTTGGTCTCGCCCACCCAGCGCGGTCGGTTCGCGCGACCCGAAATGGATCCCGCCGCCACGGCCCTCGAAGAGCAGTTTCACAGCCACGTCGAGTCGGCCCGTGAAGGCGCCTTCGGGGGACACGGCACCCAAGGCGGCGGCTGCGGCTGCGGGTAATCGACGCCGACCTGGCGATGATGAGTCGACTGGCGCTCCTGTTGGCTTTGGTGGCGGCCCTGGTCGCCACGTCGAGCCGCGCCGAAGACCGCATCATCGTGCGCGGGAACTACTACCGCGAGGCGAGCACGCGCGTGCTGCAGCCGTTAGTGACCTTCTCGAAGGACCTCCCCGATGAGCGGTTGACTGTCGGCGTCGACTACCTGCTCGATGCGATCTCGTCCGCCTCGATCGCAGCCGGAGCCGCCGTCTTGGGCGGAGACAAGGTGTTTACCGAACTGCGCCATGAGACCGCGGCTCGGGTGTCCTCGCAGCTCGGCGGCTGGGGCCTCCACAGCTACTTTCGCTATTCCACCGAGACCGACTACGTGGCCCGTGCGACCGGGCTTTCAGTGTCGCGGCAACTCCTGCAGCGCACGCTCACCGTGTTCGGTCGCTACAGCTATGGGTTCAATCGTGCGTACCGCATCACCAACAACATCGGTGCTTTGCACCCGTGGCGCTCGAACCGGGTGACCGCCGACGGCACGCGACCCGGCCCGACAAACCTGCTGGCCAGCCATTATGGAGCCGTGGGCGCGACCCAGCTACTTAGCCCGTACTGGATGGCGTCCGTCAGCGTGGAGACAGCCGACCTGCAAGGCCCGCAAGACAACCCGTACCGCAGCGTGGGGAACAACCTGCCGGAGATCCATCCGTGGCGGCGACGTCGACTCGCGCCGGTGGGCGAGGTGCGTTGGTCGATCCCTCGCACGCCGCTGGCCCTCGAGCAACGCTACCGCTACTACATCGACGATTGGGGCATCTCCGCCCACGCCACCGACTCGCGGTTGCACCTGCGCTTGTTTCACGTCTTGCGACTGCGGGCCCGGTACCGTTTCTACACCCAGTCGTCGGCCCGGTTCGCCCGTGCGGACGGGTTTTACCTTCCCAATGACCCGTATCGCACCGCCGATCCCAAACTCAGCGCCTTTGTCTCGCACACCCCGGGCATCGAGCTAACCTACGAGTTCGATGGGCTCGCACGCATGCGGCCGTTCCGGTGGCTCGCCGGCGGATGGGTCCAGGCCACGTACAACCACGTGTTCCAAACGAACCGGTTCGGCCCGGCCCGGCTGGGCAGCCTCGCCTTCTCCCTCGCGTTTTGAACCGCGTCTTGGCGGGACGAGCGCCACGGCGACGTAGAAGCGGTGGTCCGGTGCGGGCGCGCCCGCCGGTGGGTCCGCGCCCTGTTGACTGGCTTCACGCTGGGAGCGACCGCGTGCGGGGTCGACCCGGCCCGTGGCACGACCCTCGATCTGCGCCGGACGAATCGGTCATGGATCGACGATTCGGTGGTGGCCGCGATCGCCCGACGTGACCGACTGAGCCCCGAAGGGGCGCGGCGGGTGGCCACCGATACCCTTCGGCTCGCACAAGCGCGACTGCGCGAGATCGAAAGCACGGACCCGCGGGTCGACGCGACCGCTCGGCTGGGCTGGGCCCGCCTCGAAAACCTCGTGCGGGCGCACTCGGCCCGCACCTGGCTGCGCGAGGGGTTCGAGCCGCGGCATTCTCCCGAGGACATCCCTCGCAAGCTCGTCGCCGCCAACCTCGACTCGCCGAAGTACTTCCACCCGCGAATCCACGGACTGTGCAACGTGATGGTGGTCCCCAACGAGGACCCGGGCGATGGCAGCCGAATCCCGCTCGCGCCGACGACCAACGAGTGGCGCACCCGCGCGCACGCGGTACTCGAACGGGTCGAGACTCGACTGCGGCGCTGGCTCCCCGACGCCTCCCGCGAGCCGGACTGCAAGCTCGTCAAACGCCTCGTGGCCCTGCACGAAGGCACCTACGACGACTCCCGGCTGCGGCTGCGCGTCGAAAGCGGGGTGCTAGACGTGTGTCGCGCCGATCGCTGGGACGAAGGATTCGTGACCGCCTTGTGCGGCCCGGCCACCACCGCCGGCTGGTACGGGCCATTTCAGACGCGCTTCGGGTTGCACCTGGTCGCGGTGCTATACGTCAAGCCGGACACCATGCCGGACGCCGACGAGCGAGACCAACGCGTGCGACAACGAATGCTCGACGCTTGGCGGCGGAGCACCCTCGACGCCTGGCTCGCTCGGGAACGCCGTGAACACGTCCGACTCCTCGATGAGCCCACGCCCCCGTCGGAGGAGTAGTGGAACCGGAGATCAGCACCGGCGTCAGCGAGTTCGGCTCCCAACTCGCCCAGCTTGTCGGGGCCGTTCCGGGTGCGCAGGCAGCGGTCGTGTCGGACCATCGCGGTGATGCCGTCGACTTCGCCCACGTGCCGAGCATGACCGACGCGCTCCACGTCCAATTGGTCGGAGCGCAGATCGGCCAGACCATGCAACGGCTCCGCGTCAGCAGCATCATCCACGGCTTGGGCCACCCGATCGTCGTGGTCGAATGCAGCGACGCCACGCTGATCGCCGCGCCGCTTGATCGCGACTATCTACTCACGCTCGCGCTGTCGGAGCACGCGAGCTTGGCCCGCGCCCTCGCGGAGATCTCGCTCGCCCGCGGACCCTTGAGAGCTTTGCTTCGATAGCGACCGTCGTCTCGGCGCGACCTCGCGGCCGAGGAGCGGTTGCCCGTTCGTCACACTGTCCGACCGAACCGTGGTGATGACGCGCAGACGCGACCCCCAGGGCCACGGTGACGCCGGGTCAACTCAGCGGCCGAGCGAAGCTCGGACACGAAGTTTGGGGTGGCCGCAGCGCGACGCCCGAGGGTAGCGCGCCACCTTGACCCGGTCCCCCCTCGCAGGGACACTACGTAGCGCAGCTGGCTTCGACCACGTCTCGCGATCCGGAGCATCTTCCTATGGCTACCCACATCACCGACGAGTGCATCAACTGCGGCGCCTGCGAGCCCGAGTGCCCCAATGAAGCGATTTCCGAAGGGGACGAGATCTATGTGATCGATCCCAAGCTGTGTACCGAGTGCGTGGGCTTTCACGACTACGAGGCCTGTCAGGCGGTCTGTCCGGTTGAGTGCTGCGTGCCCGACCCCAACCACCGCGAAGAGGAGTCCACCCTCATTGCGCGTGCCCGCGAGATTCACCCCGGCAAAGACTTCGGTGCGAACTTTCCCAGTCGGTTCAAGAAGGCGGACGGCTAGCGACGCGTCGGCCTGACGGCAATCATTCGCCCTAGACCCCAAGCGCCGGCGTTTCGCCGGCGTTTTTCTTGGTTGTCCCACCGCTCGCCCATGCATTCTCGAGTCTTCGCCGTCGCGTTGTCGACGGGCCTCGGGCTCGCGGCCCTCGCTGCCGCGTGGCATCTCGTGCCCCCGTTTCCATCGCGACTGCACCCCTGCGGCTCCGCGCTGGCGGTCTACGCGGGCATTGTCGCCACCTACCACGTAGTACGAGCGTGGCGCTGGCACGTCCTCGTGCGGCCGAACGATCACGCGCCGGCCACGAGCCATCTCACAATCGCTTGGATCGGCTTCGCATGGATCGCGCTGCTGCCGATGCGCTTGGGCGAGTTCGTCCGGCCCGCGCTCCTCGCAAGGCGGCGACAAGTCTCGTTCGTCGCGGCCACCGGCTCAATTCTGGTCGAGCGACTGGTCGACGCCGCCATCATCTCCGGCCTGTTTCTGATCCTCGCGGGCACGGCGTTGGCCGATCACGGGCGCCGCCCCGAGATCGGCACCCTCGTTCGGGGGTCCGCGCTCATCGCCGCCACGTTGTTCGTGGTCAGCGTGGGACTGGTCGTGGCCGCGCTCGCGCGCGGACGCGTGGAAACGTGGGCCTTCGATCCCCTCGCGCCTCGATTGCCACGACTCGTGGCGCGACTGCGGACGGTGGTCGAGGAACTCGCGCGGGGGCTGTCGGTGCTCACCGACCCCGGCACGCGAAGGCGCTTTGTCGCGGCGACGGGCGCGTACTGGGCCCTCAACGCCGCCGGGATGTGGCAACTCGCCACCGCCCACGGGCTGGACCTGCCGTACGCCCAGTCGCTAACCCTGATCGCCGTGCTCGGGTTGACGCTTCTGCTGCCGGCCGCGCCCGCTCAAGCGGGGCCGTTTCAGCTCGGCTTGGCCCTGGGACTACAGCTGGCGGCCAACCCGGCCCCGCCCGACGAGATCGCCAGCAGCTACCTCGCAAGCTGCTACGCGGTGCAGCTGGGCGTGATCGTGGCCTTCGGCGCGGCCAGTCACGTCTGGCTGGGACTCGGGTGGCGCTCCGTACTGGGTGCCCGCGAAGCATCACGGCAACCGCACGCTGACCCCGGCCCGCAGCCGCGCGCCAGCCAGCGGCGTCCGCCACAAGGATAGCCCGTCGGCGTCGACCGTCTCGCCGTCGGCCGTCTCGACCCGGTGTACGAAGGTCGTCCGCAGCAGCGACACGAATCCCTCGGCCGCGGCCGAGATGGACACGGACGGCGTCAGGGGCAGCTCCACCCCGACACGACCGACCGCGGCCAGCCATGGCCGCCAGGTCGCCCAGGATCGGGTCAGCCCGCGCCCGCGACCGTGCGCCGCCCCGGACTCAACGCCGACGACCAACGGAACCAGCAGGGGCCACCGCGACGTCTGACCCACCTTCAGCACGCGCGCACCGTAGACAGAGGCCAGCACGAGTTGCAGTCGCACCGTGGGCGTGGCCGCCGCCACGTCGACGGGCAGCTGGTAGTGCAGCGCGCCACCGAATCCGACCCGCCGTCCACGTCGCTCCGCACCGATTCGCACTACGCTCGCCGTCCGTGCCGATCGATCGACGTGCGCGCCGGCGGAGGCGTGCACGATGTGGGCGGCATCGGTCGCGGGTCGTCGCCGCTGCGGCCGAGCGCGGGCAACCGACGAGCGTGATGCGGAGGTCGCCCGATCGATTGCGCTCGGAGCCTCGGGAGGCTCCGGTTTGTCGACCTCGGACCGGGACTGCGAACCGGACCGGGCGGCGGCCACGGGGGTCGGAGAGGCCGGCACCGCCGGTACGGGCGTTCGCTCGTGCTCCGGCTTCACCCCTGACGTCGCGGCTTGCCGCAGCGCCGGCTTGGACCTGGATCGGCGACGTCCCCGGGTTCGGGCGCCACCCTCCCCCGAGCCCCGATCCACGTCAGAGGCGGGGTTGGAGGGACGATCGGCTGATCGCGGATCAGCTGGCGCCGTCGCCATCGTGCCGCCCGACCCGGCCGACCGCGGTGGCGGGGGACGTCTGGCCATCGGGGCGGCCGCGATCGCGGTGACGAGCGCCGTCGCGTCAGCGGCGGCCTGGCACGTCTCGGCCTCCACCGTCCGTGCGGACTCTCCACGGGGGGTTCGCAACGCGAGGTCGAGGCGCCAGCGTGAGGGACCGACCAAGGTCACGTCGGCCCGCGCACGGACACTCACCGTCGCACCGCCTCGCGGAGCCGTGAGCTCGTCCACCCGGCGGCGCACGTCGGAAGCATCGGGGCACTCGGGTGGCGCGGACCAGTCGAGCTGTACCTGCGCCGGGACCGGCTCTTGTCTCAGGGTGAGCGCCCCCCAGGTCAACCACAACGCCGTGACCATCAACACGAGCTACCGACCTCGGCCGCAGCGAGGTCAGTCGCCGGAGCGCAGCATGAACACGTCGCCCGAGTGGTGCGACACTCCCAGCACGTCATCGCGGCCGTCCTCGTCATAGTCACCAACCATGATCGGAGAGCACGCGCATGCGGTCGCGGGCAGCCGCACCGGAATCATCCCCTGGTCCGGCGCGGCCACCAACGCGAGCAGCACCGGGTCCCCGTCAGCATCCGTCGCCTGGAGAACGAAGTCCTGACGCGAGTTCCCATCGAGGTTCGCGACGACGATCGTGCCCAGGCTGCTCGCCGCGATCGCCGTGCGGACGGGCGGCCGGAACAAGCCGCCGCCACGATTGATGGCCACGTCCACGTAGCTCAGCGACGACTTCTCCGAATCGGCCCCGCCGAACAGCACCGCATCGGGTTGCTCGTCGCCATCCACATCGGCCGCGATCAAACGCGTGGGCCGACCGACGAGCGCCATGGCCCACACGCCGTCCTCTTCGATGGCGCCGCCGAGATGCAGGTACAACTCGTCGTGTGCGGCGGAAATGAGCACGTCGTCGTAGGCATCTCCGTCGAAATCCGCCCAGGTGGCGAGCAACGGATCGTCCGTCGTCACCGCGGCGAGGTCGGGAGGGCTCGACTCGGTTCCCAACCGGCTCAGAGTGAATGCGGTCGTGGAGGCCCCAGCAATACACAGGTCCTCGGACGAATCGCCGTCGGCCCGGCAACTGCCGATCACCGGTCTCCCGCCGGCGAGCGAGTCGTGGATGGGGAGGTCGAGCCACGCCATTCCGTCCGCGTCGCGACGATCCTCGACCAAGACTGCGTCGTTGAGATCGGGCCGCTCCACCGCGATGACGACCGTGTCGCGACCGTCACCGTCCGTATCGAGCCCGACGAGTCCGACCGGCCGAGCTCCGATCACGTCGCCATAGCGTCGTTGCGTGTCCCGGACAAATCCGGCGCGGCCGTCCCCGCGGTACGCGATGACCTCCGAGCGCGAGTTCCCCAGCGACACGGTCACCACGAGGTCGAGATGGTCGTCTCCGTCGAGAGCGCCAGCAGCCAGCTGGTTCGCCGCAATGTCCAGCTGGATCGAGGTGTACTCCAAGTCGAGGTCGACATCGACACTGGCATCACCGCCGCTCTGATCGCCCTGCTCTTCCTCGCCGTCGACCCCCTCGCCCGGATCGACCACCAGGGTGCCCACCGACTCGCCGGGGAGCTCACAGTGGAGGGCGAAGCCACAAGTGGCGAGCCACAAGTAACGTTGAAAGACACGCATGTCGGAGGTTGGTGACCCGGGTGGAGTACCCACCGTGACCGGACGCGCCCGTCGGCGCGCATTGTTCACCCGACCATCATACACGACTGCCCGTGGCCGTGAAGTGGCCGATTTCGCCGCTGAGCCGCCAGCCACTCAAGCGGATCTACTCCTCGTCCTCGTCCTCGACCTTTTCCTTTTCGTTGCATCGGGCGAACGCGCTGTCGTCCACCGCGGCCGCCGGGAAGCGTGCACGAAGGCGATCGGCCTCTCGGCGCGCGTCAGACCCCCGTCCGAGGTGGCACAAGGCGACCACCCGCGACGCGCGGCGCTCCTGTTCAAATGCGCTAGACGGGAACCGGCGCTCGTGGTCCTGCAACAGCGCCAACGCAGCGGCGGCCCCAGACGGCTGGCCGGCCAGCTGATGAGCGCGCTCAAGCAACTGCACCTCGTCGGCCACACGCGGTCCTTCTCCGAGGGACGCCGGCGTCTTCAGGGTCAGAGGCGGCGCCGCCGATCCGCTCGGCTCGGGCGCGTGCGCTGTCGGAGCCGAACGACCGCGCGCCTGGTCTGAGCCGCGGGGCCCCAGCGCCGCCGATGCCTCCCGGCGACGCAATGGTGCGGCGGGACCGTCCGCCGCGGATGGCGACGCCGCGCGCGGGGGCACGTCCCGGACCTCAGACGGCGTGGCACCCAGCACAGTCGGATCTGTGGCGACCTCGGCCACGGTCGGCTCGGTTCGGCTCTCGACGGGGTCCCGAGTGGCCCAAACCGCGGCTCCGCCCCCCACCACTCCGACGATGGCCAGTGCGGCGAGCCAAGGCGTCGCCGCGCCGGCTCCCCCCTCGGCGGCTCCCGCCGCCAGGCTCGAACCGCGAGGCGACGCCTCGTCGAACGCCCTGTGCGTCGGGGCTCCGCCCGGGTCTGGGCGAGCCCTCGGGCGGTCACCGACCGCCGACGGGGGCTCGCTGGGCGCGCCGGCGGTCGGCGCCGTCGTGCCGTCGGAACCCCCCGACTCACTGCCCGGCGCGTCGGACCCGGGCCCGCCGTCGCCGAGGCCGATTAGAGGGACCAGCGCCGCCCACGAGCGCTGCCGGGCGCCCTCGGGCACGCGCTCGGGGCGCTGAGCACACACGCGCACAGCGGTTTGCCACGGGGAATGCTGAAAGCGCTCCTCGAACCGCCGACGAGCCGCGCGGAGCCGGTTGTACGCAGTGCCCGGACTGATGCCGAGCGCCTCTCCCAACTGGGTCCGCGAGTAGCTCTCGAGTTCGGCCAGCACGAACACCTCGCGCTTGTCATCATCGAGACTCTCGAGAAACTCGTGCAGCAGCGCACCGGCTTGTGCGCGGTGAATGTCGTCGTCGAGATGCGATCGGGCCGGCGAGGTCTCGCGACCCATCGCGGCGTGCTTCTGCGCCACACGGGCCTCGCGGCGATGGTAGCGGAATGCGATGCGGCGCGCGATGCCGAACAACCATGTCCGTATCGTGGAGCGCCCCTCGAACTCGGGGAGACGCCGGTGACACACGACGAACACGTCTTGCACGGCGTCGTCGAGCAGCGGGGCCGGCACTCCGAGACGACGCAGGTACGTCCACACATGGTCGAAGTACGCCGAGTAGATCTCGGAGAAGTCGTGAGACGCGGCGGCGTTTGTGCTCGCTTGCATCAGAGCTTAGTCCCTCCGCGATCGGGAACTGATCGCGGCGGCGAGCGACGGCTCGCGGGGTTGCGACGATACCGCGTCCGCGCCGTTCGTTCTAGCAAACTGGCCCCCGAACGCTGCGGCGGCGAAGCGTCCGCGCCGCCGCGCTTGGCAATCTCGCCCGTTCGCGTCAGCGTGCCGACGACGCTCGGGCGGCGCCCCGACCCACGCCGCAGCCACTCATCGCTATGCCCAACCCAACGAGCCGGCCGCACCACCGGACGACGGACCGTGATCGCTTCGAACTCGGCTACCTCTGCCTCGCGGGCGTGTTCGTGGCCGCTTTGGTCGCGGCCAATCTCATCTTTCAAAAGTTCTTTCGCCTCCACCTCCCTCTGCCGTGGGATCCGTCGTACGAGTTTCAACAGTCGGTGGCCTTGCTGGCCTATCCGGTCACGTTCCTCGTCACGGACATCTTGTCGGAGGTCTACGGCAGACGCCGTGCGAACCACGTGGTCGTCGCCGGCTTCGTGGCGAGCGTCTTCGTCGTGATCCTGGTCGATCTCGCCGACGCCACGACCAGCGCCGGCTTCGGCGTTAGCGACGCGATGTTCCACGAAGTCTTCGGGCTGAGCAAAATCGCCGTGCTGACCTCGATGGTGGCCTATCTGTGCGCCCAGTTTGTCGATATTCGACTGTTCCACTTCTGGAAGCGACTCACTCGAGGGAGGCACCTGTGGCTGCGCAACAACGCCAGTACGATCACCTCGCAGGTGCTCGACACGGTGTTGGTGCTCGGACTGCTGGCGAGCTTCGGCGCGGCCGGGATCACCTGGGATCGCCTGGGCGACCTGATCCTCGACAGCCTGATGTTCAAGTGGACGTTCGCCCTGATCGACACGCCGATTTTGTACGCCGTGACGTTCACGATCCGCCGCCGGTTCCCGACGTTCGTCGACACCACGGGTGAGACGCCGGCCGACGTCCACCCGTAGTCGCGCACGACGGATCAGCGTGAGAGACGCTGGCCCGCGAGACCAACACCCCCACCGATTGCGGCTACTGCACGTAGTGGACCGCAGCCGCGGTCTTGCGCAAGTTCACTGACACCAGTTTCGACACACCCTTTTGCTCCATGGTCACGCCGTAAAGGCGATCGGCCGCTTCCATCGTCCGCTTGTTGTGGGTAATCACGATAAACTGCGTGCCCTCGGACAACTCGCGCACAAGATCGGTCAAGCGCCCTACGTTGGACTCGTCGAGCGGTGCGTCCACCTCGTCGAGCAGGCAAAACGGGCTCGGCTTCGTCAAGAAGATCGCGAAGATCAAGCTGACCGCGGTCAGGGCCTTCTCGCCACCCGAGAGCAGCTCGAGACTGGCCACCCGTTTCCCCGGCGGCTGGGCCATGACCTCGACGCCGGTGGCGAGTAGGTCGGACGGGTCGGTCATCACCAACTCCGCGCGACCGCCATTGAACAGTCGCGGGAACAACACCTGAAAGTGCTCGTTGACGGCCCGAAATGTCGCGGCAAACCGCTCTCGGGTGGTTGCGTTGATCTTTTCGATCGCCTCCTGCAGCTGCGCGATGGCGTCCTCCAAGTCCCCCTTTTGGGCGCACAGATAGTCGTACCGTTGCGAGACCTCGTCGAACTCTTCGATGGCCGTGAGGTTGACCTCACCCATGCGGGACAACACGCGCTTGAGTTCGGCGCGACGCTCGTGCTCGGCCGAGCCGGCCAACGGTCTAGCGTGGAAATCGATGAGTACGTCGGGAATCTCGCGATCGAAGCGCTCGCGAATATCGGCCTCGAGGTGTCCTCGCTCCAAATCGAGCTCGCGCACACCGAGTTCGACTTCCGCGAGGCGGTCTCGCTCGCGCTCGAGGTCTTGTCGCAGGTTCCGGAGCGAGGCCTCCAGTTCGTCGAGGCGCAAGCGGGCCGCGTCGTGGGCCTCGATCGCGTCGTGCTTCGCCGTGGCCGCTTGGTCGTGTTCCTCGAGCAAATCGCGGTGTGACTGGACCATCTCCACGACTTTGGCCTCGAGCTCCTCGACCCGAGCCCGTGCTTGCTCGGTCGCCGCCTCGAGCCGGCGGACGCGATCGCGCTCGCTGGCGACCTGCTTGTCCAGCCGCTGACGGGTCTGAACCACGGCATCCCGCTGCTGTTGCCACCGAGCGAGTTCGACCTTCGCCTCGGTCAATTGGGCTGCCAAGCCATCGCGATCCACGGTCAGCTGCTCGCTTTGACCTTCGCTCGCCTCAATCTCGCGGGCGAGTTCGGGCGAGCGTTCGTCGAGCGCGGCCCGCTTGGCCTCGCATTCAGCCCGCTCCGATCGCCGACGCTCGAGCTGACCGGAAACAGACTCGAGCTGGCGCGAGAGCTCAGCCGCTCGCTGTTCGACGCGCTGACGGGTGGCGGTCGCGGTCTCGACGGCTTGCTTCGCCTCGATATGGGCCCGCTCGACCGCGAGAAGATCTTGCTCATTTTGCTCGCGCTCGCCCTCCACCGCGGCCAGACGCTCGGCCATCCCCTGCCGCTTGTTCTTGACCCGCTCGAGTTCCCCTTCGAGTTCCGTGACGACCTGCCCCAGTTCGCGAATCTCACGTTTTTGTTGCAGCAGAGCCGAGTCGAGTGCCTCGGAAGACCCGCCGACGACCACCCCCGAGGGCTCGACCCGATCGCCGTCAAGCGTCACAAACGTGTGGCGCGCCCGACCGCCCTGCCACAGTTCGAGCGCCCGACTCAAGTCCTTGACCACCAGCGTGTCGCGCAACAAAACTTCGGCCAGCGGCGACACCCGGGCGTCCACCGCCACCAGGTCCCGCATGCGGCCCAGTACCCCTTCGGCTGCGAGCACGCTCTTGTCTTCGGCACCAGCTGCGGGTTGGTTCGCCGTGGGGGTCAGGTCCACGAGCTCGATCCCCCTCGCTTGCGGGCGATGGGGGGCAGCCCACCCCATCACGGGGCCCGCATCGCCCCCGGTGGACCCGGATGCGCCAGTGCCCGCTTCGCTCGACTGAGGCGAGGGGCAAGCCGCGGGCAGAAATGTCGTGCGGCCCTCTCGCAGCTCCTTGAGCAGCTCAATGCCCTGCACCCCGGTGCGGGGCTCATCGACGACAACCCCTTGCAAACGGTCGCCCAGCACCGCGGCCACCGCATGCTCGAGGTGAGGCGGCGCGTCGACGAAGTCCGCCATGATCCCGAACACCGGCTCGGCCGCGCTTGGCTCGACACTGCCGTCGACTCGGGACTCGACCAGCTTCGCGCGGTGCTCCATCACCACCTGCACGCCGCTGGCGCACCCGCGGTAGCGTTCTTGGATCTCCTCGAGCGACTGCAGTCGAGATCTCGCCCGCACGAGTTCTTTACGCGCCGTTTCGACCTCGACATCGCCGCGTTCGACTTCGTCGCGCAACACCACCCGTTCGCGTACAAGGGCCTGGCGACGCTCGCGGACCTCGGCTGCGGCGCTCTCGCGGGCGGTCAACGCCGAGTTCGCGGCCTCCACCTCCGACCGAGTCCGTTCCCCGGCCGCTTGCTGCTCGCGTTGCTCGTCGCGGAGCAACGTCAGCTGGCGGTCGTGCTCGGCGATGGCCTCGAGCAACGACTCGACCCGAGCGTCCAGACCCGCGCGCTCACTCGCGGCGCGGCTGTGATCGCCGCGCAACCCCTCGCGGCGCCGGGTCTCCTGCTCGAGCGCGGCGGCCTTGTCGGCGTAGTCCTGCTCCAACGTGGCGATGTTGTCGGCTCGTTCCCCGCCGGACCCCGCCTCGTCCAATGCCGCCTCCTCGGCTTTCGCCGCGGCCTGCTCTTCTTCCAACGCGGCCAGGCTTCGCCGCACGACCTCGGACTCCGTTTCGGCGCTTTCGATCGCCTGGCGATTGGCGTCGATCTCCTGCCCGTGAAAGCGGCGGTCCTGCTCGAGCAACTTGATCTGGTTTTCGAGGTCGAAGCTGCGCTGCTGAGCCTTCGTCAACGAGTCGGCCAACTCGGTCAGCGCGAGTCGATCGGCTTGACCCTTGGCCTCGAGGGCCACGGTCTCGTGCCGCAACGCCCCCACCTGCTCGTCGAGCTCGGTGCGACGCTCGGTCAGCACCCGTCCCGTACTCGCCAGCTCGAGGTACTTGTGCGCGGCGATCCACAGCTCGAGGTCTCGCTGCTCGTCGCGGTACCGCCGGTAGCGCTCGGCCTTCTGAGCCTGGCGCCGCAGCGTGCCGATGCGCCCTTCGAGCTCGGAGATGACATCGGACGTGCGGAGCAGGTTTTGTCGGGTCTGCTCGATCTTGCGTTCCGCGGCCGCCTTTTGGCTCTTGAACTTGGTGATCCCCGCCGCTTCGTCGATGACCAACCGCCGCGTCTCCGGCTTGGAGGTGACCAGCGTGCCGACCTGCCCCTGCTCGATAATCGAGTAGCCGCGCGCCCCCACCCCCGTGCCCGTGAGCAGATCGGTGATGTCCCGTAGCCGCGCCGGCACCTTGTTGATCAGGTACTCACTCGTCCCGTCACGGTAGAGCCGCCGTGCGATCGCGATGGTCTCGAAGCGACCCCATGGCGGCGGCACGTCCCCGTCGTTCTCAAAGGTGATCGTGACTTCGGCACTCGCTGCCTGCCCGCGGGTCTTGGTGCCCGCGAAGATCACGTCACTCATGCCGCTGCCGCGAAGATGCCGGGCTCTCTGCTCGCCCAGGCACCAGCGAATGGCGTCGACGATGTTCGACTTGCCGCAACCGTTCGGCCCGATCACGCCCGTCACGCAGCCGTCGATGTGAAAAACCTGCCGATCGGCAAATGACTTGAAGCCGTTGATCTCGATCTTTTTGATTCTCATGCTAGCGCGAGGTCCGCCCCGTAAGGGAAGGAGATTAACATTCGGATAACACCAGCGTAGCGCGTGGCAAAGCAAATTCGCGGGCTTTCGCCGCGGCTCGACCCGGGCGACGACCCGTCAGCGGGAGCGCCGAATCGCCAGAGATCGCCAGGGATCTACCCAAGATCGTTCCTAGAGCGATCCCACCGTCCGCGGAGCCGCTCGCCGTGGGTGCATCGGCCAGAGATCGCGTCGACACGATCTCTTGCTCACCGCTTCGGTTATGCTCCGTTTCGCAACATGGCGATCGAACTTCTCGTCGTTCTCGCGGTCGTCGTCCTCGTCGCCGGGGGCTGGCTCATACGTCAACGAGTGGGACGACGGGCCGCCCTCGAGGGCAACCGCCGCCCCGCGTTGGAAGACCGTTCCGACGCGACGCGTGTCCGTCGGTCGACGACCACCGCTAGCTCTACAGATGCCGCCGTGAAACCGGGGGACGCCGAGGACTCGTCGGCGTCGACGACCCCGACCACGCTCGGCGCAGCGTCCTCCGCCGCTCACCGACCGACGCCCGATCCTTCCCCCACCCAGCGGATCCGCTCCGGCCTTCGCAAAACCCGAGGAGGCTTCGTCGCTCGGCTCGCCGACTTGCTGCGCAGCCGGCCCCAAGTTGACGCGCAGCTTCGCGACGATATCGAGGAAATCCTATTGACCGCGGATATCGGCGCGCGCACAGCTGATCATCTGCTCGAGGCGATCGGCGAGCAACTCGACCGCGACTCGATCACCGATCCGTCGGCGGTGTGGACCGCCCTTCATCGAGCGGCCGCGGAGGTCCTCGACGTCCCGGCCCCAGCCCTCGACGTCGAACCGCGCTGCGGGCCGTATGTTGTCCTCATGATCGGAGTCAACGGCGTCGGGAAGACCACCACGCTGGGCAAGCTTGCCGCGCGACACCAAGCCGACGGTCGTCGAGTGCTGCTTGTCGCGGGGGACACATTCCGCGCCGCCGCGTCTGAACAACTCGACGTGTGGGCCCAGCGCGTGGGGTGCGACATTCACCAAGGCACTGCCGGTTCGGACCCGTCCTCAGTGATCTACGAAGGTATCGCGCGGGCGCGGCGAGAAGGCCACGATGTGGTCTTGTGTGACACCGCGGGGCGGCTTCACACCCGCAAGGAGCTGATGGACGAACTGCAGAAGATCCGCCGCTCCGCGAGCAAGGCGCTCTCCGCTGACCGCGAAGCGCCCGTCGACCCCCACGACATCTTCCTGGTGTTGGATGCGACAATCGGACAAAACGCGCTCGCGCAGGCGCGAATGTTCAAAGACACAGTCGCCTTCACCGGACTCGTCGTCACCAAGCTTGACGGCACCGCCAAAGGCGGGGTCGTATTGGGCATCTGCCACGAGCTCCAGCTGCCCGTGCGGTTCATCGGGGTCGGCGAGCAACTCGACGACCTGCGACCGTTCGACGCCGAGGCGTTTTGCGACGCACTCCTCGCCCGCTCACCCGATGAGGCCACACAGCTGTGAGCCTCGAACCCCGACCGACCCCGGCCGACCCCGGCCGACCCCGACCGACCCCGACCGACCCCGAACCGACCCCGGCCGACCCGACCGACCCCGACCGACCCCACCGACCCCACCGACCGGAGTCGCCGGGCCGACGCCGGCCCGGCGGTGGGCTTGGCCCGCGACCAGGCCCGCCGTCCCCGAACACCCCCCCACCGCAACGAGGGCCGGCCGCGCGCCGACCACCCATCCCCACCCATCCCCGCCACCCGTCGGACTTGCAGTGACCATGCGCCCCCTCGATGGCGTCGCGCCGGGTCCGATCTCGCCGGATGGAAGGCCCTCCCACCACCAACGTCGAGGTTTTGTCCGTCGCGTCCCTTGGGGGCTTTGCATGACGGATGCCGGCCACGCAGCGCTGCCGACGAACCGATCCGCGACGCGATCACCAAAAAACGCGCGCGATTCCCCCTTCAGCCCCAAAAGCGCCCAATCTCGCCCAAAAATCGCCGCGTTCCAGTGTCAGACCATGCACGGTGACAGTTGTGAGCCCAGCGACGAATGTGCTACCGTCCGCTGCCAAATCTACCGCCGATACGCTCGTTCTAGGCTCCAGTCCTAATCCCCGCTCGGTTCCAGTCGCCCAGGCACGGCGACGATATCCCTCTCCCACGCCCTCTTGTTCGAGGTGAGCATGCGACTACTTCTCTCTAGCCCCGCCATCATGCTGGCGGCGCTCGCAGTTTCCTCTCCAGCCCTTGCCGCTCAGTATGACGCGGCTGCCCACAACCAGGCTGAAGAGCCGCCGGCCGAGGATGAGGGCGACGACGAGCTCGAGCTCGAGGACGAGATGGAGGCCGCGCCGGCTGCTCCAGACGCCGAAGGCGACGTAAGCTTCGACGCGAGTTTTCTCGGGAGCGGTGACAAAGAAAAAGCCGAGGCCGACGCGGATGCCGCGACCAAGGCTGCCGCCGGCGACTCACCGGGGCTCAGCGCCGAGGAGCAGCAGGCGGTCGACGAGAAAATGATCACCGTCGTCCAGCGTCAGGCGTTCCTCAACGTCTTCAAGAAGGCCGATGAGAACGATCCCCGCGAGAAGAAAACCGTCCGTCGGCTCGAGCTGTCTCCTCAGGTGGGTATCAGTGTCAACGACCCGTACGTGCGACACTACTCGGCCGGCGCCGAAGCCAACTTGTGGCTGACCAACCGACTGGCGCTGGGCATCCACGCCCACGGGTTCTTCGGGGACCGAACCGCGGCGTACAACCGGATTCGGTTCCAAGAGCAGACGCTTTTGACCGCCAACGAGTACCTGTGGCAAGGCAGTTTGGGCGTCACCTACGAGCCTTTCTACGGCAAAATCGCCATCTTCAACCGCCGCCTCATGCACTGGGAGGCGAACGTGGGGCTCGCCGGCGGGGTGATCCACTCCCGTGTCCTGCCCCGCTTTGAAGAGCTGCACCTGCCCTTTGACGCCATTCGCCCGCAGGGGAACCTGACGGTCGGTAGCCGTTTCTACGTCTCCGGATGGGAGTGGGTGTCGTTCAACTTCGCGGTTCGGACCTTCGCGTGGTTCGATCTCTACGAGCCATTTGGCCGCGGTCCGGGCACCAGCGGGGTGGGAGACGCAACGGCTGACGATGAATCGCTCAATGACCCCGACGCCGCCAAGGCCGAGGCGCAATCTGAAGGAGGCTCGTTGGCGTTCAACACCATGGTCTACCTCGGAGTCAGTCTCTATCTCCCACCACGCTTCAACTACTCCACCCGCCGCTAGCTTCACGTCAACGAGGTATCTCCCGTGCGCCCGAACAATCTTCTCTCGATATCTGCCTCCGTAGTGATCGGCGCGGCGTGTGCTCTGCTGTCCACCACCGCTTCGGCCCAGGAAGGCGGCAAGCCCGGCGTGCTCGACGGCAAGCCGATCGTGGTCAACAAGATGGAGCTGCGTAAGCTGCGAGTTCAGGTCACGCCCCGCGCGACCATGACCTTGTCGCAGCCGTTTACCCACGTGGGGTTCGTGGGTGCCAAACTTCAGTTCGATCTGACGGACTGGCTCGGCGTCCGCGGCGACTTCGACTACGGGATCGTCCAGCCGGCGAGCGCTCTCACCGAGGATCTGACGAGCGGCACGATTCTCCCGGTCGGAGACGAGACCGGCGGCGGCGCCCCCAAGCGCAAGCGACAAGATCGGAACAACCCGGCTCCGCTGCAAAACGACTTCCAAGCGGGGCTCACCCGGCTGAACTGGACCGGTTCGGCCGGGCTGGTGTTCACCCCGTTCGCCGGCAAGCTCGGGCTGTTCCAGTCCATGTTCACCGAGTACGACGTCTACCTTTGGGGGGGCTATGGCTTCACCAACTGGGTGGAGGCCTATCCGGACAGCTTGAGCACCGTCGAGTACTCTGGCGGTGAGTGCGAAGACGACAACAATGAATGTCTGTTGCACCCCGTGGACGCGCAGGTCGGCACCCGTACGGGGCCGGCGTTCGGAGCCGGGTTCCACATCTTTTTGACCGATTGGTTGGCGGTCAACCCGGAGTTCCAAGACATCATCGTGCGCCAGAACATCGCCGGGCTCAACGCGACGGTCGGCGAGATTCCGATTCAGGTCAACGGAGAGGATCGGACCATCGTCCACAACGCCAACTTCAGCCTGGGGTTCACGGTGTACCTCCCGCCCCGGGCCAAACGAACCACCATCAAGCCGCGTAGCGGAAAATAGACGGACGCCCGCGAATCCGCGGGTCGACCAAGCCCGGCCTGCCCGTGCACGCCGGGCTTGTGCAATTGGGGTCCACCGTGTCCGCGCTCGCCTCCGTCGCGGACGCGCTCTCGCGAAGCTGTGTGTCGACCGCCGCGCGCCCGCGGGGCCGGCTCACGGCGGCGAGAGGGCGGACTCGAGCCGCCCACGACCGCGACGGACGGTTCCGGCGCGACCGCGGCACGCCGCGTCGGAGATGGGAAGCTTCCGGCGCCAGGCCCAGAGCCCACGCGACCCACGACCGCGACGTCGCCACGTGGGCCTGGCTGCGCCGGGCGGTCTAACAGCCGGAGCCCCACTCCACGAGACACACACACGCCCCGAACTCGTCGGGGGCGGTGCAGTCGGGGTCCTCGCAGCGCGCGGGGTCGTTCGCCAGCTCCAGCCGGTAAAAGGACGCGGGGCTGAACGAGCCGTCGTCGAGCTCGTAGTAGGTCGAGACGCAGCTTTGCTGCACGGTCACGTCGACCCCCTCGAACACAAACGCGCCGGTCCCGGCTGCCGGCAGGACGTACCGTCCCTCGTCGCCGAGGTCTTCCCACAGGTAGACGAAACCGCGAGATTCCGCCGCGACGGCCGGCACGTTGCCTTCGAAGCTGACTTCGATCCGTTCGCCGTTGCGGTAGGTGGGCGGCGGCAACGGCACCGTGACCCCACGGAGGGTCGGCGGTGGCCGATACAGCTCGGTCGGCTTGCAGGCGGCCAAGAGCCCGAGGCCGGCCGCCACGACACCGGCAAAACACTGCAACCGTGTGCGCATGGGACGAGCACTCACGATGCAAACTTCGGACCGTCGGGGATCGCCCAATGGCTCCCGACGGTTTCTTCCGCGCGGTGTCAACTTCGTCAACATGATCGTGTTCCCTTCGTCACCGCGGTTGGCGGTTCGTGCTTGTCCTTCGGCGGCGAGCTGGCCTGGGACCCCTCCGACGTGGCCTCCAGCTGGAGCCGGCGCAGCTTCTTCTGCAGCCCGAAACGACTCAGTCCCAGCAACGCCGCTGCGCGCGTCTGGTTGCCCTCGGTCCGTTCGAGGGCGCGATCGATCAGTGCCCGCTCGAGACGATCGACGCGACTGCGCAGGTTGAGGTCGTCCGGATCCTCGAGCTCGCCCTCGATCGCCGCTCGGATCCCCGCTGAGAGATCGTCGGGCCGGATCTTGTCTTCCGCCAGCGCGACCCAGCGTTGGACTTCGTTCTCCAACTCACGGACATTGCCAGGCCAGCCGTAGCCGAGCAGTAAACGCATCGCGTGCGCACCGACATGGAGGCGTTCACCGCCATGCCGTGCGAGGAAGTGGGCGATCAGATCGGGGAGGTCCTCGCGTCGATCGCGAAGCGCCGGCAAATCGATCTTCACGACTTGAATCCGGTAAAACAAGTCTTTGCGAAACGAGCCGGTGGCCACCAGATCGTCGAGTGAGCGGTTGCTCGCCGCGATGACCCGCACGTCGACCTTGCGCGTTTGGGTCTCGCCGATCCGTCGCACCTCTCCCTCCTGCAACACCCGCAGTAAGGAGGTTTGCATGGCCGCACTCATCTCGCCGATCTCGTCGAGAAAGATCGTGCCCCCGTCGGCGGCTTCGAACAGCCCGGCTCGCGGCCGCTCAGCTCCCGTGAACGCCCCGCGGACATGGCCGAACAGCACGCTTTCGAGCAATGAATCCGGCACGGCGCCACAGTTCTCGGCCACGAATGGGCGCTCGCGTCGGTCGCTGGCGTCGTGGATCGCTCGCGCGACGAGCTCTTTGCCGGTGCCGCTTTCGCCGTGCACCACCACCGGGACCCGTGAGGCGCCCAAGCGCTCGATCAAGGCGAAGACGCGCTGCATCGCCGGGCAAGCGCCGATCATTCCCCGGTGTTGACGGACATCGAGCCCGGCGAGACGAGCTTCGGCGCGCAGGTCAGCGACCTCGGCCTCTCGTTCGGCCAGCAGTCGCGCCAGCTGGTCTTGTTGCGTCTCCAGAGCTTCCGCTTGGGCCCGCAGCCGACCGAGGGCCCGAGCGTGCGCCACGGCCAGCGCTGCGAGATTGGCGAAGTCCTCGAGGTGCCGCAGGTCCTGCTCGTCGAACGCCCCCCGGCGAATCCGGTGGTCAATGTAGGCCGCGCCGAGAACCGACCCGCGATACACCAGGGGCACCGCGAGCACGGATCGCAAGTTCAGATGACTGACCGACCGCGAGTCGCCAAACCGCAGATCAGCCGCCGCGTCGACGCTGAGCACCGCGTCTCCGGTCTCGATGACCTTGCCCAGGATCGACCGGGAGACCCGAACGGCGTCGACTTGGCGATCGACCTCACGAGCAACCTCAAGGCGATCGGACCCCTCCCCCACCACGACAATCCCGCGCTCGGCCGCCGTCAGTTCCATCAGCGCTTCGACAACTTGGTCCAACAGCGCCGAGAGATTCTCCTCCCGCGCGAAACGGCGATAGATCCGAAGCAATCGGGTGGCCTGCGATCCTTCCGGGTCGGGTGCCGCGGCCCGGGGCTCGGGGTTCGTCACGGGTTCGACCCCGGCCTCGGCCAACGCCGTCACGGGGTCTGCCCCCAGCTCCGCGACGAACCGATCTCGGGCCGCCGGCCGATCAAGTGGCGCAACGTGTTCCATGATTTGCTCCAGTGTGGACGCGACGCGACGCCATATCGCGATGCGTGCGGCGGGCTTCAGATCGGCGTTCCCCTGGGCGAGGCCGGCCAGTAGGTCGCGATCGTGGACGAACGCTAGCTCGACCTGTCCAGTTTGACGCAGCTGCACTGGCGATGGCATGGCCGCGAGTTCTCGGGCCCGTTGGTCGGCCGCGATGGAGTCGCCGCGTCGGCGCGCGACCGCGAATCGCAACAGCGCGAAACGCCGGGTTACGGCCAGATCGCCGGCGGCAGCCACGATCCGCTCGAGTCGCGCCACGATCTCGTCGACCGACGGGCCCGAGCCATCGACATCGGGGTTCGCGGGACCGACGACGTCGCCCACGCGAACGCGCGGGTGGTCAGCCGCCGGACCCTGACGCGGCGAGTCCCCCACGCTGACGGCGGCCCGGGGGGGCGGGGCCTCGCCCCGGGACCGAAGCCATGCCCAAGCCGCGTGAAGGTAGGCGTCTGCCGCCTCCTGCATCAGCTCGC
This sequence comes from Myxococcales bacterium FL481, assembly GCA_006508105.1. Classification (GTDB taxonomy): domain Bacteria; phylum Myxococcota_A; class Polyangia; order Nannocystales; family Nannocystaceae; genus FL481. The sequence continues at coordinate 32,200 of QKPP01000213.1, read as the reverse complement.
AGGCCTCGGCCCGCTCGCCGACCTCGACCCACCGGCCCGACAAATCGCCGCGCGGGCGACGGGCCAACGCCACCTCGAGACGCGCCCGGTCGAGCCGCAACTGGGAGAGCCGCGACGGCTCCCCGGCGGCCGCCACCACATTGGCGACGAGATCGATCCAGCGCTCGGCCTGGGCGACCCGCCCGAGCTGCGTCAGCGCCAACACGAGGTTGATCAGGGCCGGCGGCAGCGCGCTGACTTGGGCCGACGCGATCAGCCCGCGCAAGCTCGTCAGCCCGCGGGCCTCGGCTTCTCCGAGCCAGCCGGCGGGGACGGCCAAGGCGGCCACGCTGGCGGTCGCGGCGAGTACACCCACCGTCTCGCCGGCCTGAGTGAACGCTTCGATGGCGGCCGCATACTCTCGCACCGCGCCGCGGAGCTCACCACCAAGATGCAGCTCGCTCGCCAACGCCTGGCGCACCCGGGCGCGCACGCTGGCCGCCTCGGGCGCGTCGCCATCGGGCAACGCCGCGAGTGCGGCCTCCAACGCGCGCTTCGCCGCCTGACTATCACGTTGCTGGACGGCCGCGAATCCAGCCCACAGCCGAGCCGTCGCCAACCCGGTCCCGCGACGGTCGGAGGGGTCGGACGAGTGAAAGACACCGAGCTGGTCGGCTTGCGCTCGCACCCGAGCCATCTGCCCGGCATCGAGATCGAGTCGCCACATCAGTCCGCGGGCGTGCCAACCCAGATCCACCGTCACGTCGGCCGCCAGCAGCTTCTCGAGGCGCGCCCGGGCGTGGTTGTGGCGCCCCAACGCCGCCCACGCCCGGGCGGACTCGAGTTGGCTATGAGGATCATTCGGCGCCGCATCGGCCACGGCCGCGGCGCGCTTGGGGTCACCGGCAGAGACCAGTTGTCGGGCGGCCCGGCAGCGCAGGTCGGCGGGGACCGACGCCGATGACTCGGCCCACCGCAACGCCGCGGGGGGCCACGGCTCGCCACCGATATCGAGTTGCGCGCGGATCTGGGCAACGTCATCGGCATCCAGCGCCAGGCCGAGACTCACCGGTCGCCCGGCGCGACGACGCGCCGCCACCTCGAGTCGCGCGATGGTGTGAACCTCAGTTCCCAGACACTGTCGTGCCGCTGACAAGGTACACGTGGCGACCTCCATCGAGGGATCATGCCGGGCTTCGTCGTCCCACGACGCCACCAAACGCGCGATCGCGGTCCCTCGATCGGTTGCGGGCCCCAGACGGCTCAACATCTCTGACAACTCGTCAGCGTCGGGTCGCTCGAGATCACGTCGCGCACAAGCCTCGACCAAGGCCAGCGTCTGGCCCGGCCACCCCTCCGCCGCCTCGTACACGCTCCGCACCCAAGCGCCCGCGTGCGGGCCGAGAATCGCCGGCGTGAGGACGTGCAGCAGGTCGGCACGCGACCACGGTTTGACCTCGACAATCATCACCTCGTCGCTCTGCAGTGCCCGCAGCGCCGCTCCGAGCGTCGGATCCAGCTCGACGACGGCGACGTGCTGGGCCCAGGCCGCGGCGGCGGCCAGCAACGCAGCGCGCAGGGGTGCTTGGCCGGCCGCCGCGGGCCAGGAGAGCTCGTCCGCGACCCCAACCACTTGGCTCGCGGGGCTACGCGCCTCGCTCCACGCCTGGAGCCAGCTTGCTCCAGGACGCCCAAAGTGCGCACTGACCTGTTCGCAGCCGAGCACGCGGGCGGGGACTCGCAGTTGCGACAGGCGTGCCATCACCTCGTCCACGACCCGACGACGCCCGGATCGCGGCGGACCCACGACCGCAACCAGCCGGGGAACCGAAGCGCCGGAGCGGCTGGGGTCTTGGCCGACAATGGCGCGGACGATGGGCTCGACGTCTAGCCCCCGGTACGGCCAGCGCCGAGGAATCGACCATGTGGTGGCCCGGACGATCGGATCAAGCCCCGTCAAAGTTCCGAAAATTTGCTCTAGACGTCGCACCACCTGGGCCGTGTCGCCCGCCCGCCGCGACGGGTCCGGATCGAGCAATGCCGCAAGCAACAGCCCGACCGGCGCGGGGATGTCCCGCGGTCCTTCGGCCTGCAGCGCGGATAGTCGCCGCTGGACGTCCGCCACCCCCTTGAGCGCGACCACCTCAGCGGGTTCGCGCCACGGCAGCTGGCCGTACAAGCGCCAAGCCAGCAAGCAGCCGAGGGCAAACCGGTCGGCCGCCGGACCACCGCCGCCGCCCAGCACCTCTGGCGCGAGATAGCCCGGCGTACCGCACCCGAGCTCGCCGAGTTGGCCGAAGTCGATCAGCACCACGTTCCCGCCGGGGGTGCGGATCACGTTCGCCGCACTGACGTCCCCGTGGTGGGTCCCGACCTCGTGGATGGCCGCCAGGGCCCGCGCGACGCCCAGCGTCTCCTCCCCCGCCTCGCGCACCGGCACGGGCCCGGCGCCGAGCGCCGTGCCGGCCACGTGCTCGGCGACGAGCCACGCCCCGCGCTGGGCGTCATCGAACAGTTCGACGATCGCGGGGAGATGTGGGGATCCGACGCGACGCAGGAGACCCGAGGCCCGCTCGGCGGCCAGCCTCCGTTCGGGGGGGATCCACTTGAACACGACCGGCTGCCCGTCGCGCTGGAGATCCACGGCCGCCCAGACGCCGCCTTCAGCGCCGTCGCCGAGCCGACGTAGCCGCGAAAAGCGAGCATCTTGCTCGAGTCTGGCTACTGGGGTGTCGCCCATGTCAACAAGGTGAGACACCATGGTCTACCTGGTTTCCAGTCGTCGCAACGCGGTTGAGCCGCGGCTGCCAGCTGCGCCAACCATTTTGGCGCCGGCGCCTCCCCGGCCCCCAGTGTCCGCCGCCTCGGCCTCGGCTCGCCAACCTCCGGCCGCAGGAGACCCACGTTGACCACCCTTCGCGCATCCCGATGCCCGTTCGATCCGCCGACCCGTTCGATCCGTCGACCCACGCGCTCGCCGAGCGGCGCGCCGCAGCGCATCAAATGAGAGCCGACGTCACGTCGACCGGCCCGGACGAGCTGGCGACGCGATGGCGGGCAACTGGCGACCGTTTCGCGGACCCGTCGGCGAACTGGACCGCGCCGGGATCTGGGCGCGATCACGGGCGGTGCTATAGCCCTAAAGATCGATGCTCGGACTGGATCCCCACGGTTTCATCGGCCAGCGCATTGAAGATCGCTTCGTTGTGGGCCAGCTCATCCACGCGCGTGACAACTGCCCGCTGTACGAAGCGTTGGATCTAGCCACGGGCAAGCCGGTCAGCCTACAGATGTTCTTGGGCCCTCCGAATGCTGAGGACGAGGATCGCCGCGTGTTGCTGCGCCACTTCGTGGGAGCAGCGAGCACGTTGGCGCGGGTGTCTCGGTGCAACGAGGCCGTTGTACACGTGTCGCACGAGACCCACTACGCGGTCCGAGCCGGGAACCAAGCGGTTCCGGTGGCGGTGCTCGAGTCCCTCGTCGGTGGCTCGCTGGCGCGCCATCTCGCGGCTCACTACGCCAAGGGCGGACTCGCGATCGGGTTGGACGACACGCTCGCGCTGCTGGACCGCCCCCTGCAGGTCGTCGCGGCCGCCCACGAACACGGCATCGTCCACCGCCAGCTCGCGCCCGCGAATCTTTGGGTATTCGGCGAACGGCTGCGCCCCGGCGTGCCGATCAAACTCATGGGTCACGGCGGCGCGCCCCCAGCCAGTTGGTTTCCGACCACCGCCGAACCCGAAGTTGCGCTGCATCACGCTCAGTACGCCGCTCCCGAGCAGTTCGACCACGATGACGCGGCCGTCGGTCCATGGACGGACGTGTACGCGATGGCGATCATTTTGCTGGAGGTGATGCGTGGCGGTCGGCCAGTGGTCGACGGGCGGGCGAGCCTCGACGCTGCGCGGCAAACCATGCATTCGTTGCGCCGCCCCACGCCGCGCGAACTCGGAATCGCCACCACCGACGCCGTCGAACGCGTCTTCGCAGCCGCCGTCACGGTGGACCGTCGGCACCGATTTCGATCTGTGCGCGATTTCTATCAAGCGCTACTGGAGGCCCGGGACGGGCGATCCGCTCAGTGGACCAAGCGCGCATTTTCGGCGAGCGCAGCCGCTTCGGGCGGTTTTCAGGCCACCTCCCCCCGCGAGGTGGCGCCCCCGGGCCCCGCGACCGTCTCCTACCACGGACCCGGAGCAGCCGCGGTCCTGCAACGGATACGACGCGAGACGTCGCGGACCGCCACGGTGCGCCGCATGGCTCCCCCGCTCCGACGCGCGAGCTGAAGTCCGTCGACCCTTGCGGCGGCCACCTCGTGACCGCCCAAGGGCCGATTGACAGTCGGTTTTCACCGCGCCAACCTAAAGGACATGCCATCTCGCGCAGAGATGCGGCCGACTCGGTGGGGGCTGCTCGGTGAACTCGAGCTCGCCGTCCTCGATCAGCTCTGGCGTAGCGGAGAATCCGACGCCAAGACGGTTCACGCGAAGCTTGGGCGCCACCGCGGGATCACCCTCAACACGGTCCAGTCCACGATGAAACGGCTGCACGAAAAACGGCTGTTGACGCGAAGCAAGCGCAGCCATGCGTTCGTGTACGTCCCCGCGATCTCTCGCGCCGCGTTTCATCGCGACGCGGTCGAGGACGTGGTGACGGCCTTGTTGCACGGCGAGGCAGACGCCATGGTGGCGGCGTTTGTCGGCGTGGCCGAGCGAGCGGGAGAGGACACTTTGGCGCGGCTCGAAGCGCTCGTCGCCTCGCGGCGCACGGCGGGGCGGAGGTCGTCGACGTGAGCTTGCTGTGGTTGGGATCGGTCGCCGCCGTCCTATTCGGGGGTTTGGTGGCCGTCGCGATCCACGCCGCCCGGCCGTGGCTGATCGCTTGGCTGAAGCAACTGCCGGCGCCGATGCGGGCCCGCCTTGCCCTTGCGTTGCTCAGCGCGCCGGCCACGGTGGGCATCGCATTGAGCGTGCTCGCCGTCTTGCCCGGAGTCGCCGCTTCGGTCTCCCCGGCATTCGACCACTGCCCGGCCCATGGTGATCACCACCTCCATCTTTGCCTCGTGCACCGTCCCCAGACCCTCGCTTGGGGCCGCCTGGTTTCGGTCCTCGGCCTGGCGGGGTTGGCGATCGGTTTGCGCGTGGCCGTGTCGCTCGCCCGGGTCATCCGTGGACAGCGAGTCGTGTCGGCGCTACGCCGGGCGGCCCGACCGTCGGGTCGCGGGTACGACGTGGTCGCGGCTGACGTGCCGCTGGCCGTGACCGCGGGTGTGCTGCGACCGCGGGTGTACCTGACTCGAGGCCTGCTCGAACGCGTCTGCCGAACGACGCGTGCAATCGTGTTGGCGCACGAGGCGGCCCATCAGCACCGCCGAGACCCCGCCACCAAACTGATCGGCGAGTTGCTGGGGGCGTTGCACTGGCCCCACACCCGTCGCGCACTGCTGGAGGAGCTTTCGCTCGCATGTGAGCAAGCGTGTGACGAGGCCGCCGCCGCGACGGTCGGCGACCGCACGGCCGTCGCCGACGCGTTGGTCAAGCTGGAACGATTGATCGCGAGCGACCCGCCGACGCCCTGCGTCGCAGTGGCTCGCGCCGACGGGAGCGAGCTCGCATCCCGGGTTCAGGCCTTGCTGGCGGCCCCGACCGCGGCCCCACGCCTGCCGTCGCGCTGGCTTGCGCTGGCGATTGGCTTCGCGCTCGCGGGCGTGCTCATCACTCCGATCCATCACGGCACGGAGACCTTGCTCGGCGCCTTATTCGTATGAGTGAGCGAAGCCGGCACCGCCACCCATGCGTCGCGCCGAAAAGGCCGATTGTCAGTCGTTTTTTTGCGTGCCCCGCACTGAGCGTGGGCCTCACCCTTGCCCCCGAAGTCGGACGGGCGCACGACTCAAGCGCACCGTCCGCCTCGTCGTCGGTGACCGCACAGACGCCCGCGCCGACGGCAACCGACCCAGCGCAGGGCCTGACCGAGGCCGAGGCAGTCGCCCGCGCGGTCGGCGACCCGGTGCTTGGTCAGCTACGAGCCGGATTGGAGGCCGAGGCGGAAGCCGACGGACTGCGGCGCACGACTCGACCCAACCCGACGTTGCAGTACACCCGCGAACAACTCGTCGGTCGCACGTCGACCGGGGAGGACTATCTCACGTTGGCGCAAACCGTCGATTTGTCGGGGCGACGCGCCCGCTACCGTCGAGCTGCGTCCGCCCGGCGCCAGGCCGCGACGGAACGAGCCCACCGCGTCAACGTCGACGTCGCAACGCGTACTCGTCACCGGTACTACGAGCTGCTCGCGGCTCAGCTGCGCCATGTCACGCTGTCGCAGTGGCAAGAGCGCGTCGCGGCGGGCCTCGATGCGGTGCGACGACGGGAAGCAGCCGGCGACGCGGCGACCTACGACCGGCTGCGATTGCAGCGAGAGCGGACCCGGGTCGTCGCACTCGTCGAGCAAGCCAATGCGACGCGCCACGCGGCCTGGGCCGCACTCGCGGTGCTGATGGGCCCGGGCGCGGCATCGCCAGAGGGCGCCGGCACCCCGCCCCTCCGCGGTGAGCTGTTGCCCCCCGTCAACGACCGATTCACCGTCGCCGCACGCGACCCGCTAGACACGCCGGAGTTTCGCGCGGTGGAGGCCGAAGCCATGGCCTTGGCCTGGGAGCGCAGCGCTGCCGCGCGGGGGTGGATCCCTCGTCCTAACCTCGGCGCTGGCTACAAAGGCGTCGGGCAGTCGAATGGCATCCGAGCCCACGGCTTCATGGCGACGGTCGGACTCCCACTCCCGATCTTCGACCGCCAACGCGCCGCGAAGGCACGCGCGTCGGCCCAGGCGAGCTCGCTGTCCGCCCGCAGTCAGCTCGCGCTACGCCACCGCCTGGCCGAAGTCGCCGCGCTGCAACAGCAAGTGACGCGACTCGCCCGCGCGGCGGCCAACCTGGAGCGAGAGAACGCCGAGCAAACTCGCATGCTGGTCGCCGCGGAGTCGAGCTACCGCGGCGGTGAGATTGGCGTGATCGAACTCCTGGACGCGTACCGGTCCGGCGCAGAAGCCGAGCTATTGGCCCTCGAGCTCGCGCTCGCGGCACGTGTCGCCGAAATCGAGTTGCGACGACGCACGCAACCCGGAAAGCGGGGTCGTCCATGACGCTCGCTTCCCGGCGGATGGTGAACGCATGGCGGCTGACGATCTGGCTGACCAGTGGCATCGCGTGCTCGGGGGGCCATCCGTCCTCACCGTTCGGCGACCATGACCATCACGCAAGCGAGCCCGCCCACGGGGACCATCCCCACGCATCCCAGCCCGACACGCCCGGACACCACGACGACGTCGAGCCGATCGCCATCACCGTTTGGACCGATCAGACCGAGCTGTTCGTCGAGTTCCCCGCCCTGGTGCTCCATCAAGCGTCGGGCTTCGCCGCGCACCTTACCCGCCTGGAGGATTTCTCCGCGGTCGCAACGGGACGTGTCGAGGTCGTGTTGTCCGGGGGCGGGGCCGAGCCCGAGCACTTCGGCGCTGGTCTCAGTCCGACGGCCGGAATCTTTCGGCCCGTCGTTCGCCCAGCCCATGCGGTGACCCGTGACGTGGCCGTGGTGCTCGAAACCGACCAAGGTCGTTGGTCCCACGCGCTGGGCCAGCACGCCGTAGCGAGTCATGTCGATAAACTCGTGACACCTGCGCCGGTTGAAGACGACGGGATCCGCTTCCTCAAAGAGCAGCAGTGGAACACCCCGTTTTCTACCGCCGAGGTCACGGTCGACGCATTGCGCCCATCGTTCCCAGTGTTCGCGCACCTGGTGGCCCGCGCCGACGGAGAAGTCACCATCCCCGCCCCTGCCACCGGGCGGTTGATCGCGGCGGTCGATCCCCTTCCCGTGGTTGGCGCCACGGTTCACGCGGGCGACGTCCTCGCCCGGTTCCTCCCACGACTCGGGGGCGAAGTCGACGTGCCCACGCTCGACCTTGCCGTCACAGCAGCCCATCTGGACCTCCAACAGGCCGCGCAAGAACGGACGCGGCTCGAGGGGCTCCTCGCCGACGGGGCGGTCGCCAAGCGCCGCGTGGTTCAAGCCCGGCACGCGCACGCCACCGCCGAGGCCCAGCTTGCCGCGGCCCGGCGGCGCGCGGCTCAGTATCGTCGGGTGCAGCGGACAGCTCCCGGAAAACGTGGGGCAAGCGTCGAGGTGCAGACACCGTTGACGGGGACCGTGCTGGAGGTGGGAGCCGTCCCCGGCGCGCTCGTCGAGGGCGGAGCGCCGCTGTTTCGCATCGTCGACGCGAGCACGCTGTGGCTGGCGGCGCAGGTGCCCGAAGTCGATCAAGCCCGGATCCCCGAGGTGTCTGGCGTGTGGATGACGGTGCCCGGTGAGACCGACCCGATCGAGCTGGGGCCGCAATCGATCGTGACAGATGGGGGACCCGTCGATCCCATCACCCGGACGATCACGATGTTGTTCGCCGTGCCCAACCCCGCCGGCCGACTGCGCGTCGGTACGCGGGTGCGGGCCCACCTGGTCACCCAGGCCGCGGCCCCGGGCCCTTCGGTCCCGGCGGCGGCGGTGATCGTGGAAGACGCGATGCCGATCGTGTTCGTCCAAACCGGCGGCGAGAGCTTCGAGCGTCGCGCGGTGCGAACGGGTCAACGGGACGGCCGGCGCATCGCGATCGAAGCCGGTGTCAGCCCCGGAGAACGGGTCGTGGTCGAGGGGGCGTACCTCCTCAAACTCGCGGCGAGCGGGACTCAAGCGCCCGCGCATGGTCACCCGCACTGAGACCAGGCGTATGATCGACGCCGTACTCCGCTGGTCTTTGCAGCACCGCCTCGTCGTATTGGCGCTGGCGCTCGGCCTGATCGCGTGGGGAGCCGCAGCCGCGAGCCGCACCCCCGTGGATGTGTTCCCCGACCTGACCGCGCCGAGCGTCACGGTGCTTGCTGAGGCCCGAGCGATGGCGCCGGAAGAGATCGAGAGACAGGTCACGTTCCCCATCGAAGCCGCCCTCAACGGCGCGGCTGGAGTGCGCCGCGTTCGCTCGGCCACAACCGCGGGGATCGCCATCGTGTGGGTGGATTTCGACTGGGGCACGGATCTATTTCGTGCCCGGCAAACCGTGGCGGAGAAGGTTCAACTCGTATCGGCCGACCTGCCGACCGGGCTCGATCCGCCGGTGCTTGGCCCCGTGACCTCGATCATGGGGGAGATCATGTTCCTCGCCGTGCGTTCGCCACGGATCGACCCGATGGAACTACGCACGCTGGTCGACGCGACCATCCGCCCGCGCCTGCTCGCGGTGCCGGGCGTCGCCGAAGTCGTGTCGATCGGCGGCGAACGAAAGACCCTACAAGTTGCCGTCGACGGGAGCCGGGCCCGCGATCACGACGTCACCCTCGCGGAGGTCACCGCGGCAGTGCAAAGCGCCAACGAGAGCGCCGCCGCCGGGTTTTTGCCCCAAGGGGCACAAGAGGATGTGGTCCGCGGCATCGGACGGGTGCGCACCCCCGAAGACCTCGCCGCCACCCCGCTACGACTCGCCCAGGGATATCCCATCACGTTGCGTGACGTCGCGGACGTCACGTGGGCGCCGGCGGTCAAGCGCGGCGAGGGCTCGTTCGACGCAGCGCCAGCGGTGGTCATCGGGATTCGAAAACAGCCCGACGCCAACACCTTGGAGATCACGCGCCGTATCGACGCCGTCGTCGACGCTCTTGCCCCCGCTCTCCCCGACGACGTGGTGGTGGAACGCGAGGGCTTTCGTCAGGCCGACTTCATCGAGCGAGCGATCCGCAACGTCACCGCCGCCCTGCGCGACGGTGCACTGTTGGTCATCATCGTCGTGCTGCTGTTTTTGGCGAGCGGGCGCGCCACGCTCGTCAGCGTGGTCGCGATTCCCCTCTCGCTTCTCACCGCGGTGATGTGCCTGCGCTGGGTTGGCGCCAACATCAACACAATGACGCTCGGCGGCCTCGCCATCGCCGTCGGAGCGCTGGTCGACGACGCGATCATCGACGTGGAAAACGTCGTCCGTCGGCTTCGCGAGAACAACGAGCGCCCCGCCCCCGCGCGCCAATCGGTGATGAGTGTGGTGTTCGCCGCAAGCCAGGAGGTCCGTCGTTCGATCGTGTTCGCGACGCTCATCATCGGATTGGTGTTCGTGCCGGTGTTCTTCCTCCATGGTATCGAGGGTCGCCTGTTGGCGCCGCTCGGCGTCGCGTACATCGTCGCGCTGCTGACCTCGCTGGCCGTGGCGCTGACGGTCACGCCGGCGCTGTGCGTATGGCTACTGCCGAACGCCCACGCCGTGCGTCGCACCCGTTCCCCCCGACTCGTGCGTGCGGTTCGACGCGCCTACGCGGTGGTCCTGATGGCCAGCATCGATCGCTGGCGAGGGTGCTCGCTGCTGTGCCTCGCGTTCGTCGGACTGGCCCTGATCCAAGTTTCGGCGTTGGGACGCAGCCTTTTGCCCACATTCAACGAGGGAGCCCTCAGCTTGAGTGTGGTCGCCCCAACCGGCACGTCGCTCGAGCAGTCAGACGCCCTCGGCCGAGCCGTCGAACAGATCTTGCTCGCGCACCCGGAGGTCGGCGCCACAACTCGCCGTACCGGACGGGCCGAGAGTGACGAGCACGCGGCGGGGGTTCACTCCGCAGAGATCGACGTACGGTTGCAGCCCGCCTCGGCCTCGCACGAGCGCAGCTACGACGCGTTCTTGGCTGACGTGCGGCAGCAGTTGCGCCACGTGCCGGGAACGAAGGTCGTCATTGGCCAGCCTCTGTCGCATCGCATCGATCATATGCTCTCGGGTACCCGAGCGAACATCGCGATCAAGATCTTCGGCCGCGACCTCGGTCAGATGCGAGAGCTGGCCAATGCGGTCCGCAAGCGGATCGCCACGATCGACGGCGTCGTGGACGAGATCGTCGAACAACCGCCTGATGCACCCACCGTCATCGCTCGCTTCGATCGCGCCGCGTTGGCCCGCTACGGACTGACTGTTCGCGAGGTCTCGGCCACGTTGACCAGCGCGCTCGCCGGGCAACCGGTGTCGAGCGTGTTTGAAGGCAACATCAGCCACGACATCGTGGTCAAACTCCACCCGGCGCCGACGAGCGTCGCGGCGCTGGCGAATCTCCCGGTGCTGGCCGCATCGGGCGTGCAAGTGCCGCTCCGTGCGGTGGCGGAGATCGTGCGAGATGCCGGCCCGAGCACAATCAGTCGCGAGAATACCGAACGCAAAACCGTGGTCAGCTGCAATGTGGCCGGGCGCGACATCGGCAGTCTAGTCGGAGAGATTCAGCGGGCCATCTTCGCCGACGTGGAGGTCCCCCCTGGCGTGCGCATCGAGTACGGCGGCCAGTTTGAAAGTGCCGAGCGAGCCACCGAGACACTGGCCCTGGTTTCTGTCGGCGTGCTGTTGGGAGTGTTCGTCCTCCTCGTCACCGCGCTGGCATCCGTGCGGGACGCGACGGTCGTCATGCTCAACCTCCCGTTGGCCCTCATCGGTGGCGTGGCGGGGGTCGTCGTCTTCGATGGCATATTGTCGGTGGCCTCGATGATCGGGTTCATCGCATTGTTCGGTATCGCCACACGTAACGGCATCATGCTGGTCTCGCACATCGCTCATTTGCGGGAGCACGAAGGCGTGAGGGATCCCCGCACGGCGGTCATGCGTGGCGCGCAAGAACGGGTAATCCCCATTCTCATGACCGCGCTGGCCACCGCCGGTGGGCTCGTGCCTTTGGTGTTCGCGGCCGGCGAGCCGGGCAGCGAGATCCAAGCACCGATGGCGATGGTCATCCTCTGCGGCCTTGCCACCGCCACGCCGCTCAACCTGATCGTGGTCCCGGCGTTGGTGCTGCGTTTTGGACGATACCGCGCCGTGCCGGCTCCGCGGGCGCCTCGGTCACCAGCGCGTCGCAGCGGGCCGGGGCGAATGTGAGGCGCCCGAGATCCGAGCGCCCGTGACGGGCCGCTGCGTCGCGCCCAGCACGGCCCGCGGACCAGGCGACTGCACATAGGCCGCGACGCTGCTGTGCTCAAGCACGACCCCGGCGGGAACTGTAAGCTGCGTGGCCACGACCGCGGCCGCGGGCTTGGTGACGAATGCTCGGACCACATTGTCGTGCCGCAATGTGTGTCCGCGGTTTTCCCCGGCCGTGACTGGCACCGCGAGGTTTCGCTCGAGCAAAGCCACATGGACGACGGCATCGGCGGGCGCCCCCGCGATTTGCAGACGGACGGGTAACGCCTCCCCTGGCGCCCGCGGGCCCAGCTGCGTCACGTTGACGCGAACCGGCGCCGGGCGGGCTAGGTGTCGCGCGATGGCCTCTTTCACGAGGCGACGACGACTCCCTTCGAACTGCTCGGTACCGTTGACAATCAGCTGAGGGGTGTACCGACGAGGCTCCCCGGGTAGCGTTTGTTCGTAACGTTCCTGACGAGCGGCGTAGTCCTCGTGCCCAAATGGGTCGGCCCAGCCGAGATCGTCGAAGTACGGGACGTGAAACGACACGACAATGACGCCCGGATTGCGCTGCATGCTTTCGACCACCACGTCGCTGAGCACATGGTCCGCCGGCGGGCAGTGGTTGCACCCTTGCGAGGAGAACAGCTCGAGTACGACGAACGCTCCCGTTTCGCCGAACTCGCCGGCGGGCGGGACCAACGGGCCGACCGGTTCGTGAGCGAGCTCCACGGCCAGCTGGCGCTCTTGCTCCGCTTCGTCGTGCGCCGCCGGCTCAGCCGGATCGACCGGATCGACCGGATTGGCGACGGACGCTGAAGCGGCGGGCGTCGGCGCGGACGATGCCGCCGGGGTGGCCGTCGGAGCGGCGCAATCCGTGGCCACAGCGGCGAGTGCAGCCACGCCCAATCGGACGAACCATCGCGGGATCATGACCGTTTGTAGCAATCGGCGTCGCCGCGCGTCAAACCTCCGGCGAGGAGTCGTCGCCCCGCGTCCGTGGCCGGACCCGACGCTCTTCCACCCACGCGTATAACACCGGCACCACGAACAACGTCACCGTGGCGATGGCCATCCCCCCCAGCGTCGGCAGAGCCATCGGCAACATGATCTCGGACCCGCTGCCGCGAGCCGTCACCACCGGCAATAACGCTAGCAAGGTGGTAGCCGTGGTCATCAGACACGGACGAATCCGTCGCGTGCCGGCTTCGATCACCCGCTGGTGGAGCTGATGCAGGCTCGTGGGTGGATCGCGGCTCAACTGGCGACGCAGTAGTGTGGCCATGACCACGCCATCGTCCGTGGCCACTCCGACCAGGGCGATCAGCCCCACCCACACGGCCACCGAAAGATGCACCGTGTCGACTCGAAACAACTCACGCAGCGAGACCTCGCCAATGGCCAGGTCGAGAAACCACGGCTGCCCGTAGCACCACAGCAAGATGAATGCCCCCGCTTGGGCCACCAACACCCCGGCTCCGATCACCGCAGTGATCCACAATCGCCCGAACTGCAGGTGCAGCACCACGAGCACCAGCCCGATCGTGATGGGGATCAGCGCGCGCAGTCGGGCTTCGCTGCGGACCTGCTGCTCGTAGGTCCCGGCGAACCGAAAGCTCACCCCGGCGGGGACCTCGATGTCGCCGTCGGCGATCGCTTGCCGCAAAGCCGCCTCGGCCGCCTCGACCGCGTCGACCTCGGCCACCCCCGGCTGGGCGTCGAACAGCACGTAAGAGGTCAAGAACGTGTCTTCCGAGCGAATCATCTGCGGCCCGTGGGCATAGTCGATGCGGGCCACGTCTTCGAGTGGCATGGCGTGGCCGTCGGCCACGTGGATCACCAGCCGGCGCAGGGCCTCGACGCTATCGCGTTCCTCTCGAGCGTAGCGCAACCGCACGGCGTGTCGTTGTCGACCGTCGATCGCCCAGGTCACCGCCCGACCCCCGATCGCGGTTTCGATGGTTCGCTGCACGCGGGCGACCGTGAGTCCGTGCCGCCCGAGAGCTTCGCGGTCGAGCCTGATCTCCAGGTATGGTTTGCCGACCAGCCGTTCGGCGGCGACCGCCTCGGCCCGAAGCTCGGGAACATGGCGCAGCTGGGCCTCGACGGCCATCCCGAAGCGCTCCACGGCGGCCAGTGTGGGCCCTTGCACCTTCAGACCCATCGGCGCCCGCATGCCGGTCTGTAACATCACGACCCGTCCGGCGATCGGACGCAGCCGCGGCGCGCTGGTGAGGCCCGGCCGCGCCGCCGCGTCGAGCACCTCCGACCAAATGTCGTCCGGCGATCGAATGTGGTCTCGCCACTGCCGGATCGGGTCCCCCTCGTCATCCGTGGTGTACTCCGGTACGTAGGTGACCATCGTTTCCAGCATCGAGATCGGAGCTGGATCCAACGCGCTGTCTACCCGACCGATCTTGCCAACGACACGCTCCACCTCGGGTATCGCCGCAATCGCAGCATCGGTGCTTTGAACGTACTCAAGAACCTGCGCGAACGAGGCGTGTGGCATCGTCGTCGGCATGTAGAGGAACGACCCCTCCTCAAACGCCGGCATGTATTCTCGTCCAAGCCCGGGAAACGCGGCCTCGAGTCGTTCGACGGCAGGCGACGATTGCATCGCGGCGGGGAGCCATTGGGTATAGGTTCGCGCCCCGAGCCACGCGGACCCGCCGACCGCCACCATGGCCAACGGCGCGACCGCGAACCACCCTTTGTGAGTGAGACACCACCGCAGCAGCGCCGGATAGCCGCGCCGGAAGCCGGCGAACGCTGCGATCAGCATCAAGCACATCGCGCTGACCCACATCAAATTGGCGAACGTGCCATGCTCGACCCCCAACGGCTGCCAATCGGCCGCCAGACCCACCAGCAAGCCGGCCACCAGAGCCGGCCGGATCCAGGCGCCGAAGGGTCGCCCGAGCGAGCCTTCGCCGCCGTCGGCGACGGCCGACGTTCGCCGCCGAAGTACGACGTACGCGAGTGGTGGCAGCAAGATCACCCCCAGTCCCAGCGCGATGACCATCGCAAACGTCTTCGTGTACACCAGCGGCCCGAATAGGCGAGCCTCGGCCTCCCCGAGCCCGAACACTGGCAAAAAGCTCAACACCGTGGTCAGCACGGCCGTGGCGATCGCGGGCGCGACCTCCCCCGCTGCCCCTGCGACCACCTGCGCCCGCGAGGCGCCCGCGGGTGCCTCGTCCCAGCGCCGCACGGTGTTTTCCACCACCACGATGCCCACATCCACCATCACCCCGATGGCGATGGCGATCCCGGACAGTGCCATGAGATTCGCGTCGACCCCGGCGACGCGCATCACAACGAATGTGGTCAGGACTCCGAGCGGCACGAGAGCCACCACCAAACCGGCTCCACGCAGACTGCGGAGTAATGCGATGACCACGATGGCGGTGACCAGCAGCTGTTGTCGCAGCGCCGTCCACAACGTCTCCAAGGTGCGCTCGATCAGCTGGCTTCGGTCGTAAAACGGCACGATGCGCACCCGACTCAGGGTGCCGTCCGCCAACCGTCGGCTGGGCAGGCCCGGCTCGATCTCGGCGATGCGAGCTTTGACGGTCTCGATGATCTCCATGGGGTTCCCGCCGAAGCGCGCCACCACCACGCCTCCCACCGCCGGCGCCCCCGCATCATCTAGGGCACCGCGCCGAGCCGCGGGGCCCAACGTGACGTGAGCCACGTCGCGGACCCGGGTCACCACGCCCCGCCGGGTCGCGACGACCACGTCCTCGAGCTCCCGTACGTGCTCCAACGTGCCGATGCTGCGGACGACATACTCGACACGGTTGATCTCAATGGTGCGCGCGCCAATATCTACATTCGAATCTCGCACGGCATTGGCCACTGCGTCGAGTGTCATGTCGTGGTCGCGCAGTAGGTCCGGATCGACATCGACTTGAAACTCGCTGACGAACCCGCCTATCGAGGCGACTTCGGCGACGCCGGGGACGGCCTGCAAAGCGAAGCGCACCGTCCAATCCTGGATCGCACGCAACTCATGTTGATCCCAACCGCCCACGGTGCGCCCAGACTCGTCTTGGCCTTCCAGCGTATACCAAAACACCTGCCCCAGCGCTGTCGCGTCGGGTCCCAGGGTGGGCGTGACGCCGGGGGGCAGCTCCCCCGCCCGCAACGCGGCTAGCTTCTCCACGATGCGGGATCGAGACCAGTAGAACTCGATATTGTCCTCGAAAATGACATAGACACTGGAGAAGCCGAAGGCCGAAGTGCTGCGAACACTCTTGACCCCGGGCATCCCCAACAACAGCGTGGTCAACGGGTAGGTGACTTGGTCCTCGACGTCTCGCGGCGACCGGCCCGGCCACGCGGTGAACACGATCTGTTGATTTTCACCCACATCAGGAATCGCGTCGACGGGTACGGGGCTGCGCGGAAACCCCGGAATCGACCAAGCGAAGGGTGCTGAGGCCAGACCAAACGCAGCCAAAATCCCCGCCAACAGGAACACCACGAACCGTCGCGAAATCGTGACGGCGCTGCACCGCGCCCAAAGCCCATTGTCGGTGGAATGCTGCATGGCGAACTAGCGAACCGCGGACGCGTCACCGGCTTCGTGGGCGGGGGACCCTGGGTCGGGTTCTTCGGCTCGACGCATCATGCTATCGCCTCCGCGGATCTGCAGATCGGCGTCGATCACAAACGCACCGTTTGTCACGACTCGCTCGCCGGCCGCGAGACCCTCGAGGACCGGCACTTGCCCGCCGACAGGCCGCCCGAGTTGCACCGTCCGAGCCTCGTACGTCGTCTCCTCGTCGGATTCAATCTCTAGGTACACGACCGCGCGTTGCCCAGTGTACAAGACCGACGTCGCAGGGATCGCCACCCGCGTCGCCGTCGGGTCTGGCGTCCCGTGGTCACGGACCACGGCGTGCGCCACCATGCCGGGACGCAGGGCGCCGTCTTCGTTGTCCACCGTCACCCGCACCTGGGCTACCCGCGTCGTCGGGTCTACCCGCGGATGAATGAACGCCACCTGGCCGGAAAACACCCGGTCCGCCAGGGCGTCGACGCGAAATGCCACCGCCTGGCCCACGCGCAGCACCGCCAAGTCCCGCTCGTAGGCGTCGAGCTGCAGCCACAACGACGACAGATCTGCCAAACGATACATGAGCGACCCCCGCTTGACGTGGACCCCCTCGGTGACCCGACGCTCGATTACGGTGCCGGCCGCTTCGGCTCGGACATCCACTCTCGATCGCGGCACCCCCCCGGCCCGCAAGCGCTCAATCTCCGCGGTGGGCACGGCCAACAGGTGCAAACGCTCCAACGCCGCGTCGACCAAGGCGGTCGCACCGGCCCGAGCGACCGCACTGGCGTCGCTGAGCCGTTGCAGTTGATCACGCGACGAGGCGTACTCACGCGCTGCCGCGTAAAACTCTGGACTGTAGATGTTGGCGATCCGCTGACCCTTGCGGACCGTCGCGCCTGTCTCTCGCACGTACAAACGCTCCACCCGCCCCGCCGCCGTGGCCGTGATGTCTCGTCGGGTCGTTTCGTCGTAGTCCATCCTCCCGATCAGGCGCAGCTCGTGGTCAGCGGGTAACCACGCGCTGACCACGGTGGTCTCGATCTTGGCCAGCCGTCGCGCTCGCGCACCAAGGCGCACTTGTCTGGCCTCACGGCGCGGTTCGACCTCGACCGGGATCAACTCCATGGAACAAAGCGGACAACGGCCGGGCGCGTCGGAGCGGTACTCCGGATGCATGGCGCAAGTCCAAGCGCGCTCCGCCTCCGGGTCCGGTTCCGAGGCCTCGGGTTCGTCAGGTGACGGGGCGTCGATCGGAGCCGACGGGCCGCATGCTCGCGCCACCACGGCCCCCACACCAAAGGCGACGATCGCGATCAGCCAGATTCGACCGCGGGGTCGGGGCGGGCCCTCGCTGGGGTCCGGCGACGCGAGGCGTTCGCTCACGATCGAAACTCCACGACCCCCACGACCGGGCGCCCCACCGCACGCTCCAAGCCCGCCCAGGCGACGGCGTGATCGACCCGAGTCCGGGCCAACTCGACTTCGAACTCCAGTAACTCGCGCTCGACCGCCAACACGGCGGCCACGCTGCCCTGCCCGCCGGCGTAGGCCCCCACCACCGCGTCGAAGGTCGCTCTCGCCTGTGGAATCAACGTTTGTTCATACATCGCGGCCCGACGACGAGTGTCATCCACCAACACCAAGAGGCGATCGATTTCGGCCGTCGCGGCGACCAGCCGGGCGCGGCGAGCGGACTGTTCAGTCCGGGCCAACGCCCGAGACGCCTCGGCTTGGGCCGCTAACTTGCGCTGGGCGAGGGGTACCGCGACCGCGGCGTGGATCAGCACGGGGTCTTTGCCCGCGTCGGTGACTGCCGCCGCGCCGCGGCCGGTCTCGATCCAGTCGACGCCGAGCCGCAGGCTCGGCCGAGCCCGGATCCGGTGCGCTCGCGCGTCACGTTCGAAGGCTTGCGCTCGCGCGTCGAACTCGACGAGCTCGGGGTGGCGGTTCGCCGCCGCCAACAAGGCGTCGCGCGGCTCCGTCACCCGTTCGAGGCGAGGCGGGATCGAGGCGACCGCGACCGGTTCCACCGGCTCGACTCCGACGCTCGCCGCGAGCTGCACCTGGCCGACTCGGGCGCGCGCCTCGGCCTGGACCGCCCGATCTCGCAGTCGGGTGGCGTCGAGTTCGAGGCGTTGGACATCCGCGACCGACGAGCTTCCCACCGCCACCCGAGCCCGAGCAACCTCGAGCACCACGTTGATCAGCTCCACCTGGGCGCCGAGGACCCGCCCGCTTTCGCGCTCAAACCACAGCTCCCAGTACGCGCGAGCCACTTCCTCGCGTACCGCGAGCGCCGTCGCTTCGTACCGGCGACGCCAAGCGACGGCGCGGGAGGCAGCGGCATCGTCGAGCGCCCGCAAGCGAGCCGGCCACGGGAAGCGCTGGCTGACGCTCACCCGGTGTCGCTGCGGACCCACGCGAGTTTCCACGCGCTGCAAGAAGTAGCCGTAACTCACCACAACTTCGGGGAACGGCCCGGCGGCGGCTGCGTGGTGGCGCGCCGCCAGCCAGCGCTGATACGCGGTCTCCAGCCGCGGATGGCCGGCCAACGCTTGCGCCACGTAGTGCTCAACGGATGGAGCAACCGCCGGAACGCCCGCGGGATCCGCAGCCTGCGCCCGAGCGCGGCCCGCCCCACCGCAGACCGCGGCGACAAACCCCACCGTCACCGGCAACCTCGCCCAGCGGAAGCGTTGGCGCATGCTCACTCGTCAGCGATACCACGAACGAGCGCAGCCGGAGCAACGACCGGCGAACGCCGGCCCGGTGCCTCAACGTGGTGGCCCGGGACCAACACCGCGTCCCGCTGTCGTCCGTGGAGCGGCCAGCGCAAGCCCGCGGCCGGCACGTTCGCGGGAGTGTCCGGACGGCGAACGGCCGATGGGCGAGTGTCCGCGGGTGCGACTTGGCGACCGAGTTCTACATCGGGAAAGCGCGGCGCAACGGGAGGCCGACCGCGACCCGCCGCCATACATTGCCACCACGATGTTTGCCCGCACCCGGTGTCTGTTGTGCTTGAGCGCGTTGGTTTCCCTGCCTGGCTGTCTCGGTGACGGCGCCTCTACTCATCCCACCGCACACCGCGGGCCAATGCCGCCGGAGGACTGGCCGGCCGCCCGATCCCAGGCAACCCCAGCCCCCGACGCCGTCCAGGCCCAAGGCCCCGACGCGGCCCAAGGAGCGTCCGAGAAGCCGCAAAAGACCCGATTCTCGGTCGGCACCTTCAACGCGGACTGGGCCTTTGACGAAGTGGACGACCGCAGCAAGGTGGCCAATGCCCGCAACTCACCCAGCGAGATCGATTGGAACTGGAAGGTCGAGCGCATCGGCGATCTTCTGATCGCCAAAGACCTCGACATCGTCGCACTGCAGTCCCTGGGCGGACGCCGTGAGATCGTCGACATCGCCCACTACGTGTTGTCCCACGGCGGTCCGAACTACGACATCGCCTATGTCGAGGGCACCGATCGCCTCACCGGGCAGCAGGTCGCGGTGCTCTCCAAGTTTCTCATCCACGACGCTCGGCGGCTCGACATTCAAGTCAGCAAGCATCTCGTCGCCGACGTGATGCTCCCAGACTACACCCAACTGGTCGTGGTGAACGCCCAACTGCGAGCCGGCCGTTACGGCTCGCAAACCGAGTTTCGACGCCAAGAAGCTCGTCGATTGCGCAGCGAGATCACCAAGCTCCGCGGGTCAGGCCCGGTACTGGTACTCGGCGATATCGGCAGCCACGTCCTTCCCGAGACGGACGGCTACACGAGTTCAGCCCCCGGCATGTTCGCTTACGCCGACACCAAGTCTCATGACGACGACTGCTACGACTCGGGCGAGTCCCACCTCGCTCAGCGAACCCACACCAACGGCGACACGCCCGGCCGAATGTTCTTTTGCGGCTTGATGCCGGACCCGGCCGCGTTCTCGGTGGTCGGCAAGACCGTCATCGTGCGCGGTGAAATCGACGACCGACGCCAAAATCCGTGGACGATCCCCGTCAGCCAACGCGACACCAGCAGCCACTACCTGCTCGCGGCTGAGATCCCGCTGCGAACCGCCGCCGCCCCGGGGACCCCCGCCGCCCGTAGGACCCCCAGCGCCGCGGGGCCGGTCGCCGGCCCGAACGCGGCCCGCTAGTCCGCGGACGAGCGACGATTTATTGCGCGGTCAGCCGTTCAGCCGCGTCGACGGTTTGAGCGATGAGCGTGGCGATGGTCATCGGACCGACGCCGCCCGGCACCGGCGTGATCATGGACGCTCGCTCGGCGGCGGGGTCGAAGTCGACATCGCCGACGTTGCCCTCGTTGTATCCGGCGTCCATCACGATCGCGCCCCGCTTGACCCAGTCGCCCTGTACGAATCGCGCCTTGCCAACCGCAGCGACGACGATGTCGGCTTGGCGCACGATGTCGGCGAGCCCCTGGGTGCGGCTGTGGCAGATGGTCACCGTCGCGTTGCGAGCCAACAGCAGGCCCGCCATGGGCTTGCCCAGGATCGGACTGCGACCGACCACGACCGCGTGAGCCCCTTCGATTCGGGCATCGTAGGCGTCGAGCAGTTTGACGATGCCCGACGGGGTGCACGATTCGTGACCGCCTTCGTTGAACCACTGATTGGCGAACGCAGCGTAGGTCACGCCGTCCACGTCTTTGATGGCCGGGATCGCCTCGAACGCGGCCCGCTCGTCGACGTGCGACGGTGCCGGGTGTTGGAGCAAGATCCCGTGCACCGTGGGATCGTCGCCAAGCCGGCGAATCTCCGCCACCAACTGCTCGGTCGTCGTGCTCTCCGGGAGCTCGACTTTGATCGAGCGCATGCCGATACTTTCGCAGCGCTTGCGCTTCATTCGGGTGTAGGTGACCGACGCCGGGTCGCTACCCACCAATACGGTGGCGAGACAGGGCACGACCGAACTGCCCGACGTGAGGGCCTGCACACGCAAGCGAGTGGATTCGAGGAGTTCTTTGGCGACTTTCGTTCCGTCGATCAGCGTCGGCATGGCCGGCATCGTACGAGCCCCCCCGTCGGGTGGCCATAGCCGCGTACGCGACGACTAGCGAGCCGCGGCGAGGGCGACGAGGTCCACCCCAGGGCGTGCGAAGGCCGCCGACGGGCCGGATCCGTGATGACGACCGCTCCTGGTGCGGCGGGGCTCAGCGCCACCCTGGGAGACTGCCCGGCGATCGCGCAGCGCCGACCGAGCCCAAAAATCTGCGGCGATCGGTGACACCCGTTGCGGCCTCGGTTGTTCCAATCGACGGGAGGCGAGCGACCCCCATGATCTCGATGTCGCGTCTCATAGCTTTTGCTCTAGTACCCATTGGGTCAGGATGCGGTGAGCAACCGACGGCCGAACTCGAGGCGGACCCCGCCCCGATCGCGTTGATCCGCCCCGAGAACTGGCGCGCAACCTCGCCCGACGAGGATCCGCTGGCCGAGCATCGGCCCGATCCGCTGCCCTGTGAACCCGGGGCCTGGCGGGAGGAACTCGGCGGGACCGAGCTCGACACGGGCCGATGTGGCTATCTTTCGCTCAGCCAACCCAGTGCCGCCACGGTCGAAGCCGGCGATCTGGTCGAGCTTGCGGTGTGGTGGCAGGACCTGGCGAGTCTCGAGCCCGCCCGTGGTCACCTTGCGGTGCTCGCGGGTACGGAACTGCTCTGGGAGGAGTATGTTGATATCCCGAGCCCGGCCGACATCCGAGAAGTGGCGTTCCGGGTCGATCGCCCGATCCCAGCCGGAACCCCTATCACTTTGCATCTTCACAATCACGGTGCCAACACTTGGCATTTTCACCATCTATTGGTCACTCCAGAAAGCCCGCTACCATGACTTTGTTCGTGTCGCCGAGATCCCATCACCCCGCTTGGCCCTCGCGCCTACCCGCGACCGCGCTCGTCGCATTGTTGAGTTCCGGCTTGGCCTGCGCCGACCACGACGATGACGAGGGCGACGATGATCCCGTCCCCCAACCGTCCGGCGAAGACCCGCGAGAAGTCACCTTTGTCGCGGACGTGGCCCCCATCTACTACGAGCGATGCGTCGCCTGCCATCAGCCCGGTGGCGCGGCACCGTTTTCGCTGACCACCTACGCGGACGCGCGTACCTACGCGTTGCCGTCTCGGGCCGCGACGGCGGCTCGCACCATGCCCCCCTGGCTGGTCACGAGCGACGGTTCCTGTGGAGAGTTCGCCGATTCTATCGCACTCACGGACGAGCAGATCGCCACCATCGGCACGTGGGTGGACCAGGGGATGCTCGAAGGGTCCGGCTCCCTTCCCACTCCGCCCAATCCCCCAAACGTGCCCGATACTGTCGAGTACGCCACGCCACACTTTGTCCCCGAAATCGCGGGGGGGGATCTGGCGCAGTTCGACGAGTACCGCTGCTTTCTGATCGACCCCAACCTCCCCGGGGATCGATACGTCACCGGTTTCGAGCTCGAGCCCGGTAACCCAGCGTTGGTCCACCACGTGGTCGTGTTCAACCTCGATCCGAATGCCGACGTCGGAGACGGGAAAACCAACCTGGACGTCATCCACGATCTCGCAGCCGAGTCGCCGGACCGTGAGGGCTGGCCGTGCTTCGGCGCCGCCGGAGAAGGCACGGAGTTTAGCGGCGCGCCGATCACCTGGGCGCCCGGCCAAGGGCCGCTGGCGTACCCACCGGGCACGGGGGCCAAGGTCGCGGCCGACGAGCTGCTGGTCGCCCAAGTCCACTACAATCTCTCCGACACGAGCTTGCTCGGGCAGTCGGACAGCACACGCCTCGCCATTCGGTGGGCCGACCAGGTCGACAAGGAAGGCTTCTTTGTCTTCCCCGATCCTCTCCTGGAGAGTTTGTTCGAATCAGAGCCCGACCTCCTGCCGCCGGGACAGCCATCGTATCAGTACACTTGGCAGGCGACGCCAGCTGAGCTCGGATTGGCGGGCATCGGCGCCGTCGATATCTACGGCATCTTTCCCCACATGCACGAGCTCGGGCGCAAATTCAGCCTGTCGGTCCTGCGCGACGGCGAAGGACCGAGCTGCGCCGCTGATGTGCAAAACTGGGACTTCAACTGGCAACGCATGTATTTCTACCAGCAGCCGATTCGGGTCTTCGAGGACGAACCGCTGCAGGTGGTGTGCGACTACGACACCACCAGCCGCACCGACGACGTGTATCCCGGCTGGGGCACCCGCAACGAAATGTGTCTGGCCCTGATGTTCCTCGTGCCGGCCGAGTAGTCGAGGTCCACGTCCTAGGCCGCACCGGTCCCGGTCTCCGGTGTCTCGACCGTGGGGCCCGCCAACCCCATGACGCGTGCTCACCTCCTGCCTCGGCGGCACCGCGGCGAGCATCGCCTCTCCACAGCCAGCGCACTTGCTGCGGACCCTCGCCTACCGCGTTCGCGTCACAACGCGCCATCGCTCGCCCGACCGATGGTCCATACCCCGCGTAGTCGCCCCAGGTCCAAGGTCCCGGCGCCGTCATCGCCCGCCGCCCCGACGATCAGCCGGCGCTGGCCCTCGTCAGCCTCGAGCTCACACCCGACGAGAAGCTCGCCATGCCCCTCGAATACATGGGCCTCGAGTTCGGCGAAGCGACACCGACCGGTCATCACGGACGCGGGCACCAACCGGCGAAACGACTGCCCCCACCAACCCAGCAGCTCCCCGTACACCAGCTCGAAACTGGGAACGACCACTGACTGGAACATGAAGTAGGACCGCAGTTCCTGAATCGAATACACATACACGTGTTCTCGCGCGATCTCGGCGTAGTGACGGCGCAAGCGTCGAGCCAGCCCAGCGTCGAGCACCTCGGCCACGACCCGCTGGGAGGCGTGGGTGGCCTCGAGCAGTGCATCGATCTTCATCAGCGTCTTGGTGGTGTAGGCGTCGGCATCGTCGCGTTCGCGCGACACGAGCAGCACCAGATCGAGCGTGCCCAATTCGCCGAACCCGCGGGGCAAGGCCATCAACTGACGCGAGGAGGACTGGTCCCCGATCGCCACGTTGATCCGCGTGCGTCGGTCGTCGTCGCCGGCCACGACAAATCCCAGTCCGCCGTCGGTACGCGCGGGAAAACGGGCGTGGGGCCCCGTCATCAAGCCACGCTGCAACAAACGGTTGTGGGCGTCGAACGCGTCGAGCGCCAGGGCACGCTCCGTTTCATTCGCCACCAGCACCAACACCTCGAGCGTCGGCTGATCCATCAACAGCGACTCCAAGAGCCCGACGGTGGCCGGCCGAAACCCCGCCACCAGAGCGCGCCGCAACGAGCGGCGCGAGTCATCGCGTAAGGTGACGCCGTGCAGCGGATCGAGCGGCACCGACGAGGACGGCGACGCGACCGCTCGGTAGAGGTGTTCGGAGAAGTCCCGGACCGCCGTAAAATTGGGCGCAACCGCAACAAACCCGCGCACGCGCGCCGGCTCGCCGGAACCGTTGCCGACGCGGCTGGGGTTGAGCCGCACGCAGGCTCGCTCGGTACCGTCGTCCGCGTCGACCAACAGCCCCACCGGCACCACGGGTCGCCGGCTGGTCGCGGCGATACGCTGGGCCTGGTCGCGCACGAATGCGAAACAAGCCGCGGCCGAGCGCGGCAGCTGGGGAGCCCGACCGGGGCCGTACGCGAGCCCGGACAAGTCGAAGTAACAAGTGTAGATCTCACTGCCTCGGCTGGTGAGCAGTTCTTCGAGCAGGGCGCCCACGCCCGGGCGCCGCGCGACACAGGCCATGAACAACGCGATGAGCCGCTCGGTCGGCACCACGAACGAGCGCATTCCGGGGCCCGCCGCCGCGATCGCCGCTTCGGCGGCAGGGACATTGGACTCGCTGAGCACCTCGGCGATCAACAACCTCGCCCGCTCACCGGCCCTGCCGTGCGCAGCCTCCACGCGCATGGACTCCACCAGCGTCAAAATGTTGTGGATCGTTTCAGCATCGGGATCCGGCGACTCGAGATCCGCCAGCAGCACCACGCGTTGCGCATGATCGACGTCGGCCCGACGTGCAAGCTCCCCCGGGTCGCGCGTGCCTTGACGATACACGAGGCGAGACAGCTCATCGTGGCGAAGAAAGTCGGGCGGCTCCGCCGGATGCCCGACCACGACCAGCTGGGGTCCGCGCAGACGTCTCGGCGTGACGCGAAACAACTCGCCGAGCCAGCGCCAGGACAAACGCCCCCGAGGCAGCAGCTTGCGATAGTGCCCCCTCAATTCAAACAACAAAGCCCGCGTGGACGTGGTCACGTTCACCACGACGGTGTGCCCGACCAGGCCGGGGGCCCGCAGTCGGCTGATCTCCACCAGCTCGCGCACGACATCGGTGCCCAAACCGATCAGGAAGCTGACCAGCATCAACCCCGCAACGGTGAGGACCAGGCTCACCGTGACGGCCACGATCGACTCCGGGCTTTGCACCATGTTTCCCGGATCTTGAATCTGGCGAAACGACCACCAAAGATGTGCGACGAACTGTTCGTCGGCCGTGTCGATCTCCCCGTCTCCGGTGAAGTCGATGGGGGCCCCGGACGAGACCGCGTTTTCGAACACGACCGTGCCGGCCAGGCTCAAACCGGCGACTACCGCTCCCATCAGCACCATCTGGCGCGCCCGCTCGCGTCGGGCCAACACGGACCAAACATCGCGCACCAGCGGCGTCCAATAGCTGACGAGCAACAGCATCCTCGACAGCCGGAGCATGCGCAGCCAACGGGTGCTTTCCGATCCAAGCGACAGCGGGAGAAAGCTCAACAGGGCCAAGAAGTCGAGCACCAACGCCGTGAGTCGACCCCACGAGGGCCATCGCCAGCGCCGCTCGTCGCTGAGGCGAGACGCCTCCGCGGAGCCGTCCCATCCGCCTCGCCCCACCAAGATCAGCCGCACCACAAACTCCGCGCCGAATACCGCCAAGAACACCGGATCGAGCCGAGTGACCCACGCAAAGGGCATCAGGCTCACGATGATCCCCGCGGTCAGAATTGACCGCGCCCCAAAACTGCCCATGAATCGACGCAGGGATGGCATTCGACCGCGCCCAGACCGGTGAGCCTGCACCGCGCGAGCATACCCCACGCCTGCGGTCCCGGGCCCGCCCCGGCGACCACCGCTATGCCACGCGCTCAGGGCCTCTCAGCCCGCCGGACCGGCTCGACCGGCATCGGCCCGGATCGCCCGACGACAGTGTCGCGTCCGGCGATAGCGGATCAGACCAAGCCAGACGATCGCGCTCAGCCCGAGCGGATGCGAGAACGCGGGCTGACACGAGCACCCGGCATCGTCGTCATCATCCGCGTTCTCCCCGGTTCCACTGGGCATGGCGCCGTCGCCGTCCCCATCGCCGTCGCCGTCCCCATCGCCATCGCCATCCCCGTCGCCGTCCCCATCGCCACCCGCCGTATCGGGTTCTGCGTCGCCGTCCCCATCTCCGTCGCCGTCCCCGTCTCCGCTCGGTTCATCGCATTCCCCCGCGGCACGACCGATCGCAAACTCGAAAGTCGCGGGCTCCGACCAACCGTCGAACACGTCACGGAGCGACACAGTGCCGCACTGAGTGCCGATCGGAGCCATCGACGCGTCGATCGTGGCACTGCGTGCGTCCGGCCGCACCTGCGCCGCCTCGCCCCAGGTCTCGCCCGTCAACGCGGATCGGAGCTCGATGTGGTAGGCGAACGGCGGGGACGTCAGTGGGGAGACGGCCCAATGCACCTCGGCCGACTTGGACTCGATCACGTAGTAGACCGTGACCTCGTCGACCGTGGCCGGCGTGAACGCGGGCTGCTCCGGCAGGTTCTCAATCCGAGCGACGGCCCCGGTCGCCGGGAGATTGGGTTCGACGTGCCCGCCGGACTTGTGCCAAAAGTAGTAGTTGCCGGGCTCGTCGACGACCCCGGCCTGATAGTTGCCGGCCTGCGAAGACCAAAACTCATGCTCGGCCGGCCCTGACCACCCCGCTCCGCCCCCGGCCGGCCGCCGCCACTCGTTGGTCTCGTGCAGCTCACGCGACCACGCCGAGGTCCCCACCAGATCCTCGAGCCGGCCCGACGTCTCGGTCCCCAGCGTCACGTGGGCTTGGGGATAGTCGACCGTCGCCACGTGAAACCAGCGCGCTGCATCGTTGTCGCGGAGCCAGACCCCGAACTGGGAACGATCTTGTTCGGTCCAAACGCGAAGCGCGACCGTGTACCAAACTCCTTCGTTCCAGGGGTAGCCCCAGTGCAGCACGGCCATCCCCTCGGCTCCGTCGGGATGGGACAACGCCGTGGGGTAGGCCGAATCGAGATAGGCGCTCGCAATCTCGCCTTCGCCCGCGGCCCGCAGCTGCAAGCGCAGATGCTGAGCGAAGCCTTCGACACCGCCCGGTTGGAGCCCCAAGTCCCCGCCCCCGGGGTCCGCCGCGCCCCAGTGGAACACCCCGTAGTACGTGTACTGCGTCAGGCTCGGAACTCGGACATCGGTCACGACCAGGTCGAAGGGGCCCTCTGCGGTGCTCGCCGGTGACCACTGGGTGGTAGGAGCGAACGCACTCGCATGGGACGCGGAGGAACCGCCCAACCACAGGCCGAAGGAGCAGGCGAAGGCGACGAGGCGCGGCGTCATGGGATGGTTCCGAACTGGCGCGAAACGACTGGGTCGAGTCGCACGGCGTCGGCCGGCTCGGCCGTGAACGGGGGGACCATAGTCTCATCTCGCAGTATACGCGACGCCACCTCCGCCCCATCCGCCGCGCCAACGCCACCCCCGCCGCTGCGCTCGGCCGGCCGCCACCGGAGGGTCGTCCGGAGAGCACCCCGGTTCCGGTTGCCGGCTCCGGTCGTTCGGACGGGGCGCGAGCGGCCGGAAGCAGGGGCAGGCACCGCCGGGGCGGACCATGGTGAGCCTCGAGGCGGGCCGCCGCGGGCAGGCCCCCGCCGATTCCCCTCCCCGCGCCACGGCAGTCGGGTGATCGCCGACACGCCGCGTCCATCGACTCCATCCACCCGGAAATCGGAGCCCGACCGTGCGTCTTACCAACACTTCTTGGAACGTGGTCGGCCTGCGACGTCGTCGCCGGCCGCGTCCGACACCGGCGTCGAGGGGCACGGATCCGGGCACGACCCGTGGCCGGATTCGACGGCGTCGGTGTCGGGCGACCTCTTGTCGTTAGGGGTGGGCCGGGCCACCCAGGAGGATCCACGCCACGAGCAGCGCCACCACGCCCATCCCCCAGCGCACCGCCTGTTTCGCTCGCAACCGTCCCCGGGCGTCGACGCCGGTGACCACGAATCCCACGCTCGCCGCGACCCAAGCCACAAACGCGACCGCGGCCCAGCGACTGCGCCCGGGATCGGACTCGGGCATGACCGACAATGCTGCGAGGTGGTGGTCTTCTCGACCGGGCTCGGCCCCCGCCCGCATCTCCAACGCCCGCTCCTGCGCCGCCATCAACACGGCGATCCGCCGGTTCGCGTGGGCGAGTCGCGCCGGGTCGGCGACGTCGACGGTGCGGGTGGCCAAGAGAGCCCGCCGGGCCTCGCGATAGGCCACCAATGCGCGGGCGTGTCCGTCGGGGCCCATGGCCTCGTGCGCTTCGCCCAACTCGATGAGCTTTGCCAGCGCCAGCTCGTCGTGACGCGCGATCGGCAAGCGCCACCGGGCGGCCCGACCCAGATGCAGGACCTGGTCGTGGAAGGTCCCCGAGCGCGCCATCTCCCGCGCCCGCTCGAGCTCGGCGTGGCCCTCCACGCCGACACGGACCACCACCGGCACCAGCATCGCCGCCAAAGCCAGCGCGATGCCGCCCCCCCAGATCACCGCCGCACGCCCGGCGCCGGCTGGCCGCGACGCCCCGCTCGAACCCGCGGATGCGGTCGTAGACGTGGAGGACGCGGAAGACGAGGTGGGATCGGCGGACATCAGACCAGGTCGCGCCGGGCGAACAGCCCGCAGGCAATCGCCAAGCAAATGGCAGAGTACAGCAGCGCGTACAGGCACGCCAAGCCGACGTAGCCCCAGGTGACGAAGCTGTCGTGAACACTGACGAGCTCACCCGCGAGGTTCGCCCCGGAGACGTAGAACATACGAAAGTCGGGGGTCGCTTCCACGCAGGCGCGCAGGATCGACCCCACCACCGGATCGTCGAGTTTGTTGGCCACGAACGCCTCGAGTTCGGCCGTGCTCCGTCCGATCACCCACAGCGCGCCCGTGAACATCGCCGATAAGTACGGCGAGCTGAACGACGAGAACACCATCGCCACCCCCACCACAAGCAGGAGCTCCGCCGCGATCAACACCTCGGCCCGCAGCATGAGCTCGCCGTGATGTCCCCCCTTGGCGGTGACCATCGCCGCGAGCACGGCAGACATCAGCGACACGAGCACGACCATGGTGCAAACCAAGCCGATGTGCTTGCCCAAGAGGAACTCCCAGCGAGCGATGGGCTTGGGCAAAATCGCGTAGACGGTCTTGCGATCGAGCTCCTTGCTCAGCAAGTTGACCCCCAAAAACAGCGCGATGACCAGGCCAAACCCGCTCATCGCCGCCAAGCCCAGGTCCTTGAGAATGCGAACGTCCTCGCGCAGCGACATCTCGCCCAACGCGAGAGAAAACGCCATCAACCCCACGGCGAACATCACCAGCACGAACAACACCCGATTGCGCACGGCCTCACGAAACGTGTTGAGCGCGATCCCGTAGATCCGCTGAGCGACGCGCACCGCTGCGGTCACGCGGCCGCCCCCTCCGTCGCGTCACGGACGAACAAGTCCTCGAGCGTCTCGCGATGGGGCGTGACGGCGGTGACGCTACCGGACGCGGCGAGGACCGCGGCGACGAACGCATCGCTGTCGGCGGCGGACGGCGCCCGGTAGATGTGTCCCTCCGAGGTTGTTTCGTGGGTGCCACCGAAGCGCTCGCGCAGCTGGGCCACGACCTCGCCACCGGCACTTTGCCATTGCACCTCGACCGACAGCACTTTTGGATTGAGGAGCCGTCCCAACGGCCCCACGTCCCGCATTTGACCGGCCACGATGATACCCACGCGATCGCACAGCAGGTTCGCGTCGGCCAAGATGTGCGTCGAGAAGAACACCGTCTTGCCATCACCGCGCAGCTCGAGAAGTAGCTCTCGTACCTGCCGACGACCGATCGGATCGAGCCCGCTCATCGGCTCGTCGAGAACGATGAGCTCGGGGTCGCCGACCAAAGCCTGGGCGAGGCCCACGCGTTGCAGCATGCCCTTCGAGTAGCTTCGCATCGGTCGGTGCGCGGCGTGGGCCAACCCGACGCGCTCGAGCAAGATGCCGTTGCGGCGCCGCCGTTGTGATCGCGACAGGCCGTGCAGGTGACCGACCAGGTGCAAAAACTCGTCGGCGGAGAGGTGATCGTAGAAGTAGGGGTTCTCCGGGAGATAGCCGAGTCGCTGCTTGACCGCCCGGTCGCCAACCTCCCGGCCAAACAGCTTGGCGACGCCCGACGTGGGGTGGATCAGCCCCATCAGCATCTTCATGGTCGTCGTTTTGCCGGCGCCGTTGGGCCCCAAATAGCCGAAGATCTCGCCCGCCTCCACGCGAAAGGAGACCGACTTGACCGCTTCAGTGCGCCGGCGAAGAAACCCGCGACGGAAGACCTTGCGAAGTCGCTCAACGGATAGGATCGACACCTGCGTTCAGGGGAAACGCGCCTGCACCCCGAGACTAGCCTCGAACGCGGTCTCAAACCAACCCGCATCCGCGGCCTCGTCTTGGGCGGGCCGAAACGAAACCACCGCCGCCGGCATGAAGAACACCCCGAAGTGGTGATGCGGGTCGATCTGGATGATGGGCCCGCCGCGCAAGCCAAGCACGTTGTCGCCGACTTGTTCCTCCGCCGCGAAGGTGGCCTCATCCGCTGGATCTTCGGCGACCCCCAGCGGGCGCTCGCGATACCCGGAGAAATCCTCCCGCAGCCACACGAAGTCCGCGGCCCCGCCGATTTTGACCACCTTGTCGTTGTCCGATCCCCATAGCCGGATCCCGGGCATGAAGCCGAACGCTCGCTTGTCCACAAACAGGCCCGAACCGTCGCGGCAGCCGGGCTCGTCGGGAGAACACCCCGAGCCGTCGAACTGACGTGAGGACAACGCCAGCCGGAACGAGACCACGACGTCGAGACGCGCCAACACCCCGTAGGAGAGCCCGATGTCCAATGTTGGTGCGGTCGCGCCCGTGCACAGCGACTTGCGCCCGTCGGTGTCGCCGCTGCTCTCCCCCGCGAACTCGCCGCAAAACTTGTCGCCGGCGGTGATCAATCCGTAGCCCAGACCGAATCCCGCCGACACGCCGGCGGTGCGCACGTGCGTGAGGTTTTGAGGGGGCCGTTTTTGCTTGCCCACGATCTCGGTCTGCCCGGGCTCCCCGTCGTCTTGCTCCCGCGCTTGTCCACTCAGCGCCGTGCCCGAGCGTTCGCTGCTCGTCGTCGGCTCAGGCTCCGAGTCGTCGGGATCGGGCTCCGACTCCGACGACACCGTGTCCGAGTCGGACGACGCGTCCCCCGGCGAGCCCGTCGCGGGCGACCACGCGTCTCCGTCCGGGTCGGATTCCGCCGCCGTGTCGTCGTCTGGCTCGACCTCCGCGACGGTCGCCGACTCGAGCGCCGCACGAGCGTCGGCTTCCGCCGCCACCGCCCGACCGGGCCCACTGCTCACAGCGCCAGCCACGAGCGCCACGGCAACCCCTCGTCGGCGACCAGCT
>QKPP01000269.1:19428-20134 GCA_006508105.1 Myxococcales bacterium FL481 | reverse complement strand
CGTGCTCGATCGCGGATCGAGGTTCCCGTGTCTCGAGCTGGCTAGCGGCGAGGTGCGCGAGCATCCGGGCGCGCTGACGCGGGTTGGCATCGGGAGCTGCGTCGAGGATAGCGAGGGCGCGCGCGAACGCGTCGCCGGCTTTGGCCGGCTGGTTTTGTGCGGCGAGGATCGTCCCAACGTAGTAGTGCGGCCACGACACGGCGGTGGAGTGGGCAGAGCCGCCGGCATCGAAAATCTCGAGTGCACGCTGGCACGCCCGCTTGGCCTCCTTGAACTCGCGTTGCGAGGCGTAGGCGCCACACAGGTTGGAATGGGAGTCGCCCAGCGACGGGTGGTCCGGCGGCAGGACTCGTTCTCGAATCTTCAACGCTTGTTCGTAGCCTGCGACAGCCGCCGGATAGTCGCCCACGCGACTCGCGGTCACGGCCAGATTGTTATGGGCGTTGGCCACTTCGGGGTGCTCCGGGCCGAGTGTACGCTCGAACATGGACAAAGCCACACCATACGCTCGCCCTGACTCGAGATACCGTCCTTGCCTTCCCAGCACCACACCGAGAAGGTTGTAGGCGTACGCGCGTTCGGGCCGGTCTTTGGGACTGAGTCTGTCTTCGATGGCGAGGGCCTTGCGTGCCCACTGCTCCGCCGTCCGGTACCGGCCGCGTCGCAGTTCGAGGCGAGCGAGTTGGAACTGCGTAATCGCGATCCG
>QKPP01000269.1:0-19418 GCA_006508105.1 Myxococcales bacterium FL481 | reverse complement strand
GGTTTTGGCCCAAGGTCGCCTCGGTGATCTCCAGCGCGCGGGTAAAGTGGTGGGCCGCTTCGGCGTATTCTCCTTTTCGCCGCAACGCGACCCCAACCGCGTTGTGGGGACTGGCCACCCGAATGTCCCCGTCGCCGTATTCCCGTTGGAACAAGGCAAGCGCTTGCCGAACTTCGTCCTCGCCTTCGTCGCGCTTGCCGGCGGTCAGCAGGAGTCGCCCGAGATCGAGCCGGGCCTGCGCTTCTTCCACGCTCTCGGGTCGCGCCAGTCGCAGCGCGAGTTCGCGGAGGCTCAACGCTTCGTCGAATCGTTGCCGTCGCACCCCGAGTGTGAAGAGCAGGCCGCTCGCGGCCTTTTGCATGGCGGGCAGATTCCTGGTTTGGGTCGCGAGATCGAGGGCTTGCCGGTCGTGCGATTCGGCCTCGTCGTACTTCCCACTCGCATCTAGAAGGCGAGCGGCTCGAAGGTGCAGCTCGATCCAAATGGGAAGGTAGTCCACCGATTCGAGCGATGCCTCGGCCCGGGCAAGCTCGGTCTCTGCGAGTCCCAGTTGTCCCGCGTCCTTTCGGGCCTCAAGCTCCGCGAGCATCTGTTGCGCCGCGTCAACGCTCGGCGCTTCTTCTTTGCTTGGCGGCTCCACTCCCGACTGCAACGCTTCGACATCTGCACATCGAGCCAGCGGCGTCAGTCCATCGACCAACTTGTGAGCATTTTCCACCACCTTGGCGTCAGCTTCCGCAAACACCCCCGCGACCGCTTCCAGGCGGTTCTGCGCGCGTCGCAGGCAACCGATGCGCAGGTCCATGACCCCTTCCGACTGCTCGTGGTGCACTGCCGTCGCTTCGCAAGTTGCGGTATGCATCTCGATCCACGCTTCGGCGTAGCGATCGAGCTCCGTTTGGGTTCGTTCCCACGCTGTCTCACCGTACGGCAGGTCGAGCTGGTGAAATGCATCGCGTGCCTGCTCTCGACGCGTCGAGTTCCACGTGTCTTCGAGATGTGCCGCCGCCCCGCTGCACGGCATCGGCCCCGGCGTGAGCGACCCCGTGGCCCACAACGAAAGCACTGCGATCCCGGCCACGCTCACCGCGATGGTCATCGGCCACCGCCAGTTCGTTTCGTTGCGACCGAGCCCCTCGCGCTCCAGCGCGTCGAGAAGCAGGCGCATGGAAGTGTGGCGCTTGGTGGGGTCGGGATCGAGTCCGTGCCGCAGCAGGCGTTCCACCGCCGGGCTCACCTTCGTTCGGTCTCCGCGTTGGGGGGGCCCCCGTAA
The DNA here is from genome assembly GCA_006508105.1 of Myxococcales bacterium FL481. Lineage (GTDB taxonomy): Bacteria > Myxococcota_A > Polyangia > Nannocystales > Nannocystaceae > FL481. Next base: position 18,145 of record QKPP01000269.1, on the reverse strand, counting down.
AATGCGAGCGAGTCGAGCCGCCGGATGAGCCGACTCGAAGGGCCGCACGCCGAACAGCATCTCCCATGCGACCGAACAGAAGGCGAACTGGTCGGCCTTGGCATCCTGCGCTTCGCCGCGCAACTGTTCAGGGGCCATGTACGCCGGAGTCCCGGCGAGCGAGCTGGTCCGGGTCACCGAGGGGGGGCGACTTGTCACTTCAGGTAAGCCGAGCTTCGACGCGGACTCGCTTGGCGGGTCGGAGGTCGAAGTCAAGCGGGCGAGGCCGAAGTCCACAACACGCACTCGGCCGTCACGTCCGATGAGCACGTTACTCGGCTTGAAGTCGCGGTGCACAATTTGGGCTTCGTGAGCGGCGACGAGGCCTCGCCCAGCCTGGAGCAAGAGCTTCAGAGACACGATCTGGTCGCGGTCCGCGGGCGGGTGCTCGTCGAGCCACTGGCGCAACGTCGTGCCGTCGACGAACTCCATCGCCACGAAGATCTGCTCGCCGACCCGACCGATCTCGTGGACCCCGACCACATTCGGATGCGAGAGTTTGGCCAATGCCTGGGCTTCGCGGACCAACCTCGGCGCGCCGGGTCCCGCGTGGGGGTTGAGCAGAACTTTCACGGCCACCCGGCGGTCGAGCTGGGGATCGTACGCCGCATAGACGCGCCCCATGCCGCCTCGGCCAATCTCCTCGAGCACGTGAAAACGACCGAGTTGAGTCGCTGCCGCCACCAGACGCGGGTGAGCCGGGGTCACAGCCGCGCTGGCGTCGACGGTTCCCGGGCGCATCTCGGTGGTCTGTTCCTGCTCCATCGCCGGCGAGTGTAAATGGGACTGAAACGATCAACACGGTCGCCGCTAGCCAGGGCCCCTGCACTTGCGGCCGCGGCGAGGGGCTTCGAACCAGCGTTCACGCCGGGCGGTGCCGCGGTGAGGCCCTCGCGCGCTTGCTCGGCGCCTGAGCTCGTCGCACGCCCGCCGTCGCGGTCGACACCTGGCACGGGTGCACCAACTTGCGCCGTCAGCCCGCTCCGCGCCGCGAGCGGATTGCGAACCCGTCGGGGAGAGTCCGCAGCCCGCCTCCGGCCACGCCCACTCGCGCCCCCACGCGACGTTTGGTGTTCCAAGAATCGGTCTGTGACTACACTGCCGTCGTGACGCTACCTCGGCCGCCCTCACTGCCCCCCGCGATCATTTGCCAGTTGTCGCTTCTGGGCGCGGGTTGTGCCGGGACGCATGCTCACAAGGGGCCGCAGGCAGCCGAGCCCGCCGCGCCGGTCTGCCCCGCCGTCGGATCGGAGGCCGCTCACCGCCCGATTGAAACGCCGCTTCGCGGTGAACTGTTTCGTGTGCCGGTCACGTCAATGAATCGGATCGAGGGCGGCGTGCTCGGAGACCGCCACATCATCGGGTTTTGGCTCGACATCACCGAGGTCACCACGGCCCAGTACAGAGACTGCGTCGACGCGCACGTTTGTCCGGCTCCGGCCAACACCGGAGAGTGGTCCTCCACTTACGGTGAGGCAGGCAAGCAAAACCATCCGGTGAATCAGGTGAGCTGGTTCAACGCGCGGACGTACTGCGACTGGGTGGGCAAGCGGCTCCCGACGGAGTGGGAGTGGGAGTGGGCGGCTCGCGGACGTGATCACGCCAACATCTATCCGTGGGGCAATGAGCCACCCACCGCGGCTTCGGCTTGCTGGCATCGCTACGACTGGGACACGGATACCGGCGGCGGGCCATGCCCGGTGGGAACGCACAACCAGACTCGCGATGGCATCAAGGACATGGCGGGAAACGTCTGGGAGTGGACAGCCAGCGAGTTTGGCGACGGCCGGGTTGTCCTGCGCGGCGGAGACTGGCACAACGACGACCCCACGCGGCTTAGGGCCGCCTCGCGCGGAAAGAACACTCCATACGACCGCAGTTCGGGCGGCGATGGCATTCGTTGCGCCAGTTCCACCCCGCCTGGCGAGTTGACGACGCGCATCGCCCCCGTGCATGACGGTTAGGCTCGCGTCGTGCAGCTCATCGGCGAGGAGCGAGCCTCGCACGACGACCACTCGGGCACGGCTCATCAACATGACTGAGCGCCAAGTCGACGTCTGGTCATGGCCCGCGGACACCGAGTGCGGTCCTAGCGCCTTGTGACGACCACCTCTCGAGCGAACGCGTTCAAAACTTGTTCATATCTCGTTCATTCGGCCCATCGGACGTCTGGACAGCCGATTTTCATGTGCAATACTTGTTCATGCGAATGTTCATGACCGGCGCCACCGGCTTCATCGGGACGGCGCTGTTCACCCACCTTCGCGGCGAGGGTCACGAGATCATCGCCTGGGTTCGGGACGAGAGGCAAGCGGCCGCCGCGCTGGGTCGTGAGGCCGAGCTCGTATCGACGCGCTGCAGCGATGAGACGCTCGCACAGGCTTTAGCCGGCTGCGATGCGGTCGTGAACCTCGCGGGCAGCCCCGCCGTGCGCCGTTGGACGAAGCGCCGAAAGACAGCCATCTGGTCGAGTCGTGTCGACCTGACTCGGCGCTTAGTCGACGCCATGCAACGACTTGACCGGCCACCTTCCGTGTTCGTGTCAACGAGTGCGATCGGGTACTACGACGACGCGGGCGACACCGTCGTGGAGGTGACGACGCCGCCCGGCCGCGGGTTTCTGGCCGAGCTGGCCGTCGCGTGGGAGCGGGAAGCCATGAAGGCGGAGCGATTCGGTGTGCGCGTGGTTTGCATCCGCCTCGGCGTCGTCCTGGGACGTTCCGGGGGCCCCTTGGGACCGGCCACGGCGTGGTTTCGGATGGGGCTCGGGGCCCAGCTGTCAGACGGCCGGGCGTGGATGCCCTGGATTCACCTCGATGACGCCGTCCGACTCTACGCCCACTGCCTCGCTCACGATGAATTGCATGGAGTACTCGAGGGCGCGGCCCCAAACCCCGTTCGCAACGCGGATTTTACCGCCGCTCTCGCGCGGACGTTCGGTCGCGCGGCGCCTTGGCGATTGCCATTGACTGCGCTGCGCTTGGCCCTCGGCGAGGCCCATCTGGCCGTCACGGCGAGCATTCGGCTCCTGCCCGCGAGAGTGCTTAGCTTTGGGTTTCGATTTCGCTTCTCGACCCTCGAGAACGCGCTGGCCGACATCTTCGACGATCGGGGGGTGTCGATTGGTGTCGCTCGGGGCGCCCCCGAGAGCCAATACCTCAACGATCGGGGGGCATCCTACATGCTCAGCGCCGAGCAATCCGTCCCCGGATCGCTCGCCGAGGTCCGGAGCTTCTTTCAGCACCCCGAAAACCTCGGGCTCCTCACGCCCCCCCAACTCGGGTTCGATATTCGCACACGGCTGCCCACGGCAATGCACGCTGGACTCACCATCGACTATCACGTGTCGATGCGCGGAGTCCCGATGCGCTGGCGCACGCAGATCGCCGAGTTCGATCCCAAGACCGGACGTTTTGTCGACCTGCAGCTGCGAGGTCCGTACCGATCGTGGTATCACGTACACGAGTTCGAAGAGGCTGGCGGACGCACGATCATTCGCGATCGCGTGTTCTATCGCCCGCCGTTCGGCTGGCTCGGGCGACTCGCGCATGCTTTGTTCATTCGCAGACAGCTCACGGACATCTTTGCCCACCGTGCGCGAGTCGTCGACTCGCGGTTTTCTCGAAGAACCGGCTCACCCATGCGGGTCGAGGCGCCGATGGAAGTTGGCGGTTGACGGCCTCAGCGACGCTCGCCCGAGATCGGCCGTCGGTCTCCCCAGCCTTGTTCGCCAAGCACGGTCAGGCGGAGAGGCGTCGTGGAGCTCGGGCCCCGTTCGCTCCACGAGCGCTTGGCGGCGCGGATCCGTTCCGACGATCCTCGCCCCGTCACCGTCGGTCAGGGAGCACCGCGAGTCACTTCGCGCGCCTTTCCTTCTGAATCGCCCTTCACCGACGGCTCTCGTTGCAATGGACGTTGATCGCGGTCGAGCTCCGCCAGCAGATACAAGGCCCCCACCGCCAAGATCGCCAACACGCTGATGACCTGAAAAGGCATCGAAACCAACCCGGCTGCCGCCGCCTCCCCACTGAGCAAACGGCGGCGCCTCAGCTTGCGCGTCACTTGATCGTAGAAGTCGACCGGCGCCTGCACCGGTTCCATCTCGCCCACGGCCGCCAACACGCGTCGCAGCTCGTCGAATTCCGCGGCCCCGTCTCCCGTGCCCTCGAGATAGGCTTCAAACGCTTCCGCCTCACGACGATCGGCCTCCGCGATCTCGGGGGATTCGGCGGCGCCTTGTGTGTTGGCGTTGGCGGCACCTCGCTCCCGTTGTGCCGACGACGCGTCTTCAACTCGTGCCACTGACGGCCCCCTTCCCGAAGTCCGGCAGGACGTCACGCACGGCCGCGTCACGCAGCCGGATGCTTTCCGGTCGCCAGAAACGCCGCGCCGGACGGTTCCCCCGCGGCGCGCAACAACAAACCCGTCGCCGCGAGCCCACTCGCGGGTCTGCACTTGGTCGGTACGGCTGTTCGTCGGTCTCCATCCGTCAGTCCAAAAGCGGCTGGATCTTGGCTCGCAGGCTCACCCGAGCCCGGTGCAAGCGAGACTTGAGGGTCCCCTCGGCGAGACCCGTGATCTTCATGATGTCCTGGTAGGCGAGGCCTTGCACGTCTCGCAACACGATCAATAGGCGGTGATCTGGGTCGAGCTGCGTGAGCCCCCGCTGAATCGCCAGCTCGAGCCGATTGCCCTCGACCACCGCTTCGGGCCCGGGTACGCGGCTTTGCAGGCTGATCGCCGGACCCGCTTCATCCGGATGATGGGCCGCATCGTCGAGCTCGGCGCGGCGATGGAACCGCCGGCCCTTGAGGTACTTGATCCGGTTTTTGCAGGTGTTCGACGCCACCCGATACAGCCACGTGTAGAAGCGCCCTTCACCTCGGTACGATGCGATCGCTCGATAAACGGTGATGAACACGTCTTGGGCGAGATCTTCCGCCTCTTGCCGGTCGCCGAGCATGCGATAGAGCAAACCGAATACGCGGTCTTGGTACGTCAACACGAGCTCCCGAAATGCGCGCTCGTCCCCTTGCTTGAGACGGCGTACGAGTCGACGATCTCGCCGCTCCGCCAACGCCCGCGCCTGCGCCTCGGGGGAGAGGCTGGCGTCGGCCGGCGGCGCGGCGGTGGCGTCCGCCTCGGGCTCATCGCGGGCCCCCGGACTGGACTCCGCCGATGCGGAGGTCCCGGGCTCGTCTGGCGACGGCGCCAGGCGGCTCGGCGACGACCCCTCGTCCGCGACATCCGGAGAGGGTCGCGCGGGCGCACGAGCGGAGGATCGACGATCTCGCAAAGTCACCACGTGCGCCTGGAAACGAAGACCACCCCACCACGTCGAAGTTCCGTCGCGCCGCGAGAAATCCCCCCTGCCGTGGTCCCGGCTACCTGACGCGATGGCACATCGACTACCGATCCGGATGAAGCCGCAAGCCGAGGTTGACCCCGATCACCGTGGCCAGATGCTCGCCCGAAACCTGCTGCGAGAACGCGAGCCCCATGTCAGCCCCCCAACCGCCCGGCTTGGCATCTCGCTGGTAGGCGACTCCGCCGCTGACCACGACGCGATCGTCGGCTCGACCCCGACCTCCCCCGTCCCAGAAACTCCCCACCCGCACCGGGATCGGCCCCAGCTGGATCTCCCCGGACCCGCCCACGATCGGACGAGCGCGGCCTTGGTCGGCGTACGAGGCCAAGTCGTAGGTCGCGTCCACGTTGAGGCTGAACCGCGTCGACCCGAGCGGATAGACGGCGAGCGCATGTGTCAACGCGAGCGGGTACTCGCTGATCCGTCGCAATTGATGGTAGTCGATCTCGCCATCGACATCGCGTTCGACCCCGTCGAGAGACAACTCGCGCAAGGCGTCGTAGGGCGCGGGGTGGTGGCCGCTGAGATTGTCCGCGAGCACGACAAATCGCAGCCATCGACCCCCCACGAACATCAGCGACACATCGAGCCCGAACGCCTCGAGCTTGTCGTGAGCATCCCGAGCGATCCCTTCGTCGTCGAGGTAGCGCAAACTCAGGTACTGGTACTTGAGCTTGCCACCCAGCGCCAACCATCCCGGTACCGCCACGACCGAAAACGGCAGCGCAGCTTGGTGACCGAACCGTGAGAGCTCGAGTTCGCGGGTTCCTCCGTCCGTCTCCGGCAACCTCACCAGCGGACGCCCGCGAGTGAACAGATACCCGAGTCCGATCGCCAGGCTCGGGTTGTTGAGCGAGTCTGTCACGAACACGCCCAGTCCATGGGTGCGATCGATGATCCGAACTTGGTACTGCGTTTCGAGCTCGAACATCGGAGTGACGGTCAGCGCCGCTGGGTTCACCAGGGCTGCATCGACGCCGACCGCTGACGCTCGGCCGGTGTTGGCCATCCCGAGATGACGCGAACCCAGCCCGCCCGGATTCGCGCTCGATTCCCGATCCCACAACGCGGTGATGAGAGCCAACAAGCACCAACGGCCGAATGGGAAATGGCACCGAGCCCGGCGGCGAAAGAGCGATGGCATGGGTCGACGCAGCATAATGGGACGCCCACCGCCGGCAAAAATCCCTTCGCGCCGTCGCGCCGAGACGGCCCGCCCCGGCGCGTCGGCCCTGCTAGGCTGAGTCATCGTGGCGACCCGGTCGTTGGCGAGCGCCCGAACTCGGAGCGCGGAGGTTCGCGTGTCATCGCGCGCCGCGGAGCGCGAGCCGCCTGCGGACCTGCTGGCCAGCCTCGGCGCGATCGACGTGGAGGACCCCCATCTGATCGCGCTAGACGGCGACGACGCGTCGTTCGGACCCCCCACGGGGGCCGGGGTCGACTCCCGCGACAACGAGCCCCCGCCCCACGCAACCGCAGACCGCGCCTCGCGCTTCCGCGAGCCGGCCGAACCCCACCTAGTGGAGCTCGACGACGATGAGGCCGTCGACTCCGACGCGAGTCCTGCGCTCTCGCTTTCCGCGCTCCCGCCCTCTCCCGGCGTCGCCGCCGACCGCCAGGCCGCGGTCTGCCCCTCGCAGCCCGCCCCACCTAACGGCAGCGCGGCCCACGAGCGGTGGGGGGGCCGCCGTGGACCATGCTTCGACGACGTGATCGCGAGCCGCATCACCGGCCTCGCGCTCGGGCTGGCGCTTGCGCTGGCCCCCGCGGCGCTGACGACGTACGCCCTGGCCGACGCCGACCTCGAACCTCGCCTCGCAGAGCTCAAAGACGCGATCGATCGGCCACTCGCCGTCCGCGCGGGCCGGGTGCGGGCCCCTCAGGTGATCGCGGCTGAGATCCACAACGCGGAACGCCGCGTCGTCCGTCGCTTCTGGCTGACCTGGTTGATCGTCGGACTCCCGCTCGGAGCCGCCCTAGCCGTGGTCCGCCGCCCCGCAAGCCCGCGAGGCCGCGTGACCGAGGCGATCTCCGCCTGAGGCGAGCAGCCACGCCATCGCCCCGAACAACGTGGCGACCGCCGCACTGATGCCCAGCGACACGCGCTCGAGGGTTTGAGCCACATCCACGAGGTGGAGCGGGCGGCCGACGGTCAGGTCGAGCTGCGACCAGGTCTGCGAGAGCTGCGGCAACAGCCAAAATCGTTCCGCGGCGACGCAGATCAGCGCCAGCAGCCCGAGCGTGGTCCCCAGCCGAGTGCCGCTGGCTCGTCCCATGGAGGCAGCGGCAAGCGCCGAGACCACGAGCAGACCGTCATCGATACGCTGGTGGACCGCGACGGCCAGGGCCTTGGCCAGGTTGGCGTCGATCAGGCCGCTGGCCGCCTCAAGGGCCGGCAAGACGACCGGGTGCGCCAGCGCCACGCCTCCGAGTCCCAGAGCAACGGCCAGGTGGGCGAGGGTTCGATGGATGCGCAGCACCGGTCCATGGAGGCAAAAAGCGCACGGACCAGCAAGTTTTCGACAAGACGCGGCCCCGGTGAGTGGGAAGCACTTCGGCCGGCTCCCCCGCACTGACCGTCGGCCCGCCGGCGCGGAAGGGGTGCCCTCGGCGGCCGAGATTGCCCCCCGCGGGAGACGGCAAGCGAAGTTGTAGGGGCGGTCGAGGTACTCTCATGGTCCGCTCCCGGACTGCGTCCGTGGATCCGCGCCTGCCATGGTCCGCACCGCCCACCTCTACCCGTTGATTGTCGCGACCGCGCTGCTGAACGCGTGCACCACCTCGTCGCCCAGCTCGACCCCGCCCGACGGCCGGGCTGGTTTTCGCATCGATCTCGCCACACTCGATGGCGACCTGGCGGCGGTGCAGGCCGAGCGCGACACGGACGTCCTGTTGCTGTCGTTTTGGAAGACCACGTGCACCCCATGCAAAGGCCAGCTATCGGACTTCGAAGCGTTGCACCGCGCCTACGCTGCCCGGGGCCTGCGCGCCTACGCTGTGAACATCGACGAGCCGGCCCAACGCGCCCAAGCCCAAACCTGGGTCGACCGCGGCACGTGGAGTTTCCCGACGCTCGTCGACGCGGACACCCAGGTCGTGACACGATACAACCAGCGTGGCGCGTGCCCGTTTTATGTGGCCCTGACGGCCGACGGCGAAGTTTTGCGCAGCCACGGGGGCTACGTCAAAGGCGAGTCCGACGAGCTGGCCCGCTTTCTCGATCAACGGCTTCCCCCTGCGCCGCCCGGCGGCGGCTAGGCAACGCGGCGCAGACTCGTTCGGAGCTCGGTTTTTCACCCCGGTCGGGCTATGCCTAGACGCATGCGACACTGGCACCGACGCGAACTACTGAGCCTGCTGCCCGCGGCCACCGCTGCGTGGGCCGTGTCGCCACGTGGAGCCCGTGCCGCAGGCGAACGGGTGTTGGAAGAAGCCGAGTCGGACTACAACCGGGTCCAGGTGACGGAACGAGGATCGGTACGGACGATGTACTTCATCGTCGAGAACCGACGCTACATCGAATCGCGCTGGGATATGTCCCGGCCGCACAGCCTCGACTTGGACTACGCGCGCACCATGATGGCGGGGTTTCTCATCAATCCCAACGTGACGCACATGATGATGATGGGGCTAGGTGGCGGCTTGATCACGTCGTACCTATTCGATCGCCTGCCGAACTTGGAGATCGACGCGGTCGACGTCGACCCGGAGGTCGTTCGCCTCGCTCACAAGTACTTCGGGATCCCAAACCACGCCCGCTACCGCACCCACGTGCGCGACGGACGACTGTTCATCGAGCAGGCCAACACGCGATGGGATCTGATCATGCTCGACGCCTTTCGCGGGGCCTCCGTGCCGTTTCACCTCAAGACGAAGGAGTTTTACCAGGCCTGCTTGGGCCACCTTCGCCCCGATGGCGTGGTCGTCGCGAACCTGCACAACCGCACGCGCATGTATCCACACGACCGCAACACGCTGGCCGCTGTGTTCCCGCAGCGCTACGGGTTCGTATCTGAAGCTGGCAACCAGACGACGTTCGTCGCCTCGGCCTCTCCTCGTCGGCTCGGCGCCTACACGATCCGTGATCACGCTCGAACCATGGCCCCGCGCTTCGACTTCGACGTGCTGGGGCTGGCCGCGAGGTACTATCTGCGTCGTGATTGGGAGCTCGACGCCGCGGTCTTCAAAGACGATTTCCCCGCCGACCAACTACCGCAAGCGGTCGAGCGCCACAATCAGACCTGCATTGAGGGCTGCCGGTATCAGACCCACACCTAGTCGGCCCACGCTCCGGGTTGCCGGTCTCAGCAGAGCCACACCCGGTCGGCCCAAGGGCCGTCGTCTAGCCCCCCTCTTTGCGACCGAACAATCCACGCAGCCCAAACCCGCGCTTTGTTTCGTTGACTCTGCCGCGGTTCTTCTGCTTGAGCCGAATCGCCCGGGCTTGACGCTCCGCATCGATGAGCTTGGCGTCGCAAGCGTGTGCGGCCTCGAAACTTGTCAGCGCGAGTTTCTCGAGACCCGCGGCGAGACGCGCCAGTCCGAGATAGTAGTGGGCTCGGGCGCACTTGGGCTGCTCCGTCACGGCCGCCTCGAGGGTTTGAATGGCCACCACGGCGTCCCCGCGCGAGCGCTGGGTCAACTGAAACTGACACCAGGCCGCGCTGGCAGTGACCTCGACCTCGCGCGGAGCCAACGACAGCGATCGCTCGTACAGCTCCAGCGCCCGGGGGTAGTTGCCGGCCTTGAGAAACTTGTCCGCATCACGGGCCAACATCTCGGCCTCGAGAGCGTTTCGGACGACCGCCGTCGGATCGACCGAGCTGTGCGCGTCGGGATCGATCTCCAACGCGTGCCGCAGCTTCTCTCGCTCGGTTCCGTTGCTCAAGGTTGCGTTCGCTTCGCTCAACGCCGCGAAGACCTGCTGCACCCGGTCCCGCAGGTGCCCGCGGCCCTCCGCTTCGAGCGCGTCGGGATGGAATCGCAAGCTGAGCACGGCCCACGCCGAACGTACATCCTTGCGCCCAGCGTCCAAGGCCAGGCCCATCAGCGCGAAAGGATGAGCGCCCGCGCGGATCTTGCTTTCGAGCGTGAGCAGCTGCTCTTCGAACGGATCGTCCGAGCGGGGCAGTCGACCGCCGCTGGAGTGCTCTCGCCGCTCGGAGACAGTTCGGGCCGCGGACGCCTCGCGTCCCGGACTCGCCGTCGCGGCGTCCTCTCGCCCCACCGGCGAAACGCCTGCCGTCGACGGCTCCGGTCGCGACCCCAGCGCCGCGGGTGGGGAGCGCCCCGCGGACGGCGCTGGTCGCCGGCCCGAGTCGTTCGGGACCTCCCGCGCACCGGGCGGGGAGCGCCCCGTGGATGACTCGTGCCGCTGGTTCGCAGCCGCCGAGCGACCTGGCTCAGCGGAGGCATCTCGCGACCGACCGTCAGCCTGACCATGACCTACAGGACCCGTGCCCGCGACCGTGGCATCCCCGGCCGTCACCGACGATCGCGGCCACGGCCGCGCGCCGGAACCGACGTCGGGCAAGGGAGGGAAGCCTTCCGGTCGCGCGCCGACCAATGAGCGATCGGGTGCGCTGCGCAACATCTGGCACACCCACAAGCAGTAGATCAGATGCAGGGCCACCTCGGTCGAGGAGGCCTGCGCACGGACCTCGTCGACGGCGACTCCGCGCTCGAGCAGCGGGAGCACGGCCCGCTCTCGGCGGCGGAACCCGAAGTGTTCGCGGTAGCGCAAGAAGGCGTCGGTGGTGATGACGGACCCCGACAGGGTGTTCCCCATCTCGACTTCGATTCGGGGGGAGTCGTAGTACGCCACCACCCCCGCGCGAATCAGCCCCAATCCGTTGACGGCCTGCGTCGTGCCGCCCAGCTCGGCGCAAGTCGGCCCCACGGGATCGACCCAGGCCGGACCCGAGCGCAGCTCGAAAGTGCGCGAAACCTTGCGGGCGCACTGCTCACTCAGTGCGGCCGCTAGCATCGCCTCATCGAGCTCACCGCGCTCGACAAGAATGCGCCCCAGCGAACCACCCTCGCGCACCTTGATGGCCAGTCCGGCCTCGCAAACCGCCGGCGACACGAGCTCGCGTCCGATCAACACCTCGCTGAGCACATCGGCGGGGCTGTCCCAGTCCGTGTAGACCGGCATCCCGCCGCGAAACCACACGTGGCGCCGCACCCCAGCTTGCTCCAGGCCCAAAGCCCCCGAAAACCGACGCTTGAGCAGGGCGAAGTACACCCGCGCCGGGCTGGTCTGTTCGAGTGAAAGCCGACGCACCCGGGTCTGATCTGTGCCCTCGCTAGCCACCAACGACTCCATGCTAGCACCGATAGGGGATGGTCAACCGGGGCCCGAACTCGCCAGACGCGGGCTCGGCACGGCGCAACCCAACCGCCTCGAGTGCGGCTCGACTCGTCCGCGTGCCCCGTAGCAGGCCAGGCCTAGCGGCGCCCGCCGCCGCCCTGCTACCGTCAAAGCCCATGAGTATCAGCTTCCTTGTGAGCAACCTACGCGTCCGACTTGCCGGCAAAACTGACGTCGGACGGGTTCGTGGCCACAACGAGGACGACTTTCGCATCGCCGACACCATGGCGCTCGGTGTCGTTTCGGATGGTATGGGTGGACACGCCTGCGGTGAGGTCGCTAGTGAGATTGCCGTCACCACCATCACGGAGTACTTCCAACGCAGCGACGAGGAAGAACCCTCAACCTGGCCATTTCGCATGCCGGCGCACGCCACCGAGCGCAATGCGATGACGCTGGCCATCAAGCTGGCCAACTCCAAGATTTTCGAAACCGCCCAGGCCGAGCCTGACAAACATGGCATGGGCTGTACCGTCGATGCGATCTTCTTCGCCAAGGGTCGCTGCTACATCGGTCATGTGGGCGACAGTCGGGTCTACCTGATGCGCCACGGACACCTCAAGCAACTCACCGAAGACCATTCGTTGCTCAATGACTACCGCCGCATGAAGGAAATGAGCGGCGAAGAGGTGGCCAGTTTTCCGCACAAGAATGTGGTCGTGCGTGCGCTGGGGCTGACCGAGCATGTCGCGGTGGATGTGCTTGTCGAACAAATCGAGCTCGGCGACACCTATTTGCTGTGCTCGGACGGGTTGACCGACATGATCGGCGATCACGAGATTCTCGACATCTTGGCGCGCAATCCTCAGGTGGACTCCGCATGTGCCGAGCTCATCGAGGCCGCGAACCGAGCCGGCGGCGTGGACAACATCACCACCTTGCTCGCCAGCGTCGAGGAGCCGTAGCCAAACGGCTCGGCCGCTCGACCCTTCGCCCCCGCGACGAACCGGCCGACCGCGAGCGCACAGCGGGTGGCTCCGCCCCGACCAGTGCCGGCGAATCGCGGACTGGTCGGCTCGCGACGCGCTCCGGCCCGCCGGTCGAGCCGAGTGTCGATCGCGCGCACGCGAAGGATGTTCAGGCCGCCGCCGGTCGGCTACCGTGAGCGCCGAAATGGCCACGCAGTACGAACCCGGCATCTACAAAACGACGAAATACCTGCCAGGGCATGAAGCCGAGGTCGGTCCCGAGCAATTGATTCTGATCCGGACTGACGGCGAGTTCGCCCCGGCTTCAGTGTTGTTGCCGGTCCGCAACGAGCACAACCAGTGGCACTTTCGCATGCCGGGGATCAAAATCCCGCCCACCTCGCTTAACTGGCGCGACACGCTCCAGACCCTGCCTCGTGAGGGTTTTTATCGGCTCACCCGCGAGTTTCGCTTCGGCGACGGCGGCGTCTGGCCGGAAAACAGCTTGGTCCAGCTGGGCTACAACCAGCGCGCGGAGCCGATTTTGTTCATCGCGCAACGTCGCACGCCGCTGGTCAGCAACGACCTGCATTTTTCGGACAAGGGCGTGAAAGTCGATCTCGAGCAAACCGAAGAGCTCGTCGCCCCGCTGTTTTGCTACCAAGAACCGGCGAAACAGCAGAGCTGATCTCGATCGGGACCGAATCAGCTCCCGGCCGCGGACCCGCGCACGATCCGCGCAAATAGCGCGGCGCGCCGCGGAGTCGAGATCGTGGCGGCGCGCAATCCGGGCGCGATTGCACTGTGGCCGCCGCGTGACGAGATCCGGCGAGAGACGGCACCAGATGTGCTAGGTATCGCGCGCAAGTGTCCGACTCCGTCATTGTCGTCAACGCCGACGGGCCAGAGACCCGGGTTGCGCTCATCGAAAACGGCATCTTGTCCGAGCTGTTCATTGAACGAGCGCGTGAGCGGGGCACGGTCGGCAACGTCTACAAGGGAAAGGTGCTGCGGGTGCTGCCGGGCATGCAGGCCGCGTTCGTCGATATCGGCGAAGAAAAGGCCGCGTTCCTGTACGCCGGCGACGTCGCCGCCCAAACCACCACCGAGGCCGAGCCGACCGAGGGTGACGCGCCGCCTCGCCGCAGCAACCGTGACCTCGACATCACTTCGCTGCTCCACCCCGGCCAAGAGCTCCTCGTTCAAGTCGTCAAAGATCCGATCTCCAACAAAGGCGCCCGGATCACGACGTACATCTCGCTGTCCGGCCGCAACGTGGTCTTCATGCCCACGGTCAGCCACATCGGCATCTCCCGCCGAATCAGCAGCGACCACGCCCGTCGACGGCTCCGCCGCTTGGTCGACCAAATGCGACCGGCTGGCGCCGGGTTCATCATCCGTACCGTGGCGCGCCATGCCACCGACTCCCAGCTGCGCGCCGGCATGGACTACCTGTTGCGCCTGTGGGCGAACATCAAAGCGAACGAGCGATTCCACCGCGCACCGGTGCTCCTGTACCGCGACCTCGACTTGCTCCTTCGAGTCACCCGCGACCACATCGGCCCGGAGTGCACGCGCGTCATCGTTGACGATCGCGCCGCATTCGACCGGCTGCGACGCTTCGTCGAGGCATTCATGCCCGACTACGTCGACCGGCTCGAGCTCTACAGCGGACGCGAGCCCATCTTCGACGGGTACGGCATCGAAGCCGAGATCGATCGAGCCCTCCAACGCAAAGTCGACCTTAAGAGTGGGGGTTCGTTGGTATTCGATCAGGGTGAGGCGCTTACCGCCATCGACGTCAACACCGGCAAGTTCATCGGCGCGAAGGGCAAAACGCTCGAAGAGACCATCACCCAGACCAACCTCGAAGCGGCGGCCGAGATCGCCGACCAGCTTCGCCTGCGCAACGTCGGCGGGCTGATCATCATCGACTTCATCGACATGGATAAGGAGTCGAATCGACGCAAGGTCTACCGGGAGCTGCAAGAAGCGCTGCGCCGAGACCGGGCCAAGGCTCACATCACGAAGATCTCGGAGATGGGGCTGGTCGAAATGACCCGCAAGCGTACCCGGGAGAGCCTCGAGCGGATGCTGGCGGCCCCGTGCGAAGTCTGTGGCGCCAAGGGCTACACCAAAAGCCCGACGACCGTCTGCTACGAGATCCTCCGCGAGGTCCGCCGCGAATCGGCCCACTACGCGGGAGACACGGTCAACGTCGCCGCGCACCCCTCCGTGGCCGACCTGATGAACGGGCCGGAACGATCGGCGGTCGACAACATGGTCAAGCGGATCCAGGTGCCGATCGACGTGCAGGGCCGCAAAGGCTTTCGCGTCGAGCAGTTCGAGATCCGCGCCAAGGCGAACTCTTCCTCTTCTCGTCGTCCCAAGGGGGTCTCTAGTGAGCGATAGCGACGACCGGCGCCGCGGCGACCGGGTGGTGATCAATCGCGAGTTCGGCTCGCTCGACGCCGGCACGATCACCTACGTGAACAATCTCAGCGCCCACGGGCTGTTCCTCCACACGGATGAACGGGTGCCAATCGGCACAACCGTGGAACTGCGATTCACGGTGCTGCTCGACGATCCGGTGCCGATCGAGGGCCTCGCGACGGTGGTGCGACACCAAGACGACCCAAGTGGCATGGGTCTCACCTTCGGCCCGCTCAGCCCCAAAACCGTGCTGCGGATCCAAGACGTGCTTGCGCGCCAGCGGCCGGTCGCGTCGGGCGAGCCGGTGACGGCGGAAGACGAGCCAGAAAACTAGCGAGCTGACCGGTCTCGCCTCCACCGCTCGCCGGCTTGGCGTTCGAACGCCGTTCAGGACGTGGCTGATTCGAGTCAACCTTGAGTCACGCGCCCATGAACGGGTCTCGGCCCGCGCGCGGAGCCCCCCCGGCGTTCGCGGGGCGACGCGTCTGCGACGGCCCGCCCGCGAGGCCGCGCTCCGGGCCGCGCTCACCCGACGGACAGACCCCGTCTCCTGCGCGACCGATCCTCGGCGTGGCGGTTGATGAAACCGAACCCCAGCGCCATAGTTGACGAGTGAGCCTGACCAAACGCCTTTGGGATGTCGCCCGGGCGAACATCACCGACTTTTCCGGCGCATTCACCCGACGCCACGAGGATCTGCTCGACGACGACACCGGTCCGACCAGCCCCGGCAGTGTGGGTACGCGGGCCGGCGAAGCGGCGCGGCGCGTGAAGGATCGGGCGGAGCATGCCTGGGAGCAAGCCTACGACGCGGCCCAACGGCGCGGCGGCACGAGAAGCGGACCGAGCCCCACCCAGCTGTCGCGCTGGTACGAAACCCTCGAAGTCACCGCCGCCGCTTCTGACGACGAGGTCCGCCGAGCCTACCGGCGACTGATCAACCGCTACCACCCGGACCGCTTCGCTTCGCACCCCGAGAAACTCGCGGCCGCCACCGAAGTCGCGCGAAAGTTGACCGAGGCCTACAACGGCGTCCGAGCCCATCGCGAGGGCTGATCCGCCGCGGAATCGTGGACATGGCGCGGCATCGACCCGGGGGTGGGATCCGCCAGGTCGCTTGACGTTTGTGCGGGGGCTGCATATGCCGACATCTGCGATGGCCAAGCGCAAAGCGGCGAAGAAGAAGAAGTCCGTCCGAAAAACCCAAGCTCAACGAGCCGATCGCCACGAGTTGTACGAGCGTTCGGTGCAAGACCCGACGTCGGAGGTCGATTTCGTCGCTCGCACGTTCAAGCGGCTGCGCAAACGCCCGGCGTTGCGCCTGCGTGAGGACTTCTCCGGCACGTCAGTGCTGAGCTTGCAATGGGCCAAGTCGCATCCCGAGCGCAAGGCGTGGGGCGTGGACTTGTGTGCGGAAACGTTGGCGTGGGGGCAAACCCACCGCGTTGACGCGGCCGGCGAGGACGTGGCCAAACGGGTGAAACTACTCGAGGGCAATGTCTTGGACGGACTTGGCCCGAAGGTCGACGTCACGACGGCGTACAACTTCAGCTACTGGATCCTTGAAGACCGCGCCACCATGCTGCGCTACTTCAAGCTCGTGCGATCGAAACTCGTGCCCGATGGCGTGTTCTTCCTCGATGTTCTCGGCGGGACCGACTTGTACGGAGAGGACGAGAACCGCGTCGATCATGGCGACTTCACGTACGTTTGGAAGCAGCTGTCGTTCGATCCGCTGACCCATCACATGAAGTGCCAGATCGGCTTTGAGTTCCCCGACGGCTCGTCCATCGCGCGCGCGTTTACCTACGAATGGCGGCTGTGGAGCCCGCCGGAGCTGCGCGACTTGCTACTCGAAGCCGGATTCTCGCGAGTACGTCTGATGTGGGAAAAGACCGGCGAGGACGACGAAGGCACCGGATCCTTCTACGAGCCGAAACGCGCCGAAAACACGCCGCTTTGGTGGACCTACATCGTGGCCGAACGCTGATCGCCACCCGCACGCTCCCGCGCCGGGGCGGTCCGTGCCATGCTCTCGCGGCTGGCTGAGACGCGGCCACGTCGCGTCCGCAACCACACCCCGCCCGACATGCCGAAGCGAACCACCGACAAGTCGAAACGTGGCCGTACTGGTCGCAACCGAGCCAAGCGACGCGGACCCTCCATCGCCGCGCGAGCCGATCGTCACGAGCTGTACGAGCAAGCGGTTCAAGCCCCCGACAACGACCTTGAGTTCTTCTCCCGTGTGTTTGAGGAGCTCCAAGGGCGACCGGCCCGCTCGTTGCGCGAGGACTTCTGCGGCACGGCTCAGCTCGCGGCCATGTGGTGCAAGCTAGACCCGAAAAACACCGCGATCGGAGTCGACATCGATCGCGACACGTTGGACTGGGGAAAAGCCCGACACATCGACCCGGATCCGGAGCTCGCCCAGCGGATCCGTCTGATCTGTGGCGATGTGCGCGAACCAACCGGCGAGCAGGTCGATTTCGCCTGCGCGTTGAACTTTTCCTTTTGCGTGTTCAAGACCCGCGACGAACTGCGCCGCTACCTCGAGGTCGCACGCGAGGGCCTCGTGGAGGACGGTTTGCTGTTTCTCGAGCTCTACGGCGGGACCGAGGCCATCGTGGCCTACGAGGAAGAACGTGAGGTCGACGGTTTCACGTACCGCTGGGACCAGGCATCGTTCAACCCGCTCACGCACGATACCGTTTGCCACATCCACTTCGCCTTTCCCGACGGTTCGAAGATCGAACGCGCCTTTACCTACGAGTGGCGGTTGTGGACCGTTCCCGAGTTGCGAGAACTGCTGATCGAGGCCGGCTTTTCCGACGTTCGCTTCTTTTGGGAAGAGGTCGGCTCGGACGACGACGACGACGAGCTCGAAGGCACCGGCGAGTACTTCGAGACAACCGAAGTCGAGAACCAAGAGAGCTGGATCGTCTACGTGGTGGGTCGAGCCTAGCTGACAAAGCTCGTGCGAACCCCGGGACTCGAACCCGGACACCTTGCGGTACTGGAACCTAAATC
>QKPP01000089.1:13351-18351 GCA_006508105.1 Myxococcales bacterium FL481 | reverse complement strand
AGCTCTTCGGCCTCGCCCGCTCGTCCGTCGGCGGCGAGGTTGCGCGCGTGGGTGCGAAAGGTGTTCGTCGTAACGACGTCAGCGCCTGCGCGCAGGTATTCGGCGTGGACGTCCGCCACGATCTCCGGCGCGTCGATGAGCGCGTGCGCGGACCACAGCGGTGCGTCCATACGGGCGCCACGGCGCTCGAGCTCGGTTCCCAGGGCGCCATCGAGGAGTAGCGGTGAATGGCTCACAGACGCCAGTTGTAGCGCGTCAGGGTCGTTCGACAACACATGCGATGCCTTGACCCACACCGATACACATGGTGGCCAGGCCCCGCTTGGCACCCGTTCGGTGTAGTCCGTGGCATAGCGTGGTCATGATCCGGGCGCCAGAGCAGCCCAATGGGTGCCCAATGGCGATGGCGCCGCCCGCCGGGTTCACCCGCTCCGGGTCGAGTTCAAGCCCCCGAATGCTCGCTAGCGTCTGGCTGGCGAACGCCTCGTTGAGCTCCGCCAAGTCGATGTCCTTGGCGGTGAGGTTCGCCCGCGACAACGCGGTTTGTGACGCCGGCACCGGACCGATTCCCATCACGGACGGATCGACTCCCGCGTGTCCCCACGCGACAATCCTGGCGAGTGGAGCCAACCCCAATGTGGCCGCCCGCGCTTCGCTCACGATCAGCAACGCGGCGGCCCCATCGTTGAGGGGCGAACTGTTGCCGGCGGTGACGGAGCCGCCCTCGCGGAATACCGGAGCCAGCTTGGCCAGCTTTTCGAGAGAGGTGTCACGTCGGATGCTCTCGTCGTGCTCGATCGTCCGCGGCGGGGCTTTGCGGCCCTGCGGCACCTCGATCGGCACCAACTCCGCGTCGAACCAGCCCTGCGTTTGAGCGTGTGCGGCCCGTTGATGGCTGCGCAGGGCCCAGGCATCTTGGTCTTCGCGGGAGATGGCGTACTGCGTCGCCACGTTCTCCGCGGTTTCGCCGAGCCCTTCCACGGGGTGCAGGGCTTGCATGCGCGGGTTGATCATCCGCCAGCCCAGCGCGGTGTTGAAGATCTCCGCGGCGTTGGCAAAGGGTTGGTCGCTCTTCGGCAGCACAAAGGGTGCTCTTGTCATGCTCTCGGAGCCGCCGGCGATGTAGACCTCACCTTCGCCCACCATGATCGACTTCGCCGCCGCGATCACGGCCTCGAGTCCCGACCCACACAGGCGATTGACCGTCACGCCGGGTACCGTCACCGGCAGTCCGGCGAGCAACGAGCCCATTCGTGCGACGTTGCGATTGTCCTCTCCGGCCTGGTTGGCGGCCCCGAAGTACACGTCACACACCTGCTCAGTCGCGTGGGGATGGCGCTCCGCGATGGTGCGGATGACGTGGGCCGCAAGATCGTCGGGGCGCACGGGAGCGAGCGCGCCGCGATAGCGACCGATCGGGGTGCGTACAGCTTCGACGATGACAGGAACGCGTGAGGCGTCGCGCATAGCCGAGGTGTACCACGCAGGTGACGGCGGCGGGGCGGGCATTGCCGTCGCGCGGGGTCGACCGCGAGGCGGTTCCCGGCCTCATCGCGGTCGTCGATCGGGTGCGCGGGGAGGCTCGGCCGGATGGAGGCCCCGCTCGCGCGACGGGGCACAGCGCCGCGGGTTCCGACCGCGTCGCTGTGGCGGGCATCGGTGGTTGGGTGGGCGAGCGGGAGCGCAGAGCCTGCGGTGCGTCGCGCCGTGGCGACTACATGCGTTCGGGGGCTGCGATGCCGAGAACTGACAGGCCAAACGCCAGCGCGCGGCGGGTCGCGGTGACGAGTAGCAACCGACCCTGCAGCGTGGCGCCCTCGCTTTGGATCACGTTGCACTCGATTTGAAACCGGTTGTAGGCCTTGGCCAGGTTGAAGAGGTAGGTGCACAACACCGATGGGCGCAGGCTTCGGCTGACTTGTTCGATCACGCCGGGGAGGCCATCGATGGCGAGGATCAACGCCCGCTCGGCCGGCTGCGTGAGGCCGCCGCAGGCGTGGGCCACCGCGGTCTCGTCCTCGAGCGAGGCCAGCGTCTGACCCCGCTCCGTGGCCTTGCGCAGAATCGAGGCGGTGCGGGCGGCCACGTATTGCAGGTAAGGACCGGTGTTGCCCTCGAACCGCAGCCACTGCGGCATATCAAAGACGATCTTTTGATTCACGTCGCGCGCCAACATGCCGTACTTGATGGCTCCGAGCGCGACTTGATGAATCGCGGTGTCGATCTCCGCTGGGGACCATTCCTCGCGATACTTGGCGAAGTACTCGCTTTCGAGCGTGGTGTGGAGCTGATCGCGCAACTGACGAAACAGGACCACGTTGCCCGTGCGGGTGGCAATGGGGCCCGATGGAAGCTCCACCATTTCATAGGGAACGTGCTCGCAGCGCTCAGCCTGCGCGAAGCCCATCTTCTTGAGGGTTAAAAACACGTGGCGAAAATGGTCTGACTGCCGCACGTCCACCACATAGATCGACCGGTCGATCCCGTACTCTTCGAACTTCAGCTTGGCGAGCGCGAGATCTTTGGTCGAGTACAAGCCGGTGCCGTCGCGCTTGCGCAGCATGAAGAACGGCATGTGTTTGATCTCTTCGTTGAAGATGCCGATCGAGCCCTCACTTTCCACGAACAACCCCCGCTCTCGGTACTCCTCGACCAGGCGTAGTCCGGGCTCGTCGACCTCGCTCTCGTAGAACATCCGGTCGAAGGTCACGTCGGACCACTGATAGATCTCGTCGAACTCGTCCAGGGACCACTGTCGGGTTTCGGCCCAGACTTTGGTCATCTCCGGCTCGCGTGCCTCGAGGCGCTGCAAGATCTCCGTGGTGCGGGCCTTCGCGGCTTCGAGGGCGGCCACGGCTTGGGTGTCACCGCCTGTTGCCTGGCGTTCGAGGTCCGCGAGGTGCTCGCTGGCTTGGCTGTAGATCCGCCCCAGCCACTCGCCGCGCCCGGTCTGCGGAGGCCGTCGCGCGGCGTCATCGAGGTGATCCAGGTAGAACCACAGGCACTTGGCGATATGGGCCCCGACGTCGCCGAGGTAGTTCGCGGCCACAACGTCATGACCGGTGGCTCGCAGCGCTCGCACCAGGCTGTCGCCGAGGCATACGTTGCGCATGTGCCCGACGTGAAACGCCTTGTGCGTATTGGGCTGCGAGTACTCCACCATCACCTTGGCTTCGGTGGGCGGAAACTGGGGCGGTTCGCCCCGAGCCCAACGCGGGAGGACTGTCTGCGCGGCGGCTGCGAGGTTGAGCGTAAGATTGACGTATGGTCCGGTGGCCCGGGCGCTGGCCACGAGTTCGCCGTCGCTCGCGTGGATCGCTGCGACGAGGTCGGCGGCGATCTTGGGCGGCGCACGACGCAGCGACTTGGCCAGACTGAAGCAAGGGAACGCGAGGTCTCCGAGTTCGGGCTTGGGCGCGGGCGACAGTGACGCCGCGACGGCCGCTGGGTCCAGACCAGCGTCCGCTGGCAGGGCGGCGTGAAGGATCTGCGCGACCGAGTCGACGAGCGGGGACGGCATCGGCGGAGGATAGACAAGCGCTGTGTCCCACGCCAACTCGAGGCAGTGGCCCACGCGAGTACGCCGCGACGGTTTGTTTGCGGGGATCGCTGCTCGGCGGAGCAGCCTCTCGGCCCCGAACCGATCGGAGTGGACGAGGCCAACCGCGCGCGGCATGTAGAACAGGTCGACGTGCGCGGAGGACTTACGACCCGGTGAATTCCACGGAGCCCTCGGGCCCGGCCTCGACCGCGGCGGTGACCGAGCCGTTGGGTACCGCCGCCCGTCGCCGCCT
The DNA here is from genome assembly GCA_006508105.1 of Myxococcales bacterium FL481. Taxonomy (GTDB): domain Bacteria; phylum Myxococcota_A; class Polyangia; order Nannocystales; family Nannocystaceae; genus FL481. Next base: position 14,557 of record QKPP01000089.1, on the reverse strand, counting down.
GTTGTTGACGGTGGCATTCACCTTGTTCCTCGATCTCGCGGGGTTCGGGATGATCTTGCCGGTGCTGCCGTACTTCGCCGAGCAGCTCGGCGCGCGCGAGTGGCAGGTCGCGGCCTTAGCGACGGCCTTCTCGTTGGCGCAGTTTGTCGCGGGACCGTACCTGGGTCGCCTCAGCGATCGACACGGGCGGCGACCCGTGATGCTGATTTCGATCGCCGGATCGATTCTATCGGGACTGGTACTCGGGTTTGCCGAGTCGATACTGGTCATTGTGGCGGCACGGATCGTCGCGGGGCTGTCCAAGGCGAACATCGCCACGGCTCATGCGAGCGTGGCCGATGTGACGCCGCCGGACGAGCGAGCGAGGTACATGGGCCTGATGGGGGCGAGTTTGGGGCTGGGCTTCGTGTTTGGCCCCGCCATCGGCGGGGCGTTGTCAGCCGCGTGGGGCCCCACAGCACCGTTTTTCGCGTCAGCCGGTCTGGCCGCGGTCAACTGGCTGATGGCGTTCGTCTGGTTGCCCGAAACCCGCGATCCGACGGCGGCTCAGTCACCGGTGGCATTGTCGAGCGCGGCGAATCCGAGCCGAGGTTGGCGTCAAGTCGTCGCCACGCGCCTCGGCGCCGTGATCGGGGTGAATTTTGTGGCCTACTTCGCCTTTTCGAGCATGGAGGCGACATTTGCCCTGTACAACGAGCGTCAGTTCGGCTGGGGCCCGGCCCAGACCGGTGCCATGCTGACCTTCGCGGGTGTGGTCATTGCCGGCGTCCAAGGAGCCTTGGTCGGGCGGTTGGTGAAACGGGCGGGGGAGGTCGGTACGGTCGAGATCGGGTTGTCCGTGCTCTCGGTGGGGTTGCTGGTGATGGGTTTTTTATCCCCGATTTGTCGCTGGCTGGGCCACCAGACGTTGGTGGCGTCGAACGGTGAGGTTGTCGTTCCGGCGTTCGCACTCGCGGCCCTCTCTGTGTTTTGTTTCGCGTGTGGCAACGGACTGTTGTCACCGAGTGTGAGCGCGCTGGTGTCCCGCTTGTCCGCTCCGCACCAGCTGGGATGGAACATGGGCTTGCGAGAGTCGGCCTCGGCGCTGGCCCGAATCGTCGGCCCGTTGCTAGCCGGGTTCCTATTCGAGTTTGTGGGCGTGGGGATCCCGATGGCGGCGGGCGGGGTCTTGTGTGTGGGGACGTTGGTGCTCGTGATGACGTTTCG
>QKPP01000089.1:0-13341 GCA_006508105.1 Myxococcales bacterium FL481 | reverse complement strand
TCGTCGCCTGTGTCCCGGCGACGAGTGGCTTGGCGACGCGTCAGCACGTCGGGATCCTGAAGGTGCGTCACCCAATCCCGCCGAGACCTCGGATACCCAGCCTGCCCGGCGATGACCTCGGGCTCGCTGGGCCGGGTCTGCCGACGCGACCCACGCACACGGGTGCGGGCCGACCACGACGAGGGCACGCCAGAACGCCCGGTGGCACCGGTGGCGCTGGCGGAGAACGCCACGGTACACCGCGGCCGAAGTTGTCGGCTTTGGCGGCTTGACGGCTCCGGCCCGCGAACTAAGGTGGCGCGGATGACTCGACCTCTCGATGGCATCCCGCGGCCCGTCGCTCGACAAGCGTCTATTCCCCGGCAGCGCCGAGCCGTGGCCGCTTGCGAGCGACCGCGGCCCGGCTCCATCGCCGGTTCCATCGCGGGCTCCATCGTGGGATCCGGCTCCACACGCTCGCCGCGATCAGGGGCCTATTGAGATGGTCGTCGACGACGATGCCGGATCAGATGCCGGATCAGATGCCGGATCAGATGCCGGATCAGATGCCGGATCAGATGCCGGATCATCGGATTCGCTACGGCGGCTCGGCCAACGTGTGCTCGACTTGGAGGTCCAAGTCGCATTTCAAGACCGACTCATCGGCGAGCTCGACGAGGTCGTGCGCGACTACGCGACCCAGGTGGAGCAGTTGCGTCGCGAGTTGGAGCTCGTTCGTCGATCGTTGCCCTCGCTGCGCGAGCCGGGCCCCGACGACGAAAAGCCCCCTCACTACTGAGACGGACTCTCGCACTTGCAATCAGGTTGCATTTTCCGACGGCGTGACCTAGCCTGCTTCGCGTGTAATCTCGCCTAGGCCACTAGGTCCGACGATTGTCGGCGGCTTGACGCCGTCAGATTGTCAGTCAACGCGGGCCGCAGCGGGGGCCCGGGAGTCAGCGTTGTCCATGCGACTGGAAGCTCAACAGCTCACGAAGAAGTTCGGCACGCTTACCGCGCTGGACCGGCTGGACCTTTGCGTCGGTGCCGGTGAAATCAAGTGCCTGCTCGGCGCGAACGGGGCCGGCAAGACCACGACGATCAACTTGTTTCTGGGGTTTTTGGAACCGACGTCGGGCGTGGCTCGGGTCGAGGGACTCGACGTCGCCCGCTCTCCGCAACAGACCAAACGGCATCTCGCCTACATCCCGGAGCGAGTCGCCCTCTACCCGCAGCTCACCGGGGTCGAAAACCTCGAGTTTTTCCTGAGGCTGGCGGGCCAGCAGCCCTCGTCGCGCGAGCTCGACTCAGCCCTCGAGTCGGCGGGGCTCGATCCCAAGGCGGGTCGGCGTCGCGCCGGTTTGTACTCCAAGGGGATGCGGCAAAAGGTAGGGCTGGCGATTGCGTTGGCGAAAGACGCCGCCGTGCTGTTGCTCGACGAGCCGCTGTCCGGACTCGACCCGGTCGCTGCGAACACGCTTTGTGCGACGCTGCAGCAACTCAAACGAGACGGGCGAGCGGTCCTGATGGCGACGCACGACGTGTTTCGGGCGAAAGAGGTGGGCACGCGAATCGGCATTATGAAGGCCGGGCGACTGGTCGAGACCTTGGACACGAAATCGTTGACTGCGGGCGAGATTGAGAAGATCTATCTCGAGCACATGCACGACGGCGGCGAGTCGACGGCGCTGGACGGGGCAAGCGCGTGATCACAGCGATCGTGCGCAAGGAGTTGCGTTGCTTCTTGCGCAGCGGCGTGTATCTCAGCTTGGCGGCGGCGATGCTGGCGTTGTTTGTTGGCGCGAGCTCGTTGTCCGCCCAGCGGATCGCCGCGTTTGAGCGCGAGCGGGTTGCCGCTGAGGCCGCAGATCGAGACATCTGGCTCGAGCAGGGGGAGCGCAACCCGCACTCCGCGGCTCACTTCTCTCGCTATGCGTTCAAGCCGACGCCGCATCTCGTCGCGTTCGATCCCGGCACCACGGACTTTTCCGGTCTCGCGGTGTGGATGGAAGCGCACAACCAGAACCCGGCGGTCTTCCGTCGTGCGGAAGACTTGGGGGACGTAGGGCGGTTTGCCAGCCTGTCGCCGGCGTGGATTCTCCAAACCATGGCCCCGCTGTTCTTGTTTTTGGTGCTGTTCGGCTCGATCGCGGGCGAGCGGGAGCAAGGGACGCTGCGTCAGCTGTCCGCAAGTGGGGTCTCGGCCCGCTCGTTGGTCCTGGGCAAGTTCATTGGGGCGAGCGTCGCGGCCGGGCTCGTGTTGCTGCCCGGGTTGATCCTTGGCGCGTGGGCGACGTCAGCCGGGAATGGGTCGCACGTGCTGGTCGACCAGGCAAATCGTCTGCTGGGGCTGATCGCGGTGTATGGTGTGTACGTATTCGGGGTGGGCACACTCGCCATCGGGGTCTCAGCTCGATTCAAGGACAAGCGGACCGCGCTCGTGGTTCTCGTCTGCCTTTGGGTGGGAAGCTTCGCGCTCCTGCCTCGCTTGGCCACCAGTACGGCGGTGACCTTGCACCCTCAGCCCGATCTCGTCGAGCTGGCCGCCGATCTCCGGGCGGCCTCTAAGGCGTTCTACGAGGACAAGGCGTACCAAGAGCAGCTCAAACGCGAGCAGCTCGCGAAGCACAATGTGGAGCGAACCGAGGATCTGCCGTTCGACTACGGTGCGTACCAGCTCCAAAAGAGTGAGGAGCACGCCCATCCGCGATTTGATGCCTTCTACGACCGCCTCGACGAGATCCATCGCAACCAAGAGCGTGTGCTCCAACTGGCCGCCGTGTTCTCGCCCGTTTTGGCGCTGCAAGAGCTCTCTGCAGGACTCGCGGGGTCGGACCGTCGGCATCACCGGGCCTTCACCGCCTCCGCGGAGCAGCATCGGCGCGTCATTATTCGCCAGTTGAACGAGGACCTGATGCACAATGCTCGCGGTGCGGGACGCGACTACGTGGCGGACGTAGTCCTGTGGGAACAGATCCGGGACTTTTCCCACGTGCCGCCCACCTTCGACACGATCGCGTCGGAGTACGCGTTCAGCATGGCCTTGCTGGTGATACATGCCCTGGCCGCGTTCGCGTTCGCGACCGCGATGCTCGGTCGGGCACTACGGAGGAGTGTCGGCTGATGTTTCGCCTGATCCTCGCGCTTGAGCGCCGACTGTTCTTGTTCGCGCCGGCTGGTCTCAGCTTGGCCGTCCTGATCGCCGTGCTGACCGTCGCCGCCATCGCCACCGGTCGCCACGTGCAGCAGCAGACCGCCAGCGCCCAAGCGGAGTTCGTGCGTGAGCACCAGGCCGATCTCGCCGAGTGGCGTGAGGAGCTCGTCAAGATCGAAACGTCGGACGAGCCGCCCGAGCCCTACGCTGCGCGGCCGATGAACATCCGCCTCCCGGCGGTCCTGCCTCCCGCCGCCTTGGCGGAGTTCGCCGTGGGGTCGAACGATCTCCACCCAACCATGGCGGTGTTGCGCGGCTGGGTGAACCCGACCGACTTGTTCGACGAGTACGAGTTTGCCAACCCCACGGTCTTGGGTGGCAAAGGCTTTGACCTGACCTTTCTTGTCATCGTGCTGCTGCCACTGGCGATGATCGCCGCATCATTCGATATCGCCGCCAGCGAACGTGAATCTGGACGGGCGCGACTCATCGCAGTCCAAGCCGGCGAGATCGGTCGCTCGATCTGGCTGCGGCTTGTGGTTCGCAACGCCATGGTCTGGCTGGTATGGATCGTGGTTGTTTCGCTCGGTGTTGTAGGTTGGGGGGTCGGTCCGAATCGGCCCGATCGACTCATCGACTTCGTGGTCTGGCTTGGTGTTGCCTTGGCGTACGGCGGGTTTTGGTTCGTTGGGATTGCGGCGGCCAACGCCGTGTTTGCGCGCGGCGAGACCGTGGCGGCCGCGTTGTTCTCGAGTTGGGTCGTCTTTGTGTTCGTGGTCCCGGCCGTCGGCGGGGCGTTGGCCGAGGCCACCCACCCACCTCCGTCCCGACTGGCCTTTCTGTCCGAGATGCGCCAGGGCAAGGTGACGGCGATCCGCGAGACGGCCGATCTCACGAAGGGTTATCTGGCGGACCATCCCGAGTTGACGGTGAGTCCCGACGCGGTGCCGGAGTACTTTCGCACCAACTATCTCGCGAACGTCGAGGCCGCGAAGCGTACGACTCCCATCTTGGAGGCGTTCGCCGAGTCGCGCGCGGCCCGTGAGCTTGTGGTGAGGCGATTTGAGTTCCTGTCGCCCGCCTTGATGGCCCATCGGGTGCTCACCGCCATCGCCGGCAACGATGTTGCGCGGTATCAGGCGTTTCAAACTCAGGCCCGGGCTGGCCTCGAGGACCTCTCGGCGCGGATCGGGCCCGCCGTGGTGTCCAAGCGTCGCCTGTCAGTGGCTGAGTTCGACGAGATTCCTGGGTTCGAGTTTCGTGAGCGGGACCGGGCCGAGAAACTCAAAGAGCACGCGCTGCCGCTGGGCGTCCTGATCGCCGCGACCCTCGGCTTGTTGGGGTTGGCGCGCAACCGGCTCCGGGCGCCCTTGGAGCGTTTGCTCTAGGGGGGCCCAAGATCGAAGGGCCCGCGGGACGTGGGTCAGCGACGCGTGGGAAGCCGCGGCAGCGGGTCAGACCCGTTGGCGTCGAACGTCGCCCAGGGTCGCGATCGGTGCCAGGCTAGCCGTCGGGGCGCGAACGAATCGTTCGCAGTCGGACCGCGAGTGCGGGGAGTCCTTGCTTGGCCATGAGCTCGGCGAATGCGGCTCGCCACGCGTCCTCGGGCATCTCCACCGCGAACAGGCGATGCATCCGTCGTACGCGTTCGTCGGGGCCCAGTGATGTTTCCCACTGGGCGAACGGAAGGTCGACTGGCTGGGGGAAGTGAGTGCGGATCTGGGCGGCTACGGCGAAGTTCCAGATCGCCTCGTCGACCAGGCCCCGCCGCGCGAGATGATGGGCGAAGCGAAAGCGGTTGTGGGCGGAGTTGGGGCAGGCGATCACGCCGTGTTCGAGCAAGCTGGCGGTGTCTCGCCAGCGGGTGGCGTAGCCGGCCGAGGCCGCGATTTGGGCCGCGAGTACGATCCCCGCGATCACGCGCACGTACGGTCGGATGGAGACCCGGCTGGCCAGTTGGGCCCCGGCCAGCGCGAGAAACAACGTGGGCCCGAGCAAGAACCGGTCGGCCATGGCCTCGGGTAAAGAGAACACCACATTGGAAACGACACTGTAGGTCACCAGCGCGCAGGCCAGCCACGGTGGCCGGCGTTGCCGCCACGCGCGGCCGGTGTCCACCAGGGCCGCCGCCAGCCCGGCCAGGCCGATGACGATGTCCGTGGTGAGCCCGTCCGACCGCGCGACGACGGCATACTTTCGCCCCGTACACAGGTCGCCGGGCGCAAAGACCAATCGTCCGTAGTGACCGAGCACGTCGAGGGCAAACCAGGCCCGTTCGGCCGGTGTCGCCCCGGCGAGAATATCGTCTTCTACGTAGCTGGCGTCGAAGGGGTCCGGGAGCAGGGTTTGACGAACGAACCAGTAGGTTACGGCGAGGAGCAAACCCCCCGCGGCCAATCCTCGGGCGCGGGAGCGGCTCGTGGCGGGCTCGGTCGCGGTGGGCCAAAGCAGCAGCAGCGCCGCCGCTGGTGCCCACGTGAGGGCGCTCTCTTTGCTCAACACCGCCACGGCGAGCGAAGCGAGCGAGAGCAGGCCGCACGCGACGGCTCGTCGAGGGCGAACCGAAGCCCGGGACGCGACGAGGACCAGCACCAGGCCCAACGTCCCCGCCAGCACCGCCAGCGTGTCCGCGCGGCCGACGAGACTAGCGACGTTCTCCACGTGCAAGGGCATCACGGCCCACAGTGCGATGGCGACCGCGCTGATCGGGGGCCGGAAGTACAACCGCGCAAGCCGGTACGCGGCTACGACCAGGGCGAGGTAGACCAGCAGTGACACAACATGGAACGCGACGGCGGACGGACCGAACAGCGCATGATCGAGCCGGAAACTCAGCGAAGCGATCGGACGATACGACGGTGGCGGAACGTCGAGCGGTCGACCCCAAAACGTGCGCGTGAATGCCTCGGACGCGTCGACATCTCCCGTGACGACGGGATTGTCGAGGATCGCGGGCACGTCATCTAGTACAAAACCACCACCGAGCCCGCTGGCGAAGGCGAGGGCGGCGGCGACGACCGGCAGCCAGGCCCATCGGTGCTCAGCGCATGCTCGGTTCATGGATCCGTCGGCCGGGCCGGCCGCACGAAGACCCGGTACAATCCACCGTGGGGCTGCAGATCGAATTTCGAAGTGAGCATCGGCACGGGCTGGTAGGCGAACACTGGCAACCCCTGGGTGACAGCCGCCGCGACCTCCTGCGCGTCGGGCACGAGCCAAAAGCGTAGATCGGGTCGCCGCGATCGCACCACGCGATAGTAGCTGCGCAATACCGCGTCGAACTTCCACTCAGTGAATGTGGTGTAGTTGATAACAATCGCGTCGGTCGGGAGCTCGCGGCAGGCCTGCTCGCCCCAGTGTTGCGCCTCGCGGTACTCAGCGAGATCGTTACGTCCAAATCCGCTAAAAAGACGAAGGGTCCAGAAGACCACGAATGCGATGATTGCGACGAGCCGGGGCGTGACGCGACGCGAAAACCCACACCGGGCCAGTTCGTCGACCGCGGCTCCGACCCCGCAGGCCAGTAGCAGCCCCGCCGGGAGGAAGAAATTCTCCACGTCGTGGACTTTGTAGTCGCTGAAGAACCACACATTGCCAGCGATGCCGAGAATCAGCGACATGCCCAGGGCGCGTCGCCGTCGTGCCAGCACGCCCAGCCCAACCACACCGGCGAGCAGACCCGGCCAAGACACGAAATCGGCAAAGATCCGGACGATGCCCCACACCCGCGCCCCGGAGAGCGGGGCCACGAACCAGTGCTTGTACTGGCCACCGCTGAGCATCCACCACCAAGCGTTGCCCTGCGCAGGGGTTTGGAAGTTCACCGCCGGTTCCATCGCCGCGCGGATGGGCACCCAGGCCAGCACGGAGGCGCCAACGAAGGCAGCAAGCAGGCAGACTACGACGAGTTGGGCTTGGCTCGGCCCCCGGCGGGCCGAAACCGTCGAGGTGGCCTCGCGCGGGAAGGAGAACACGAGGTAAGCGAGACCCAAGCCCGTGGTGGCCACAAACAGGTGCAAACCAAGGCCGACCCCGGCGACGGCGGCCGCGGTAACCAGCCAACGGGGCCGGTGTTCACGAACTCCGCGTATGGCGAGCCACCACACGCAAGCGAGCACGAATAGGGCCGGGGTGTAGACCTCGGCGATGACCGCATTGCGCCAAAACACCGGGTTGAGGGCGACGGCCAGCGCAGCGGTCGTCGCCCCAAGGGTGCGCAGCGAGAACTCGCGGGCAAGGCCGTAGGTGGCTCCGACCGCCAGCCCGCCGAACAGTCCACTCATGATGTTGAGGCCGTACGCGGGATCGTCGGTGAGTTGGGTGAATAGGTAGCCCAGCCACACGTACACCGGGTAACCCGGCGGGTGCGGTACGCCGAGCGTCCAGGCGGCAGCCGTGTACTCCGCGCTGTCGTACCAAAACACGGTGGGGCAGGCGGTCGCGAGATACAACGCAGTCGCGCCTAGCCACAGCGAGATGCAGACGATGGCGGCTCGAGGTTCTAGGTCCACGATCCGCAAGCCTTGGCCGGCGGCGCCAGACTCGAGGACGGCCACCGACCGAGACTAGCACGCGCATGGTGGTGGGGCGGCGGACCCGTACTCGTGATCTTGCGTCGAGTCGGTGGCCAACGGGTTCGTGTGGCCGCGGACGGACGACGGCCACCGGGGTTGAAGTCGCCCCGAGCTCGGTACCGCGTTTGCACCATAGAGATCGTCCACCGATTTGCGGCCCCGCGAACGCACTCACGATTGAGCTGGTCGACCCTCGCCGGGTTGTGTCCTGATCGCGGACACGACTCGGCGGCGACGGGCCGGTTCGCCAGGGGTGGGCCGAGGCGGGAGGTCGTGCGACCGGACGCTGCGCACTGACTTCGCGAGCTAGCTCGCGCGACCGAGCCCCATGTCGAGGTCGAGTGCGGCGAGATCGTCCGCGACGGTCTCGCTGGCAATGGGGTCGTCGTCCTCGTCATCGAGCCACGCGCCGTCGATGCCGAGTTTGCGATAGTCCGCGTGCCCCGGGCCCAAGATCGCGCGAAGCCGGAGTCGGAACGCCTCGACCTCGCTGTGCAACACGTCGCCGAGGACGCGAAGGCGAGTCTGGGCGGCGTGGTACCGCTGAGTCGCCGCGGCGTTTTCAGCAGCGGCGAGTTCAAGGACCCGCACCGCGTGGGCTAAGGCCTGCTCGAGCTCGGGCCACATGGAGTCGTCCCCCGGGCGCGCACTGGCTTGGGCGGCAGCGAGGAGGTGCAACACGCCCTTGGCCGCGCGCACGGCTTCGTCGGCGTCGGCGTAGCGATCAACGTGATCTGCGGCGCGAAACTGGGGCAGTCGTTGTTCGAGCACCGTGGCGTACGCCGCAAGCATGCGCTGCATGTCGGCGACCCCGCGTCGGAGATCCTTTGTGATACCGACGAGTTCATCGCGCTCTTCGGCCGTGCGGGCGTAGGCGACGACGTAGGCTTCGGCGCTGGGCGGCAACGTGCGCAAGACCGAATCGTGCCGCAATAGCTTGCCCTCGTGACGTTCCAGCACGCAAAGCGCACGAACGGCAAATCGGCGGAGCATCCACGGTGGCGGCGTCGTCACGGTTCGAACGGGCGGCCAGCGCCCGATCGCTTCCGTAGGTAGGCCGCGGTCGCGATACAACCCATATTCGCCGGGCTGGGGCGAGTTTTCCGCGACCGTCCAGTTGTGACGCCCTGTTGCCGGTCGACGACGGACCGCGGTGGCGAAGACCGGTCGGCCGGCGTTCGCCGATGGTACCGGGCTCGATTGCGTCTGCGCAGCGGGCACGCAGCGGGCGCCGGCTGACCGAACGCCGACCTGCCATTCCCAGCAACGGCCCGCCGTCGAGCCGGTCCGGTCTGGGAGATCGCTCGTCGCTGAGTGACCGCCGCGGCCGGTTGCGCTCAGCCGGGTTCAGCGGGGTTGTGGGGAGGCCGCGGGTCTCCGTCCGCGCCCCCCCGTTTGCGGCGGGCCGAGGGCGGCACGCCGACCACCGCGAGCGCGAGACCCATCATACCGAGGCCGATTTCGGTGACCGTGAAGCCGAGATCGAGGAGAAAGGGCAACATTCGCGCCTCCTGCTAGCTGCTATACGAGCCAGCCTCGGTTGGGTTGACAGGCAATCTGTCGGCTCTGCGCACCATGCGCGAAGCCGCGCGCGGCCGCTGGTATTCGTGAAACACCGGGGCCAGGGGAATTGTTCCGGCGGGCTCGGGCCAGCCGCGCAGCCAGCGTGGCATTGGCCAGCGTGCACGCCTTCACGCCCAACCTCGACGGCGGGCGCGTCCGGCTTCGGGCCCACGGTTCGTCCCGGCGGGCCGCCGCTCGCCCGCCCCTTCAGTCGCGCGGGGTTTGGGCGATGGCAATGCAGTGAGCGCCGTCGCCAAAATTCGCACGGTCGTTTGCGCCAGTCATGCCGCGGCACGCAGAGGCATCGAGCAGGCTGTCGCGGGCGGTGGCGACTTCGCCGTGGTCGGTCAGGCCACGACCGCCAGTCAAGCTTTCACTGTCGTACGTGAGTCCATCCCCGACTTTCTGGTGGTCGACGACGCGCTGCCGGACGCCACCGGCGAGGCGCTATTGCTGGAGTTGGCCAACGAGCGGGTGGTGCCGGCGTTGTTGTTTGCCGACGAGGGTCCGCGTGCGAGCGGAGAGCTGCGACGGGTGGGGGTCAGCACCATGCCTCGCCGACTGTTGTTCGGCGACGCGGACGCCCAGGCCCATGTACGCACTCGCTTGCAGGTGATCTCCGCCCGATGCTCGAGCCAGCGCCGCACCCAGTCGGTCGATGCCCTCGCGGGGGCGTTGGCACGCGTGCGGCAAGGCGAGATCGAACGCCGCTTTTCGCCCGAGGTGGCGGCCATCGTGGCCCGACCCCTCGAGCTCGTGGTCCTCGTCGGCGGGCGTGGATCGGCTCGAGCGCTCTTGTCGGTGTTCGCCGGGCTCGAGCGGCTGCCCGCGCCGTTGGTGACGGCGCTACAAGACGGCGACTACTACCGACTTCGCGCCGTCGAGCGCACCCCGATCAGCGAGCTCGAGCATGGCGTCATGCTCCGCGCCCTGCGGGGGGCCGTGCTCGTCGGGCCGAACCAGCATGTCGAAATCGGTGATCAATTCCTCCACGTGAGCCGCGACGCGTTGGATCTGCCGGGGTTCCTGCGCTCGGTGGCCGCGCTCGGTGACCGGGTCTTGGTCGTGGTGGTCGCGGGAGAGCTCGATGACGAAGTGACCGGATACGACGATGTGGTGCGGGCGGGCGGAGCGATGGCCGTGTTATCGCCGGATCCGGGGGCGACGGGAGACGTCAATCGCGAGGCGATCGGGCGGACGCCCGCCGCGGCGGTTGTCGACATCCCGGCGCTGACCTGGCTGCTGCAAAACACGGTCCCGCGACGCACGTAGCGGGCCGCCGGCTAGCGTCCGCTTGGGTCTGCGCTGGTCGGGTCTTGCGGCGGTGGTGGAAGTTTCAGCTCGGCCTCGGCCACCAACGTTGGCGCCATGTTGCGCACACGAGCGAGCTTGTCCAAGTCGAGCTGCCGCAGGTTGGCGGGCAAGCGGTGCAGCTGGATGCCCTGGGCGAGATATCGCCCCACAAACTCTTGCAGGACGTCGGCTCGGTGCGCCCCGCTGATGTTGTCGTTCCACCGCTGGTAGATCAGGCGAGCTCGCACCGAGGTCGCCCCGTGCAGGTGGGCGACAAAGAACCGCTCGTGTCGCGGCTCCAGAGGTTGCAGCGTGGTATCGCTGAGCAGCTTGTGCGCCGCGCTGGGGTCGTTGACCACGTTCCCGTCTTTGTCGCCGTAGGTCAGCTTGAACTCGCGCGTGTCGTCGAAGACGACGCGTCCATCGTCCGCTCGGGCCTCGACGACGAGCTTGACGACCGGAGCCGTGGCGTTCCCCGTGGGAAAGGAGTGCCCCGCTCGAACGTTCTCCACTTCGACTTGCACTTCATGGCCCGCGAAGTGGGCCACGGCGGAGACGTCGAGCGTCGCCACCCCGCGCACGAGTTCCACGTCGCCGCCGCCCGGGAACGAGTGGCGATGCAGGCGCTCGCGCTCGGGGGCCCCGGGGGCCGCGACGCCGCGGTACGTGGGCATGTGACAGGCCTGGCACGTGACCCCGCGCTCAGCGTACGGGCTGCGCTTCCACTCGGCGTACGTCCAGTCGATCGGTAACGCGTTGGTCGGCCACAGTGACATGTGGCACGCGCCGCACAGCTCGCTGCTTTCATGCAGCGACGAGTACTGCGTCGCGTGGTGTGGCGACACGGCTCGGCGCACGCCTGGCACCTCCGGGTCGACCGAGCCCGGCAGCGGTCCTCGTTTCGGACCGTCGGGATCCCATTGCAGCATGCCGGGCGCATCGTTGGCATAAGCGGCGGTCGCGGTGTGACACACGTCGCAGCTCACCGCTTCTTGGCTCAACGCGCGTTCGATCGCGAGATCGGGATGCTCACCCATGACGGCCAGCGGGGCATGGCAGTGCAAGCACTGAGCGATGTCTTCGGCCGGCGCGCCGCGCAGGTCCAAACTGGTCTGGTACAAATCGATGAGAAACGCCGACAGCTCGGACGAGCGGCCCATCCCCGATTCGCGCCACTCGGCGTAGTGTTGGATGTGGCAGCTGCCGCAGACCGCCGCACTCTCGAACTTCGACGGGTCGTGACGGGCAGCGTCATCGCGGTTCGGATACTCGAGCGGTGTCGCCCAGTGTTCGTTGCGCGGGCCGCAGCCGATGTGATGCCAGCCGCCGTAACACAGTCCGATCACCGCCAGCAGCCCCAGGCCGAAGGCGACCAGGCGAGGGATGCGGCGGCGACGTGGCGTGGAGGCGGGGCGCGGGTCGGTCAAGAACGCGCAGTGTAGCGGAGTCGCTTAGGCGCGGCTTGCGAGACGGGATCGATGCGTGAGTCGACGCCGCGCTCCGGGCAGCAGCAGGAGCAAAGCCCAAAGCGACGTCGACCCGTTCGAGTCGTTGGTGGCGCGGCAAGAAATGCGTCCGCTGGCCTCGGCGTGGCACTCACCGTTGCCGCACTCGCCGTGGGCGTGACCGGAGACTTCCACGTCCAGCACCGCGTTGAGAGCGGTGATGCAGGCCTCGAGGTTACCGCCGTGGTCCACGTACTGGCCGTCGCAAAATAGCGCGCCGTCGTGGTCGCATTCGACTTCGCACCCGCCTTGGCGATCGATTTTACACTCGGCGAAGCCCTGAGCTTGGCACGCGATCTGACAGTCCGCGTTGGCCTCGGCCGTGCACATGCCTTGGCACGAGGCCTGGCATTCGACGTCGCAGTTGGCCTCGGGCAGCGAGACATCACAAGACGCGCTGCACTCGGCGGAACACGATGCCTGGCACGAGGCCTCGCACTCAGCCGCGTTGGCAGTCGCTTGGCAGCGCGCGCTGCAAGAACCCGAGCACTCCGCCTGGCACGACGCGCGACAGTCGAACGAGCCCGGCTCGGGGGCGCACATCGCCTGGCAGTTCGGCAGGCACCGGTCCGTACACTCGACTTCGAAGCTGGCGTTGCACATCCCCTGGCAGCCGATTTCCAAGTCGGCGGCACAGGCGGCGTTGAAGGATGGCGGGGTGCACTGGGCTTCGCATTGCCCTTCGACGTAGACCTCGCATTGGGCTTGCGCTTCCACGTTGATGTTGCCGCACGCCTCGAGATTCGCGCGAGCGGGGCCGGCATACAGCCACGCCCCCAGCAGTGCGAATAGGGCCAACCAGGTGGTGTTCGGTCGAATCATGCGTGGGCTCCTCGGGCGACGTGACACCGGTTCGAGTGTAGGGGCTTCGGCGGGTTCGTCGAGCATGCGGACGTAGACGACACCGTTGGGGAAACATTCGCGCGGCTGGGTCGCGTGCCGACCCGCCGGATCGCGATCACTCGACGTCGTCGATGTAGTCGTCGAGTTTGCGGCACGCGCCCAGCTCGGGGTGCGCGAGATCTGGCGACACCTGGCGTGCCGCGGCGAGGACATGGCGTCCTGGGCGGTCGGCCTCGCGGGCGGCGGCGAGCAGCGCACGGCCGGCCGCACTCGACACGGCGATCCCCCGAAACGTGGCGGAGAGCGTGCCGTCGACGTAGTCGTGGTCGACCGCGGCGCACAAGCGATCGACCTCGCCGGCTGGCAAGGGGCGGGTCGGCTCGAGCGGCGCCGCATCGCGATCTGCAGCCGCGGCGGGGCCGGGCGGACG
>QKPP01000120.1 GCA_006508105.1 Myxococcales bacterium FL481 | reverse complement strand
TTGTTCCGGGACAAGGACTCGAACCTTGACTTACGGGACCAGAACCCGCTGTCCTGCCAATTAGACGATCCCGGAGCAGCGGGCCGGACGGGCCCGCAGAAGGCGGAACATAGTCGATCCGGTCGCGGACGACAATTCCCGTGGCGACAACCGCGATGCGACGTGCGCACGCGGTCACCCTCAGTCGAAGGTGGTGGCCTCGCTGCCGCCGTCGAGGGCATCGCGGGTCGCCGAGCGCCGACGGCCGCGACTCGTCGAGCCCGCGGCGAGTCGACTCGCACCCCCACGCCGCGTGGACTCTCGAAGCGTGGTCCGCCAGCCCTAGTCGACCTCGGCGCCCGACGGATGCGGGTCACCGGCGTCGATGGCGACGTGAACCCGGAGACCGCGAGTGCCGACGACCACCAGCTCGTCACGGTCGCCGTCGATGCCAACGCCGCCCGCCCATCGTCCGTAGCGCGAGCCTGGTTCCGGGGTGAGGTCGGCGAGCACCGTTCGCTCTTGATAGCCCGGCAGGTCGTAGAGAAACACCTTGCCCACCCGGGGCACGCCGTCGACGTCTGAGTCCGGGGCTCCGATGACCAGTGCTGGGTCGTGGGTGCCGCCGAGGTCGGCGCGGCCGATCGACGCCCCAAATGCTCGTGCGGATTCACTTGGGGTGATGGAGGCCGGCTCGTCGGGCAGTCCGCTCGCGTTGGCGACGTATACATACACCGCGTTGCCTCCAGGATCGCCGACGACCAGGTCCGTCGCGCCATCGGCGTTGATGTCGTCGACGTACAGCGCTTGGCCGAACGTATCGGTCGCGTCCTCGGGCGCCGCGATGCGGGCGAGGTCACAGGCGAACACGGGGGCGCCCACCGCATTGACCGGATCTTCGGCCGCGGTTCCCATCAGCGTCAGGCCACCGGGATCGGCGACCACGAACGCCGGTTCGTCGCCCAGGAGGTCACCGCTGGCAATCCCAGTGATCTCCGGGTTCTCGCAGAGGGTGAAGCTGTACCCGGCGGGCTCGTTGGCCCCCGTGATGGCCTCGGGGGGAAGATCCGCCTTGTTGGCCGCGTAGGTTGGGCGATTGCGATCAAGACTGTCGAAGATGAGTACGCCGATCTCTGAGCCCACCATCACTTCGACAAGGTCGTCGGGGTCGGCATCGAGATTGATCGCAGCCAATCCGCGCCCGAAGCCGGGCACGGGGCTGCCTCGCACCGTCGGATTGAGCACGTCTCGGCTTGGGTCAGGATCGATCCGTACAAATGTGGGCAGGGCGATGCCGACGATTCGAGATTTCTCGGGCTCGCCGGGCGACACGAAGGCTGCCAGCGCGACGGCCGTCGAATCTCCGCGGGTCGGTGCCGGCACGCGGACCAGTCCCCGGACCCGCGTCGACCGAATATCCTGGATCGGGTTGACCAGGGCATTCGCCTCCTCAAACCGGGGGTATTGCGCATTGAGGGTCCCGTCGGGGTGCAGGCCCCACCACACCATCATGCCATCGTGGTCGCCCGCCATCAGCACCGACGACGGCCCCGGCTCGCCGGGAGGGAACGTCGCCGCCACCGAGCCGTGCACATTGGATCGAGTCGGTGGATCGAACGCGTCGTCTTGGACCCAGGCGTCCTCGAGCAGTTGCTCGTACACCAGCGGGTTGCAGCCGCAAACGAGACCGCCAGTGAGGCCCACCCGGATGATCCAACCGCGATGCACGTCAAAACCTCACTTGGCCGGTCAGACCCACAGACCCGGGTCCGAGTCTGGGTCCGATGCTCGCTCGCCGAGCCAGATTGTGCTGGTGTTTTCGGCCCTGGGACGGCTCTCCCGTCTCACGAAATAGGTAGTACAGCGTCAGGCTGCCCAAGATCGCAGCCCCGGCGAAGCAGGCGTCCGCGACGATCGCCTGGCGCCAGCCCTCGCGCACGCGCGGGTCGTCCGCGTCGATCTGCGCATAGTGGTCCAAGTCGCGTTCGATGTTCCGGCGGGTCGTCAGGGCCTGCCACGCGAAGACCGTGCCGACGACAGCCGCGCCACCGGTCATCACGGCGGTCACCACGGCCGGGAGGCGCCGGGTCTTCGGCTCAAGTTGCACGTCAACCCGCACGAAGTCGGCCGCCCGCACGCGCACGTCGAACTCGAGTGGCTTTTTGCCGGGTTTGCGGACGACGATGGTGTGCTCTCCGACGGGCAGCGACGCCTCGCAGGGAAGCTCGCACAAGCGCTGTGGCTCGTCTCGACTCAAGTGCGCGATGGCCCCGACGCTCGCGGGCGTTTGGGCCCCGAACTTGATAATCGCGTGCGAGATCAGCTGGGGCCGCACGTTGACGGTGGCAACCTTGCCCTGGCGAATGTCGAGTTCCTGCTCGGTTTGTTGATATCCCGGCTTGGCCACTCGTACTCGCCATCGCCCCGGAGGCAGCTGATTCGAGAACGGGGTGCGACCGACCGGGATGTCCGCGTCGGGGCTAGGCGCCACCGGACGGCCCTCGCCGTCCGTTCGTTGGAGGAGGAACACGTCCGCCTCCGGCACGGTCGACTTGATCTCAAGGTGGCCGAGAAAGTACTCCTCCGACAGCGAGAAGTGGCCGATCAGGACCTTGCCCTGGTTGTCGGGAAACGCTCGACTGATGGACCGATACCCTTGCGCGGACACATGGATCACGTGCTTCCCCGGCGGCAACGTGCCGCGAAAGGGGGCGGTGGCGAACACGGGTCCGTCCGGATCGTCGAGCCGCAGTTGCGCGCCGGCGGGGGTCGTTGTGACGATCGCCACGCCCTTGGTTTGCATCTGATTCGCCATCGCCGTTTGCTCTTGGCCCGCCCGCTTGCGTTGCAGGTTGCGGCGGAGCATGTCGAGGCGCACGGCGATGGACTCGCGATCCGAGGCATCCGGGGCGGCGACAAGGTACTCGGCGTAGCGTTCGACGGCGGTGTCCGTGCGCTCGGCTCGCTCCCAGGCAACCGCGCTATTGAACAAGAACGCGACCAGGCGGCTGCGCGTGTAGCCGTCATCGAACATCGTGGCGGCGTCCTCGTAGCGGCCCGCGAGGAATGCGACGTGGGCTTGGTCGTACAGCTGCTTGAGCGCCTCGACTTCGGGATCGGCGTCCACACGGCCGGGCGAGACCCCCGGGGGGTCGGGGGGGACGCGGGACGGTGGGTCCGCTCGGGTCGAGCGTCGGGCCGCGTCGCGGGCCTCGGTGCCGGCCGAGGCCGAGCCGGGCATCTCGCGTGCGGACCGACGGTCCTCGGGCGCGTGACGGGGAGGCGGACTCAATGACAGCGCGATGGTCGTCGACGGAGCGCCGCGTCGGGCGATCCAGTCGGTCGGGGCGTTCTCGGTCGCGGCGGGGCCCGCGGGAGCGGGTCGGGCGTTGGCGGCGGAACCGAGCGTTGTCGTGACGGGGCTCGTCCACGTGGCGATCGCCGCGATGACGTGAGCGCGCAACGTGAACACGTTGTGAGTATAGGCGGCCGTTCCGGCTGGTCACAAACTTTGCCGCGAGGCGACGGCAAAATCCCGATCTGGTTCAAAACCGTCGCATGCAACGCGGCGAACGGGTAGGTGAGAACCGGCGCGAGTTTGCACCGGTTCTCGCCGACGCGAAGCACGGGGCGAAACCGCATGACCGCGAGGCCCAGACGCGGGCTGTTGCCCGTCGACGGCGTGCAACTTCAGCTACGGCAACTGCGTCGATCGACGTCGCCACGCCACGGACGCGCCGGTATCGACCTGTTGCACCTCGGCGACGTACCAGTCGCCCCATTCAAACCGCATCTGCAGCGCGATCTTGCGGGGCTCGGCTTCGCGGCCAACGGCGTCGTCTTCCGCCACGATCGTGACCACGGCCCGCGGTGCGTACACCCCGGGGGTGACTTCCGTCTTCTCCACTCGCAACCGCGAACTCTCGAGGTGATTGATGACCTGGGCCAAGGCGAAGCTGCGGGCCGCATCGAGGGAGTACAGGCGCTGCATGGCGATTCGAGCCGCGTCGTTGGGCTCACGTCGACCGAATCGACGGGCCACGACGTAGGCTTGCCCGTACTCAAAAAAGAAGGTCACGGCTTGGGCGGGGGTCACGGCGGGGTGCAAGCCGGTGGCCTCGAGAAACTCGGGAGACCCCGCGCTCTCGACCGTCTCTTGCAGCGCGGCGAAGAGGGCCTCGTTTTGCTGAATCTTGACGATGTCGTCGAGGCGATGGGTGTACTCGCTGAGCAACGCGGGTCCGCGCGAGCCGATGAATTGTTCGAGGGTGGTGCCGCGCACCTGACGGGCGTAGCTCGGCGAAGTGATGCGTCGGGCTCGGTCCAGCTCGGCTTGGGCGAGGCCGACGAGGTAGTCGGTGGCCCGAGCCTCAGCCAACGCTTCGTAGTCGTCGGTGGACTTCGGCTGCGGACGATCGTCGAGCATGCGGGCGGCTTCGGCGATGGGAATGGCAAATCCACCCGGCCGGTCGCGCCAGGTCCAAGTCACCACGCCGATGGCTCGCCCGTAGCGGTCGACGACGGGCCCGCCGCTTTGGCCCTTGCGGACGGCAACCGTGAGCCCCAAAAAGTCGCCCGGGCCGACCGCGTCGTTGCGAGCCTTGAGCTGCGTGACCTCGCCGGTGTGAAAGGTCAGCGACTGGATGTGCTCGTCGGACTGCCGACCGAGCAAGAGCACGGGGTCGCGGATATCGGCGTAGCCCGAGGTCGCCACCGCTCGCGGGGTCGCCAGCGGCACCACGGGCAGCGGCGCGTCGGAGGTGACCTTGAGCAACGCGAGGTCGTGGTCGGGGTGCATGTATTCGACGCGGACGCTACCGAAGACCAACGGCGGGTCATGAGCCGGAAACACCACCTTGTCGACGTGGTCGGCGTCTTCGATGACGTGGCGATTCGTCAGCATGTAGCCGCGCGGATCGATGACGAATCCCATGCCGCGGGCGACGTCGGTGGTGATCACGCCAACGGCGGGCGATGCCTTGCGAACCAACGCGGCGGCATCGAGCTTTTGGCGGCTCGAACCGTGTTCGATGTCGACGCCACCGACGCTGTACCCGCGTGATGCGCAGCCTGCAGTCGCGATCACGAGCACGGCCGCGGCGAACCAACCCGAACGAATAGACATGTAGCTTTACGTTAGTGGGCATCGACGAACGGGGCCACTCCCGATGATGGCCGCCGTGTCGCCGCGGCGTCGCTCATCGCCGGGGTTTCGCGTCGTGGTAGGTTGCCGCATGCTGACTTACAGACCGATGGCGGCGGGGTTGAACGCCGCCGAGAGCCTTGTTGTTCGTGGTCACAGACGAGGCTTATCGGTCACCTGGCGAGTGAGCAGCCGTTGCGCCACGTCGCTTGCGGTGGAACGAAACGTCGTGGCGCAGAGACCGGCGGACGAGGTCGCGCAGCGCCCTCCGAGGGTTTCCCCCTGGAGAGTCGCTGAGCGCGACGGCAAGCCGGTGGCGAGGCAAACGACATGAGTCACGGCATCGGCGAAATTCTTGAGGCGGAGTTGTCGGACCGCCTGATCACTTGGACCTTGTCGCACGGGGCCAAGCGCCACGCGGTCACGCCCGCGATGCTGGCTTGGATCCGCCACCGTGCATCACAGCTCGCCGGCGAGGTCGTGATCTTGCGGGCGGCCGACGGCCCCGCGTTTTGTAGCGGGTTCGACCTCAGCGCGTTGACCCGCGGGACCGGCGATCAGTTGCCCGACGCATCGCTCGTTGCCGCCACCGACGCGATGCTCGCTGCCGATGCCACGTTCATCGCAGCGGTTGGCGGCGCAGCCATCGGCGCGGGGGTCGAGTTGGTCGCCACTTGCGACCTGCGCGTGGTCAGCGAGGACGCGACGTTTGCTGTGCCCGTCGGACGGGTCGGCGTCGTGTACCACGCCGCGGGGTTGCGCCGGTTGACTCGTGTGTTCGGAGACGCGTTCGCTCGGGGGGCAACGCTGTGCGGTGACAAGTTCACGGCCACCGACCCCCGGTTGCGCTCGGCCTTCGACGCGATCGTCCCCGTCGGGCAAGTTGATGCGGTCGCCCGGGCCTATGGCGAGCGGATCCTCCGACAAGATGCGGCGAGCGTACGGGGGAATCGTAACTGCTTGCGTGCGCTGGCCAACGACGAGACCGATGCGACCTTCCTCGCGCAGCATGAGCGACGTCGCCGTGCGGCGTACGATTGGGCCGAAGCCGAGCGGTGACGTCGAGTGGGCCTGGCCCCAGCTTGAGTTCTGGCGACCGCCGGGGGATCGAGCCGGGTGCCCACGCCCACCAGCGTTCGGCCGCACAAGCGACGACGGCCAACTTGGTGTACCGTCGCCACATGAGCACGATTCGCGAACAGATCGACGCCCGTCTGCGCCAGGCCCGTCTCGACCGGGACGAGCCCACCAAGACGGTGATCGGGATGCTCAAGGCCAAGGCGCTCGTCGCCCTCAAAGACGGCTCGGGGCGCGAAGAGGACGATGCGCTGTGGCAGTCCACGCTCAGCGCCTACGCCAAAGAGCTGAAAAAGAGCATGGCGGCCTACGCCGAGCTCGGGGAGCGCGGTGCCGAGCCGATCGCAGCCGCCCAGTTCGAGCTCGATTTTTGCCAGCAGTATATGCCCAAAAAACTCGATGAAGCCGAGACGGAGGCGTTGGTACGCAAGGTCGCCGCCGACAACGGCATCACTGACACCAAGGGCATGGGGCGGCTAATGGGGGCGGTGATGAAGACCCACCGCGACCAGGTGGACGCGGACTTGGTCAAAGCGGCCGCGGCTCGAGTGCTGGCCGGCTAGCGTCCAGCACCCGTCGCAGTCGTGGCGGCAGCGACTCCTCCCAGCCCGGTCGCACGTGCGGCGCGAGCTCGTTGTCGGCGTGCGTGTGCCAAAACAACACGGTGGAGTTCGGCGGCACGGTCTCGCGCTCGAGGTCTTGATGCAACGCGGCGACGCACTTGGCGGTGTAGGTGGTCTCGAGGTGGAGCCCGCGTTGCGCCGCGGTGGCGACCATGGCTTGTCCCGCCGCAGTGGGCACGGCGTACCCCGGGCCGACCTGGCGGTGATCGATCTCGATGTCCACGCCGCGCTGCTGGAGCCAGCCGGTGGCGGAGCTTGGCAGCGCTTGCCGTGGGCCGCGACGACGCAGTTCTCGCCACACCGCCGCCAACTTCAGCCGGTACAGCCAGCGGTTGAACAACAACGGCTCGACGGCGGAGATCAACCGCAGCTGCGTGCGTACCCCGGCGAGGGCCAAGCCCAAGGCCAGCCCGGCTGAACTCCCCGCCGATCCGGCGGTGATGTAGATCCGGTCGGGTCGTGGGCATTGTCCGGCTTCGATCTGCGCGGCCAGTTCCAGCCCGGCTTCCACGAAGCCCAGCGACCCCAACGCGGAACTCGCTCCCGCCGCGACCGCAACCCCGCTGACCTCTGGCCGGGCGTACGTGCGGTACGCCAGCTGGGAGAGTCCGAGGCCGAGGCGAGTGCGGGTCGACCAAAACTGCGTATCTAGCGAGGCGAGCACGGCGAGGTTTTGTCGAGCGTGGTGTGTGACGACCTGGTCGAAAACCAGCGCGTGGAGTCGTCGCCTCTGTCGGCGGAGAAACAACGCCAACGACAGAAGACTGTGACTACCAAAGCCCCCGATCGAGACCACCGGTCGCGTCGTTTGGTGGCGCGGATCGGCGAGCTCGAACTCCAGCTTGCGGACCTTGCCGCCGCCGTAGAGCGAGCTCGAACGGTCGTCTCGTTTGATGAAGCAGGCGACGTTGCGTCCCGCCTCCAGCCAAGGCAGCCGCTCGATCGGCGTCGGCAGGTCGGCCCAGCGCAGGCACGGCGGGGCGTGGTCCAGATACTGCGACAGACGGCGGGATTCGCCGGCGGCTGGCGGGGACGAGGCGATGTCGCTTGGCGGCACCGGCGAGGCGTATCAGTGTGCGGTCTCGAACGCCACGAGGTCCCGCGGTCCGGGGGGATCGATCCACGAAACCGTCGGTCACCACCGCAATCGGGGGACGCGGCTGCACGCAGGGGTCGAGTCGCGATTGCGAGCGAATGCGCGAGGGGCTGGGTCTGCGCCGTGGCCGGCGGATCGAACGTCGCCTGTGCTAAAGTCGCGTCACTGTGAAACCGTGCCCATTTTGTGGGGAGATGATCCAAGACTCGGCGGTCAAGTGCCGGTTTTGTTTCGAGTGGCTCGATCCCTCACGACGACCGCCGTGGTCGGAAGACCGCCCACCCAGCGAGGCTGTGGCGCCGCCACGCAGAGCCGAGAGCTCGCCGAAAACCGGACGGTGGCAACCCACCCGGGACGTGAAGCGCTGGAACAATCCGGGCACCATCATCATGGGTTCGGACGTGACGGCGGAGGCGGCCGGGCTGCCCCCGCCACCGCACGAGGTCAGCGGCGCGTGGACTCGCTACCCCTCACCGCCGACGCCGGCCGGTCCCGACGACGCGCACGGGGACGGATCCGAGCACTTTGACCGGCTTCGCCGTTCCGCGCACGAGGTCGGCGAGCGGCTCGGCTTGTCCACGGAGGGCGAGACCGCGACGCCGGCCCCAGGTGGGGACGGTTCGGAGTCGGTGGCGTCGCCGGCCGATTTGGCGGCTGGTCCGCGGGTCGTGCCGGTTCCCGCGTCCGACCCAGATGCGCCAGTTGAGCCCCCATTACGCGACGAGCTGCAGCCGGTGTCACCGGTGGCCGAGGAGAGTCGCGACCGACCATCGTCTCCGTCGTCGGATGCGACGGGCCAACCATCGACCGCATCCCCGCCCAACCCGGCCGCCTTCGCCGAGGGTCCCGACCCGGATGCACGTGTCGCCGAGCTCGAGCCGCGATCGGGAGAGATCGTATCCGATTCTGCGCGCGAGCCGGAGCCCTCGTCGGCCCGGACGGCCGACGACGACGGGTTCGAAGCGGCGTTTTTCGGCGACGAGTTCGATGACGACGCCGACGAGGAGGCCGACTTGTCGCCGGCCGAGCTGGAACAGATGGCTGCACCGCCGCGTCGACGACTGCATTGGGGATGGTCCGCCGGTCTCGGAAGCCTTGCCGCGATCGCGGCGGTCGTGTTCTACGGGGATCATCTGGGGTTGTCCGGCGGCAACGCGGACACGCATGCGGCCGTCGATGCCGAGGGCCACGGCGCGGAGGCGGAGCACGCCGCCGAGGCCGAGCCTGGGGCGGAGGCGGCCGGAGAGGGCGCCGAAGCCGGGCACGGTGGCGAGGCGGAGCCCGGAGCCGGCGGCGGTCACGGAGCGGACGCCGGGCACGGAGCGCAAGCTCAGCCGGGAGCCGAAGCCGAGCCCGGTCCGTCGGCCGATCACGCCGCCGCCGCGGAGCACGAAGCGTCCGCGGAGCCCGGTGCCGCGCAAGAGCACGGCGCCCCCGCTTCCGGCACGCCAGGTGGGCACGGGGCCGCTGCGACGCGAGACCCCGCCGCGGGGCACGGCACGGAGGCGACGCCGAGGATGGGCGCGAAGCAGCACGGATCATCGCCCAGCGCGGGTCAGGGGGGCCTTGCCGACGCCGACCAAGCACAACTCGACAAGGCGCGCGGGTTGTACAAAAAGCACAAGCTCAAAGAGGCGATGGCCATCTTGGATCCGCTGCGGGCCCAGCATCCACAAGCTTCCGAGCTGCTGGTACTGGTTGCGCAAGTGCAGCTCGAGCAAGGCCGAACGGACGCGGCGTTGGCCACCGCATCGACGTGCATCGCGGCCGACGCCCACGCGGCCGATTGCTGGCTCACCGCGGCGGTCCTACGGCAGGCGCAAAACGAGGTCGCGCTGGCCCTTGAGGCCTGGGAGCGCTACTTGGCACTCGCCCCGGATGGCGCCTACGCTCGCGACGCGGCGCGCGAGATCAAACGGTTGCAGGCCAAGGCGAAGTAGGCCGCTAGTCCCCGCCGAAGCGGGCTTGTGCGTCTTCAAGCTCGGCCTGCGCAATCTCCCAGCGATCGGATAGCTCGTCGAGCGAGGCGGCTCCGTGCGAGAAGGCGTCGAGCAACTCGCGACGCTTGGCCTCATCCTCGTAGCAGGCCGGATCGGTCAGCTGGGCGCTGATGGTCTTTTGCTTGGCTTCGAGCGCGGTGACCTCGGCTTCGATCGCCTCGACTTTCTTGGCCGCCGGACCGACGATGCGGTTGTACTCGGCCCGCCGTTTGGCCTCGTCCCGCTTGCGGGCCTTGGCGTCCTGACGCGAAATGGGTTTGACGGTCGCGGTGGCCGGTGCCGATTTGGCGCGCGCCGTTTGGGGCGGGGCCGCCGACGGTGCCGCCGCCGGGCGTTTCCTCGTTTTCGGTGCTTCCGGTGGATCACCGTCACGGGCGCGACGGCTACGCTCGAGATACTCGTCGAGTGTGCCCGGGTACGTGTCCACGGTGCCGTCGGCCACGTTCCAGATCCGGGTGGCCAGGTGGCGAACGAAGCTGCGGTTGTGGCTGACGAAGATGAGCGTCCCGTCGTAGCTGCGAAGCGACTCGGCCAGGCTCTCACTCGATTCCAGATCGAGGTGGTTGGTGGGCTCGTCCATCAGCAGCATGTTCCCGGGCCGGACCAACAACCGGGCCAACGCCACCCGTGACCGTTCCCCACCCGACAGCACGCTCACCTTCTTGTCCACATCGTCTCCGGAGAACAGAAACGCACCCAGCAGGGATCGTACTCGGGTTTGTCCCGCTTCGGGGTCGCGCTGCGCGACCTCGTCGAAGATGGTGTTGTCAGGGGACAGCGAGTCGGTGTGGTGCTGGGCGTAATAGCCGGGATCCACCTTGGTGCCGAACGAAACCTCACCCGACGAGGCTGCCAGCTCGCCCGCGATGATCCGCAACAGCGTGGTCTTGCCCGCCCCGTTGACGCCGATAATCCCGATCTTTTCGCCGCGACGGACGGTGAGGTCCACCCCGGAGAACACCCCATGGTCGCCGTAGCGTTTGCCGAGCCCTTCGATCTTGAGCACGTACTCCCCGGCGCGAGCACAGGGTGGGAACGCAAATCGCATGACGTTGCGGCGCTGAAAGGTCTTGACTTCCGCCATCCGGTCGAGCGCCTTGACTCGGCTTTGCACCGCCTTGGCTTTGTTCGCCTGGGCGCGAAAGCGGGTGATGAACTGCTCGGCCTTCTCGCGTTCGCGGGCCATGTTCTTCGCCTCGTTTTCGAGGACGATCTCCTCCTCGCTGCGCTGGCGGCGGTAGTGCTCGTAGTCTCCGGCGTATTGGCGCACCCCTTCGCTCTCAAACGACACGACCCGCGAGATCTGCTCGTTGAGAAACTCTCGATCGTGACAGATCAGTACGAACGCACCCGAGTAGCGCTGAAGAAAGTTCCCCAGCCAAGCCACGGACGGCATATCGAGGTGGTTGGTGGGCTCGTCCAACAGCAGCACGTCGGGGGATTGGAACAGCAGAGCGGCGAGGAGCGCCCGCATCTTCCAGCCCCCGCTGAGTTCATCGAGGTCACGGCCGAACTCGTTCGCGTCGAATCCGAGGCCGGCCAAAATGCGCGCGGCCTGATGCTCGGAGTAGTGGGTGTCGAAGTGCGCTGCCCGCTCGTGGAGGTCCGCGACGCGCTGGGCGAGTTCGAGAAGGGGCTCGTTGGCGTCGGCGTCGCCGGCTTCGGCGCGGGCCTGCACCGCCTCTAGCTCGGCTTGGGCGGCTTCGATCTCGGCGTCGACTGTCTCGCGCCCCGGCACGCTAGCGATCACGAACTCGAGCACCGACTTGCCTCCGTCCAGCACGATGTCTTGCGGCAGATACCCGACCCGCAGCGCTCGCTTGGGCCGCACTGCGCCGTCGTCAAGGGCTTGTTGACCGGCGAGGACGCGCATCAGCGACGTTTTTCCCGAGCCATTGGGGCCCACGAGCCCGATGCGATCACCGTCGGCGATTCGCAGGTCGACGTCGGCAAACAGGCGTTTTTGCCCGTAGCCCAAGGCGGCGCTTTCCAAGACGAGGAGGCTCACGGGCGCGGGTTATAGCCCAGGCCTGTCGTGCGGTCTCGTGGCGCGCGAGGGCTCGCGCCAGCACCGTGGCCCGCGGGCGCGACCTGGGGGCGGACCGACGCGTGCCGGCCGACTTCGGGCGCTACTCTAACGGTGACGTGACCCTCACGCCCCACGATCTCGAGATCCTGCGTCGCGGCCTCCAGCTGCGGCTCAACGCGCGCGGCGAGTTCTTCTGCGAGGGCGACGCGGTCACGCATCCTCGGGTGGTGGCCTGGCTGCGTCGCGGTCTCGATCGACACGAGGGGGGCGGGCATGTCATCCGGGCCGGCGAGCAATGGGCGTACATCGCTGTGGACGACACTCCCCTGCGGGTCCGCGGGGTCGAGTCGGACGAAGATGACACGTTGTGGTGCGATCTCGATGACGGTCGACGGGTTCGGCTGGATGTGACGACGCTCGTCGAGTCCGAGCGTGGGGTGCACTGCGAAGTGCCGTCGGTCCCCACTGGGCGGCCGCTCCGGGCCCGGTTGAGCAACCCGGCGCAGATGCAACTGCACGATCGCTTGCGCTGGACCGACGACCGGGCTCGTCCGCTGGTGTGGTCGTCGGAGCGCGGGGCATGGATCGAGATTCCGTTCGCGCCCGCGTAGCCCGCAGCGTGGGACGCCACTCGCCGCCGACCGGGCGCCCGCTCGCCATCGGCTCATCTTGGTTCATGGCAAGCTGGGGTCCGTGCCAGAGCTCCCCGAGGCCGAGTTTGGGCGGCGGATGGCCGCGGAAGCGGCGGTCGGTCGGCAGATCGTGGCGGTGCGCTGCCAGCCCGACCCCATCGTGTTTTGTGGTCGCGCGCCGGAGGACATCGAGCGCGCGTTGCTTCAGCGGACCGTCGTCGCGGCGTGCCGTCGGGGCAAGTACATCTGGTTCGAGCTCGATCGCGGTCCGCACCCGGTCTTCCACTTCGGCATGACGGGGGCCTTTCGCGTGCGCGGGGTCGACCCGCTCAAGCTCGCGAGTCACGGCAAGCAGGTGGACGACGCTTGGCCGCCGCGATTTGAGAAAATCGGGATGGCGTTCGACGATGGCGGGGAGCTGGTGATGACCAACGCCCGGCGGCTCGGACGGATCCGGCTCGTGGAGCGTCCGCTGTCCGAACCACCGCTCGTGGATCTGGGATTCGATCCGCTGACCGACATGCCGTCGCTCCCCGCATTTCGAGGCCTCGTCGCCGGGCGTACGGCGGTGCTCAAGAGCCTGCTGCTCGACCAGCGATTCTCCGCGGGTGTGGGCAACTGGATCGCGGACGAAGTGCTGTACCAAGCCGGCATTGACCCGCGCCGCCGGGTCTCCTCGCTCGACACGGGGGAGCTCAAGCGGCTCCACGCCAGGCTTCGTGGCGTCGTTCGCCAAGCCGTCGCGGTCGATGCTCGCAAGGACCGATTCCCTCGCTCGTGGCTGTTTCACTACCGCTGGGGCAAGGGGGCCGACGCCCGGGACCACGGGGGAAGCCCGATCGAATTCGTCGAGATCGGCGGGCGCACGACGGCTTGGGTACCCGCTCGGCAGCGCTGACTAGGCGGCTTTGGGCCGACGCCGGCACGCCCCAAGTCCGAGCAGCGCGAGCACGGCCCACGTGGCGCCTGGCGATCCCGGCGGTTCGCCGATCTGGCAGCTCCAAGGTTTGTCGGGATGGGGCGCTCCGTCTCCGGTCGCCGAATCGGGGTCGGGGTCGGTGTCTCCCGTGTCGCCCGTCGCCGGGTCCTCTGGGCAATCGTCTTCGTATTCCCGGCCAGCGATTAGATACACGGCGTCGCCGCTCGCCGCAGAAGCCAGCGTATCGTCCCAACCGTCGCCGTCCACGTCTCCCACGGTGACGGCGTCAAAGCCGAGGTTTTCCCCCTGAGTACGGCTCGTGATCGTGCGCAGTCGTTCCCCGGTCGCGCCGGAGAAGAACGACAGTTTGCCGCCGCCGGCCACTGCGTCGCTGGACAGGTACGAGCCCGCCACGATGTCCGGCAAGCCGTCCCCATCGATATCCCCGGCTCCGCGTCCTGGCCCCAGACCCTGGCCCGCGCTCGCCCCGTAGAAGGCGTGCAGCAGCGAGCCGCTCGCACCAGAGTATACATAGGCCTCGCCGGTCGCAGGTCCTTTGCTCGTAGCGTTGAAGTCTCCTAGGTACAGGTCGTTGACGCCGTCGCCATCGACATCCCCGGGAGTGGCGACGAAGAACCAGCCGAGATCGACGCCTCGCATTCCTCCGTCGAATGGGGCGAATGCTAGCTCTCCGGTGACACCGTTATACACATAAGCTTGACCCTTTTGCTCCGCTCCGGCGTCGCGTCCCGCGACAAACAGCTCCGGTACACCGTCTTCGGTCAGGTCGCCGACCCACGCCGTGGCCGAACCGAAGCGATCGCCACCGCCCGTCGCCGTGAGGGCCCGCAGCTGCGATCCGTCTTTCCCGGAGAACACGTACGCGCTGCCACTGTTCGCCTCGGGTTGGGCGGTCCCTGGAGCGCCGACGAGGAGGTCGGCGTAGCCGTCGCGGTTGACATCGCCCGCGCTCGCCACGGCGGCACCAAAGCGGTCGCCCGCGGCCTCGCCCGCCAGGGCGAGGAGCCGTGACCCATCCGCGCCGGAGTGGACGAACGCGTGGCCGGCTTCGAGGTTGGGTGCGCCCACGATGATGTCGTGGTGGCCGTCTGCGTTGACGTCGCCGGCGTCCGCGATCGCGTAGCCGAAGCCACTGCCGGGCTCGCCGCGAAAATCGTGCAGCGTGTGGCCGGTGGCGCCGGACACGATCACCGCGCGCCCCGTCGCCCCCGTGCCCGGGTCGTGACCGGGCGCCCCCGCCATCGCCTCGCGACGTCCGTCGCCGTCGATGTCGGCCAGCTCGGCGACGGCCCACCCGAAGTATGAACCCGGCGCACCGTGCATCTCCCAGATCACCCGAACATCCGGTTCGGCGAAGTCGGCCGCGGCGGCGACTGCCGGTTGCACCGTGCCTAGCCCGAGCCAAGCGACGCTCGGGCAAAGCCCGCGCCAGAGAATACGGGAAGTCGATGGACGCTTCGTGCGGATCATGGCCCCACGCTACGTGGGACGCGCTCGAGGAGCTTCCGGATCCTTGCTCGTGCGGCGGGTTCAAACGCGGCCGCGACTGCGAAAGCCCGACGGCGGGCACCCGAAGTGGTGCGTGAACGCATCGCAAAAGTGGCTGTGGCTGGCGAAGCCCAAGTCGACCGCAAGATCGGCCAGCCGCGGGCGATCGTCGAGCAGACGAGCCGCGGCGGCGTACAAGCGCAGCCGCGTGCGGTACGTGTGCAGGCTCATCCCCGTTTGACCACGAAACACGCGCGCGGCGTGAAACGGCGACGCGTCGGCGGCATCCGCGATCTCTTCGAGCCCGATCGGCTCGTGAAACCGCGACGCGAGCGTGCGTTCTAAGGTGTCGGCCAACTCCCGATGGCGTTTTCGCGTCGACTCGCGTGTGGGCGCGGTGGGTGTGGGGTCTCGCCCCGGCGGGAGCGTCGATGTCACCTCGGTGAGCAACTGGACCAACAGTTCTTCGAGCCGCAGGCGATCGACGGGGGACGACCACGCGGTCCGGATCAGGGTGCGTAGTGTCAGCATGCCTCGGGCCGAGAGGCGGGTGCGTGGGTATCGAAACGGTCGGCGGGGGTGTTCATCCACGGTTGGGTCCCGCTCACGGATCGCGGCGGCGGCGTATCGATCCGGCACGCCAACGAAGAAGCAGTCGTCGCCGCGCGGGTCGAGCAGCCGACGGCGATAGATCTGATCGCGGTTGTACAGCATCACCTGGCCCGGCCCCGCGACGACCCGGCGGTGTCCGGCTTGCGCGATCTCGAGGCTCCGGCGAGGAAACGCGAGTACGTGGCCCCGGCGAATGAAGTTGTCCTCGTTCCAGCGGCGGCTGTGCGGGCGACAAACGAAGTGACCGATCGCCACGCCGAGCGATTCCACGGCGGGAACCTGGCGGATCTCAGCCCCTTGCTCGTCGGGAATGGGCGTCAATGATCGGCGCGGGTGCGGTTTCACTGGGTTTCACCTCCGTGGAGGCGATTGAGCGGTCCGGGGCCACCGCCGCCCGTGGTGGGTGATGTCGCCGCCTCGGTGCCACGAGGTCCTGCTGTCCGTCATGTCGCCATCGTGGGGATCTGGTGACCTGGATTGGACAGGCCTGCGGGATCAGCGGGCACGGCGTTCGGGGACGCCGGCTGTCGCGCGACCGAGACCCGGCCGGGCCGTCCGGTGGTGACGGCCAAGCGTCGGTGCGCTCGGCGGCCTATCGCCCCGCATCCGCGGGTTCGCTGGCGCCGGTTGGGGCGAGGTCGGTTTGACCGCGGCTGCTCACGCGGCTCGACTGGGTCGCGCCCGCGCTGGGAGTCGTCAGCTCGAACACATGGATCTGCCGTTGGCCCAGCACGTCCGAGACGCGAATCACGACCCGTGCGGGCAACGTGCGGACGCAGATCGGGTGGTCGGGGCCGTCGCCAAGATCACGCTGATGGTGCGATCGCGCCGCGCCGCCTTGCAACGTGAGGGCGTCCCCGTCGTTCGGTTCCGCCACCCACCACGCCTCAACAAGATCGAGGCCGCGGCGCTGACTCGCGTCGGTCACCGGCTCAGGGAGGTCGGTCGTGTCGACGTAGCGGTAGTCCGAGAGACTCAGGCGGGCACCCGGCTTGTCGAACACCACGTCGAGTTCAAGCTCGCCGGCGACGAATCGGGTCTTCGCAGACGCGGCAGCGCGGCTCGGCATGCGTTCGAGCGTCGTTTCGCACGCCCGGTCCGTTCCGGTGACGCGCAGCAGCGTGATCTCGGTGGCCAGCGACGATGCGTCGGCGACCAGGTACCGCCGCCCCAGCCGTTGGGCGACGGCGGCCGTCGTGCCCGATCCGCCGAAGAAGTCAGCGACAAGATCGCCGGGTCGGGAGGAGGCTTCAATGATCCGTTCGAGCACGCTCTCGTTTTTTTGCGTCGCCCATCCGGTCTTCTCGCGGGAAAAACTCTTGATCTGGATCGAGTCCAGCGACTCGCGGCCCACGAACGCGCGCTCGGCTTCGTTGGCATTCCACACGTCTTCCAGGGGAATGCCCTTGCCGCGGGGGGGCTTCCCGTCCCTTCGCACGTAGCCCGGCGGGTGGGGCAAGTAGCGCTTGTTGAAGGTAAACGCGTTGGGGTCTTTGACGTAAAAGAGGATCAGGTCGTGGTTGCGGATCCAGTTCCTCGCGCTGGTCTTGAACCCGGACAGCCAGCCTATGCGCCACACGATCTGGCGCTGAAACGACCCGGGCCCGAAGATCTCGTCGAGCATGAGCTTGACGGCGTGCCCGACCGTGGCGTCAATGTGCACGTACAGGCTTCCGGTGGCCGCCAGGACCCGATGCATCAACCGTAGTCTGGGATCGAGCATCCGCAGCAAGCCAGCCGCCTGTCCCGACCATCGGTCATCGTAGCCGGGCAGCGTAAAGGTTGGCACCTTGCCGTCCTGCGCGGCGCCGACCTTGCGCACGGTGTCGAAGCGAGTTCCGGTGTTAAACGGCGGGTCAATATAGATAAGGTCGACGCTTCCGGGCTGGGTCCGCGCGAGATGGGCCAGCAGCGAGAGATTGTCGCCGCAGATGATCCGGTTCGGTTCGTTCGAGCTGGCGTCTTCGCAAGCGACGGTGGCCACTTGCGGCGGCTCGCTCGCGTGGGTCTGCGCCGCGTTCGTGGTCGCGGACCCGGTGGGCGGCAGACGGTCGATGACTCGGGGCGCCTCACCGGGTGGAGGCAACGCTACGCGCTGCCCTTCTTCGTCGTACTTGCCGGGCCAGACGAGCTCCAGGCGTGCCCCGAGGGTGCCCTCGGTCACGGCGAGTCGGGGGACCGCGGCGGGGTGGCCGGGCCCGGTTTGTCAGCGTTCGGCCGGGTCGGCCCGGGGGGTCGCTCCGAGCCCGGTTTCGGGCCAGTTTTGCTGTCGTCGGCTGGGCGCGCGGCCGACGGGGTTGGCACGCCGCGGCCGGGACCGGTCGCTTTGGTGTCTTCGCGGTGTGGCGAGTCGGGGGAGCTTGCCGTCGTCCGACCGGAGCTCGATCGCGGGGCCGCGTTCTCATCGGAGCCGGCGGGCGCCGTCCGATCGCGTGGCCCGGTCAGCGGTTTCGTGTCACGTGTCGCGGTCTTCGCCGTCGTGGCACTGGTCGTTGCTTGGCGAGGCCCGGGGTGTTCGCTCAGCTGACGGACGTAGGCCATCAGGGTGCGAAGCGACGGTTCGAGGAACTGCTCGCCGAACGCGGGCATGCGCGGCGGCTTGCCGCGCTTGATCGTCGCTTCTAGTTCCCGGTCGCTCATCGCCCGTAACCTCGGGGTGATATCGGCCACGGGTTGCTCTCCGTCGGCTCCGCGCCCGTCCGCGCCGTGGCACCGGGCACACTGCCGCAGGTACAGGTCTTGGCCGGAGATGTCGCGCGGCGGACCGGCGTGGATCTGGCACCCGGCGAGGAGCACGAAGGCGGCGACACTGGAGCGCACGAGCGGGAGTGTAGAGGATCCGCGCGGGGTGTCGAGCTTGGGGCTTCGTCTCCCCCAGCGTCTGATGGCCCTGTTGCCGGGTCGATCGCTTGACGCGACAACCCCTCTCGCCTGTTCCCTCGGCTAGCCGAGTGCAAGCCGAACCCATTCCAGGTTCGCCATGCCGTGGTCGCGCCGGGGCGCGGTCGGTCGGCTGTGCAGCGCGGCGTTCACCGCTGCGCGGGGCCCGTCACGCCGTGGCGTGACGCATGACGATCCGCCTTGAGCAGCGCACAAATCGATTTGGCGTCAGTGATTCGGCCGCGGTCGATCCACTCGAGCGCGGCTGACAACGGCACGACCTCGGTGATGATGTGCTCATCGGCCTCGCGCGCTACCTGGCCTGGCTTGAGATCGAACGCCGCGAACAAATGGATCAGCTCGTCCGTAAACCCGGGCGTCGTATGAATCGGGCCAAGCGCTTCGATCCGCGCGGCGCAGTAGCCGGTCTCTTCTTCGAGTTCACGGATGGCACAGCGCTGTGGGTCTTCGTCGCCGTCGAGTTTACCGGCGGGGACCTCCCACAGCATCCCGCCGGCGGCGTGCCGAAACTGGCGCAGAAGCACGACGTGGTGGGCGTCGAGGAACGGCACCACCGCGGCCGCGCCGGGATGAGCCAAGACCGCGAGCGAGGTGCGAGCGCCGTTGGGCAGGGTCACGTCGTCGATTCCAAACTCGCCCACGCTACCGGTCCACACGACCTTTCGCTGATGGACGGTGGCTCGCTCGCTGAGATGTAGGTCGGCGTCGAGGGGTCGGTCGTTGGCGTCTTCACGCATGGCGGCAACATAGCGTGTCGCAGCGCAGCCGGCCGCTTCGCTTGCCCGCGCCCTCGCCCAGGGCCGGCGCCCGAGAAGCTGGTGTGCTGTGCTCGACCGCAGTTTGGCTTGGTGTCGCTGCCTTCGCACCGTCCGAGCGGTCGCCGTTGAGCGTCGGCAACTCATGTCGTGTCGGCGGTCGAACCACCTGCGTGTGCGAGGCGACTCGAGTGGCGGGCGATGACGGTCGACGACGTGCCGGCGTTCGCGGATCTGCGCGCTCAGACGCCGAGACCCCTTGGCCGGAGATCGCTTCGCTTCCTCGCCCAGGCGAACCGGCCCGGTGGTGCCGCGGGGCCCCGCGGTGGCGAGCGTTGTCGTCGAGATCACCCCGCGCCTAGCCAGTCGCGTTGCGACGACTCGGGAACAAAACCGCCGGCTTGCTCGCGTTTCCAGCCGGCGACGCGCTGGTTGGGCATCGTCGGTCGCCGGTGCGAGACGAGGTGCACCCGGCGACGTTGTCGATCCGCGTTGACGGCTGCCCGAGATCGGTGCCACCAAACGCGACTGGCATGCGTGACCGATCTTGTTTATGATCGATCAGCAGGTCGAGGCGACGTCGCATCACGTCGAGTCAGCCGTCGCACCGCCATCGATTCCGTTTTCTGAAAGACTCAAGGCTTCCCCCGCGCGACGCGGCCCCGAGAAGGCAAAAGACGGGGTCGCAAAGGAGGGTTCGCGCGCGGGGAAAGCCTCGTTCAAAGCCTTAGCAGACTCGCTTCGGCCTCGAAGAGGCTGAACTTACGTTCAGTTCGCGGGGATGTCCAGTTTGCGGTCAAACGTCGGACTCGTGGTCGTTGATGGCGTTTCGCCGGCAGCGCGACCCGGCGGCGGGCGACGGCTCGCGAGGCGACCGCCGAACCGCGCGGGTCCCGACCGTTCGACATCGGTCGTGCCGTCGGCCGCCCCCGAGCGTTTTCGCCCGAGACCGTCGCCGTTCGAGTCACCGCATCGGCTCGCCCCGACCGTCGCGCCCGGGCGCCGAGGGGGTCCGCCTGGTCGTCATCGACTCGACTTGGAGGCCGT
>QKPP01000106.1 GCA_006508105.1 Myxococcales bacterium FL481 | reverse complement strand
GATGATGATGATGATGATGATGATGATGATGATGATGACGACGACAACGACGACTGCGAAGATCACGAACCTCCCCCGGGCCCGGATTGCGACGCGACCGACATCGCAGGCAGGCTCGAGTGCATCGACGGCCTCACGATTCGGTCGTCTCGCGCTGACGGCTCACGCGTCGAGTACTCGCTGACCTTCGAACAACCCGTCGATCACGACGACCCCAGCGGCGCGACATTTACCCAGCGCCTCACGTTGCAGCACCGAGATGACTCGTTGCCATTGGTGCTCAAGTACAGCGGGTACAGTCTACCCTCGGCCGATCACGAACTCGCGCAGTTGTTCGACGCCAATGTGCTCAGTGTCGAGCACCGCTACTTCCCGCCGTCGGTGCCGCAAACGCCAGTCCCTTGGGAACACCTGACCATCGAGCAATCCGCCGACGACTCTCATCGGATCTACGAAGCGATGAAATGGATCTACCCCGCCGCCTGGCTCAACACGGGCGCGAGCAAAGGGGGCGAGACTGCAGTCTTTCATCGCCGCTTCCATCCCTGCGATGTCGAGGGCACCGTCGCCTATGTCGCCCCCATCGTCTACGGCACCGCCGACGAGCGTTTCATCGACTTCCTCTCCGGCGTCGGAGCAGACACGCTCGCTGATTGCCGTGCCGATCTCGCCGCACTGCAGCGCGAGATGCTCGAGCGCCGCGAGGCCATGCTTTCGCGCATGGATGGCTCGCAGTACACTCGCATCGGTGGCCCGGGAGTTGCACTAGAACACGCGGCGCTCGAACTCCCGTTCGTGTTCTTCCAGTACCAAAGCGCGTCGGCGTGTGGTTCAATTCCTAGCTCTCAGGCCGACGACCAGGTCATCTTCGACTACGTCAACAGCCTCGCACTCTCCGGCATGGTCAATGGCACGTTGGACTTCTTCGCCCCGTACTACTACCAGGCGGCAGCTGAACTCGGTGCACCCGCGGTCGCCATGGACCACGTCGCCGACCTACTCGAGCACGCCGACACGTACGAAATCGGCACCTACCTCCCGCAGGGCGTGAACGTGGACTTCGATCCGGAGGCGATGCTCGATATCCGCGACTGGGTGGACGACCATGGCGAGCGTCTGATGTTCATCTACGGCGAGTACGACCCGTGGACCGCCGCGGCTTACAGCGCAGAGCAAGCGGACGACTCGTTCTCCTACACCGAGCCCGGGGGGAATCACGGCGCCACCATCAGCGCACTCGAAACCGGCGATCGCGAGGAAGCGTTGGCAACCCTCGAACGTTGGCTCGACACGAAGCGCGTCCGTGAGTCGGCCCCAAGAGATCCGCAGTGGCGGATCGAGCGAGGCTTGCGACCGTAGGTCGCCGTCCCGACCGCCCGCTGTGAATCCGTTTATGGGCAGCGTGCGTCTCGAACCGAGTCCCGGTCCCGAGGGTCGGGCCCGGGTCCAGCCGCAGGCGACGGCCCCGGGAGACCACCACCAGATCCGGCTACGCCGACAAGAGTCTAGGACGACCTGTCCGGTGGCCGTGACCCCGGCGATTGGGCCTCGGCCTCGGGAAGTCGCAACGGTGGACGCCCACAGCGGCGGCGAAGCCAGGTCACCGTCCGCCACACGGCGGGTCGCGAGATGAGTCGAACCTCCAGCGCCCGTTTGCCCGGGAAGTTGAGGAGACTCAAGCCGGCCAGTACGGTCAGCACGCCCTGTCCGGGTAGCACCAGCATCGCGAGACCCGCCGCGAGTAGCACCAGCCCCAAGGCGTTCTTCAGGACGGCCCCAACGAGCCACATCACGCCTCGTGACCGCCGCCGTTGTGCCTCCGTGCGAGCGAAATAGTCCTCGGGAATCCGCGCCACGACAAACGGCACCAGCGCCGCAGTGCCCAACAACGTCACCACGGACAGAATCGAAAGCCCGGTCAACACCACAGGGTCGAGCTCGGGGATGGCGGGCATCCACGAAGCATAGCGTGCGGTCGCGCCGGCGGCCGGCGGGCGACCACGTTGGTGTCGCGGTCACAAGACGGGCAACTCGCGCGCAGCCCAGACCGCCGCGGAACGTCGCGCGCCCGTCCGCCGGGCCTGACGCGGCCCTAGGGCGTGGCCACCAGGATCACCAGCGCGAAACCAGCCGGGGACGCCGCCGTCGCGGCCACGCGAGTGATGCCGACCCCGACCGCCTCGTCTTGAGTGACCTCGCCCCAGATATCCAAATCGATGATCGCTCGATAATCCTCGGCGAACGCCTCGTGCCGGGTCACGGTGTGGAACCCGAGGCCAAAGACCGCGTCTCGCAGGGTCTCGTCATCGGGCTCTCGCTGCCGCCCCCGGCCGTCCGACTGCGCTTGGGCCAATGCGATGAGTTTCTTGCTCCATGCGACCGACGAACGGCCTTCCCGCTCGCGTCGAGCGTCGACATCACGCCGCAACCCGGCCTCGAGGTCTCGCGGGCCCGTCGTGTCCGGCGGTCGGTAGAAGTTCTGAGTCACGAACACCGGCCGTTGATCGTCGTCCGCCGACTCTGCCGCACCCATCGCCACCCCAACGCCGCAGTGGGTCACGTCGTCGGCCAAGATGTTGACGCGGTGACCGGGGCTGCCCATCAAGCTTTCGTGGATGCCCTTGGGTCCGTAGCCACGGGCCACGTTTTCGCGCAGCACAATGGTGCGCAGCTCGGCGCGGGCGAATCGATGGGTGGCGTCACCGGTGGTGGGGGACACGTGGCCCACAAACCCGTTCGCCGCCATGTCCTGACTGTGCTCGATCGCCACGGCCGCGGCATCCGAGTCCCAACGCAAGGGCACGAGATCCCGAGCGGCGCGGGCCTCGTTGAGATACAGGAACACCAGCCGGGCCAGCTCGGCCGGACGCAGCGACGGATCAACCCGTTCGATCTCGTAGCGAATCGAACGAGGCGACACCACTCCGCAGTACACGGGAAAGTTTGCCGCAACCTCCGTGCCGTGTTCTCCCTCCACCAGCACCTCGATGTGATATCGGCCCCGCCCGGCGTGGCAGGTCAGGTCGACGGAAAACCGCCCCTCAACCGCCGGGGCCGAGAAGCGCCGCCACTGACCGTTCGGCGCGATCACGTCCACCCGCGGCGACGTCCGGTCGCCGACCAGCTCGCCCGCGATCTTCATCGGGCTCGAAGCGTCGATCTCCCGCGCCACCGGCTCCAGTTCCACGCCGCGCCGCGAGAGCCCAACAAGCAACCGGGTCGCGCCGCTCGCCAGGTGCACCGCCCCTACCCCGAACCGAGCCCCCGGAGGGGACGGAAGCGACGACTCGGCTTCCTCGACCAACGCGTCAAGCGGGCCGGCGCAAGGCCCGTCGGTCCGAGTGGAGCAGTCCAAAGGGTCCTCCGGCAGCTCGATCACCACCACGCGAGGCGGCGGATCGTAGACCCCACACCAAGCTGACAAGCCCGAAACCAGCGCCGGGGGCATGTTCATCGCCGCGGGAGCAAACTCCGCGAGCCCTCGCATCAGGCAAGACAAGCCGGGGTCGAAGGTGAGTTGCGGATCGGACAAGCGCTGTTGGACCGCGCGTTCAGTGACGTTTGCCGCGATGGCGGGCCCCACTCCGTACGTCTCGGCCTGCGACAAAGACGGGGTGATCGTCTGCTCGGCGAGCTCGATGCCAGCCCGAGTGGAGGCACGGTCCGCGTCACTCGGCCCCGCCGATCCCGGGTCGGCACGGCAGCTCCCGAGCACGGGCAGGACAGCCAGCCAACAGAGAGTGCGAGCGAGGTGAGAGGCAGACACGGAGATTCGCGCACGGTAGCGGGGTTCGTAGCCAGACGAAAGCGTTCTCCAATGCCGCCGTCCCGTCGCGACGGATCCCATCGCCGAGATCCGAGATCGATACCGCCGCCGCTCTGAGAACGACGTCGCTTCTATCGCGCGACGCCACGTTTCCGGGCCCGCGGGCAGCGGAGGGCCTGACGAGCATCGCTGACCCTCGAGTCGTCTTGGCCGCCACACGCTGCGCCGCGTCTGGCGACGAACCCCGCTAGCGAGACGCCCGCGACTCCGTCGACCACGGGCCCAGTTCAACCACGGCCGCGTTGCTCCACTCGTGAAAATCGGGCCGCAGGGTCGGGCTAAGGGCGTACCCACGCTGGGCTTTGCGTCGAGGGCGTTCGAGGCGAAACACGTTGAAGCGAAGTCGGTCGCCCTCCGACGGGCGGCAGGACACCGACGTTGACGCGCACAACTCGGTCCACGGAAGCGCCACCGCGAACTGCCACCCCCGATCCCGATCTCGAGCGTCATTCACCGTGCCGTCGACCGTGACGGCGGTTCGCCACGCGCTGTCCCACGCCTCATCGCCTTGGCGATACGAGGAGAAACGAGCGTCGAACGTGACGTTGCGCGCCGACAGCTCGTACTCGAGGTACCGGGGATCCTCGTCGATGCCGCGCACGAAGAACTCCACCGCCTCTTGCCGGTACAGCGGGTCATCTTGGACCTGGTACTCGCTCCAGATATCTCGATCGTTGACCTCGCCGAACACCTGTAGTGCCTCCGGCGTCCACGAGACACCCACCCGAGTCGCACGGCGCCGCCGATGGTTCGGCTCGCCATCGAGGCTGTGCACGAGATCGTGTTCCGGTGCGGGCCAGGTCGTCGGGTCGTCGAACCTCACCGGCTCGCCCCGCGATGCGATTAAATGGGTCGCACGTCGGGCCACGAGTGGTGTGGCCAACACGGCGTGGGCCCCCTCGACCCGCGCTGCAGTGGTGGGCGCGACCTCGCCGTCGCGTGTGGGCCCCCCGGGACCCCACGCGGCGCGCGGGCCACCAACGACCGGCACCAACTCGTCTCGACACCGAAGCTGTGCCACAACCACCGCGCTTCGGGCGTGCCAGCCGAGCGGGACAACGAATCGCGCCCGGAGCAAGCCAGCGTCTTCCTCGATCGCCGTCGCCCAGCCGGCTCTTGCGTCACGAGGCGGCGGCTTGTCAAGCGGGTACACCTCCTGCCGCGCTTGGACCCGCGGGGGCAACAACCCGACAGCGAACGAGCAGCCCGATGAGTCCACGGGCAACGTGATGGCCACCGTCTCGCCCGGGATCAGCTCGACCGGGTCCACGGACACCCGGGGCAACTCGGTGCCGTTCGCAAAAACCCACGGGCCATCCCACTGACCGGGCAACCGGGCCACCGACGCGTCCGCGCGCAACGCCGTCGGGGCCTCAGGAACGACATCACCGCAGCCACCCAAGGTCACCGCGGCCAGCTTCAACCACGCGAAAGCTCGCATCACCCCGGGTGCGTGAGCTCTCGCGTGGCGGCCCTCACCATCCGAGATCAGAAGCGGAAGAGGGCCGGGGAGGCGGGCATCGGACCACCGACCGTGCCGCCGAGATCGTCGGAGTCTTCGTCGTTGCTGGCCTTGATCGCCACGCCCGCGATGATCCCGGCCGATGCGACCACGGCCGCCAGCGCCACCCAAAAGAACCAGCGGCCAGTCGCCTTGGGTGTGGCGTCGACAGCTGCGGACGAGGACGTCCCGCCCGGCGACGTGGCAACCTGGGCCTGAGCCGCCCGCTGAGCCTCGGCCGACGCCGGGTCTTGCGCGATCGTGCCCTGCGACGCGTTCTGCAGTGCAGCGACTCGCGCCTGCACCTCGGCCCGCTTATTGGGGTCACCACCGACCTGGGTCAGCTCGAGGTACTTCGAGTACGCCGCGATCGCCGCGTCGTAGTTCCCGGAACGATCGAGTACGACGCCCTCGACCAGCCAGTTCACCGCGCTCGGGTTCGCGATCCGAGCGGACTGTGCTCGCTGCAGCGCCGTGGCGTAGTCCCCCTGCGACAGGGCGTCATCCACCGAACCAACCGGCTGAGGTGCGGGCTGGGCTGCTGGCGCGGGCTGAGCCGTCGTGTACGGCGCCGGCTGGGCCGGGGCCGGCTGGGCCGGGGCCGGTTGTGCCGGAGCCGGTTGCGCGGCGGGGGCGGGTTGCGGGGCGGCGGCCGGCAACCCGCAACC
>QKPP01000119.1 GCA_006508105.1 Myxococcales bacterium FL481 | reverse complement strand
ACGACGATGACGACGATGACGACGATGACGACGATGACGACGACGACGACGACGATGACGATGATGACGATGATGACGATGATGACGATGATGACGATGATGACGATGACGACGATGACGACGATGACGACGATGACGACGACGACGATGACGACGACGACGACGACAGCCCCTACGCCTGCGGCTGGCCGTTCAATCCCGACAAGGACGACATCACGGACCCGGGCTGGGGCGGCACCGCGGCGGTCGGCCAAACCTTCCCCCGGTTCGTCGGCGCGGACTACTGCGAAGAGAGCGTCGACCTCTACGATTTCGCGGGCGGCGGCCGCCACACGGTCATCGACGTCTCCGCGTTGTGGTGAACGGGCTGCAAGATACTCGCTCAGTTCTTAGCGGGCCAAGAAACCTATTTCGAAGACACTTTTGAGGATGAGGTCGACGGTTGGCGCGAACACGTCGTCGACCGCATCAACAACAAGGAACTACAGTGGGTCACGTTCATCGATGGCGGGGCCAGCACTGGAACCCCCGCCACCCAGCAGCACGTTCACAGCTGGCACGACGCGTACCCCAACGACAACATCGGGGTACTGCTCGATGATGCCAAACTCGGCGCCGGTTTCATCGCAGACGCCAGCTACCCCATGATCGTGGTGTTGGACGACCAAATGAAGGTCGTCAAAATCACCGGCAATCCGATCGAGACCCTGCGCTGGTTGACCGAGAACAAGCCGTAGCCTCACAGCGCGTCGGCCCGCGCCAGCGGCGCCGTCCTCGCCGCGCGGGTGTGGGCCAGGTTCGAACTCGTTGAAGGGTCACGCTCGATCCCGCCGAGCTCGGATCCGGCGATTCGTTCGCCAGCGGGCCGCAAGCCCCCAGGGTGTGCGCATCCCGACGCGTCGGCGCCGGGGTTTCGCTGCTAGACCCTATCGACGGTGTATTGATGGAAACGGCGCGAGCGACCCCGTCCCTGTCGCAGCTCGAAGACCTCGAGCTGCCCTCGATCCCGGCGATCGTACTGCGGGTGATCCAGCTGGTCTCGGACCCCGACGTGGATCTCAAGACGCTGTGCCGCGCTGTCGAACAAGACCCCGCGTTGGCTTCTCGCGTACTCAAGCTGGCCAATTCGGCGTTTTTTCGCCAAAGCGCGCGCGTGTCGACCCTTGATCGCGCCTTGGTGCTCATCGGGCTCAACGCGATGCGCTCGCTCGTGCTTGGGGTGACCATCATGGAAGCCGTCGACCGCTCCGGACCCGACGGGCTCGACTTGCGGGAGTTTTGGCGCGACTCTTTGCTGCGAGCCTGCATCGCCCGAGCCTTGGCCGAACGCCGCCATCGCACGCTGTCAGAGGAGGCGTACCTCATCGGCCTGATGCAAGACCTCGGCATTCCGGTCCTGCTCAAAACCGATCCGACCTACGCGAGCATGCTGGCGGAGGCCGGCGGATGTCGGCAGCGGCTGCACCGGATCGAAACCGATGCCGGTGCCCTCTCCCATAGCCAAGTGATTGATCATCTGGCGCACGCCTGGTCGTTCCCCGAAGTCCTACGCGCGCCGTTGGCCGACCATCACGAGCGCCCCGCAGCCGAACACGCCAAGGACGCCACCACGGCTTTGCACCAGATTGCGTATGTGGTCGGCTCCATCCCGGTGGGCGCGGTCCAGCTTGACGCTCTGTACGACCCCAACCTCGCCGAGTTTACCGAGACGTGTTTCGGGCTCGACCGCGTGCGCTTCGAACAGACCCTGCAAAGCGGACTCGACGCGTTCGAATCGTTGCGTCAGCCATTCGCCGACTTGTTGCCCGATGCCTGTGATGCCGCGTCGGCCCTGAGCCTGGCGCGTGAGCTTATCAGTGTGGCTCAAGACGCCACCCAGCTGGTCTCCAAGCTTCGGATTCTCATCGTAGAACCGTCCAAGGTTCAACGACGGGTCATCCACGGCATGCTGCAGAGCATGGGAGCCCAGGACATTCGCCAGGCCGAGACTGGCCATCAAGCGATCGAGCTGTGTGAGGCGGACCCGCCAGACGTCATCACGGTGGCGCTGCATCTTCCGGACATGCAAGCCGCCAGCTTGGAGGCCAAGCTGCGCTCCCATCCGGACACCCGTGAGATCAAGGTGCTGGTGATCTCGAGCGCGCCGGACATCCAACGCGACGCGTTCGTCGACCAAGATCAACTCGCCGCCATCGCCAAGCCCGTACGCGTCCCGGCGCTACGCCGCGGCCTCGCCGGCCTGCTGAAGACGAACCACGACTGAACGCCCACCGGCCAGATCGCCGCATCTTCTCGCGCGTTCGGCCCGCAAGGCGAGGCGCTGTCGAACGCGACGTCCGGCGGACGGCCTAGACCCACAGATCGAGCGGCGCTTCATTCACGATGCAGCGCAGCAGATCCGCGGTGGTCACCATGCCGACGACCAGGTGCTCGGCGTCGACGACCGGCAGCGCGCTGACCCGCTCGCTGACCATCACCTTGGCCACCTCGCGCAGCGGGGTGTCGACGGTGGCTGTGAGCACGCGCTCCGTCATGACATGAAGGACCCACTTGTCGGCCTCATCGGGCGGGACCGCGAGCAGATCTCGGTCTGACACAATGCCCGCCAACCCCCCGGACACGGTGTGGACCGGGAAATGGCGGAATCCGTGGTCGCGGCAAAACTGTTGCGCGGCCGCGACGGTGGCGTCTGGGCGAAGACTGTGCACCGGCGACGACATGATCTGCTCGACCGTCCGCGCCGGCCGTCGCTGCGGGGGCGTCTGGGCGACGTAGGCGGCGGCGGTCCGGGACGGGCGGGGCTTTTCCTGCACCGCCTCGGCGGCTCCCGACGCACTCACCGGGCCCACCGCGGGGCGAGGTGGTAGCGACGCAAGGGGACGCGGCGCACCGGCTTCGAAGACGACGAACACCATGACGACTTGCGAATCATGGTCGCCGACCGACGAGGAACCAACCAAGCGAAAAGTCCGCGCCCGAGCTCGCGCCAATCACGCGGTCTACGGTCTCGGGCGACATCGCGGGGGTCGGGCGGGCCCGTGGTTTCCGGAGGAGCGTCGCCGCCCGCCGGGACCAGGTACCCGGTCGAGGTTGCGCATCGGGGCGCCGCCTCGTCGCGTCGCCCATCGCGGATCGCTAGACCGAGGGCAGATCCACCCCGCCGAGCAGGTGCACGAGGACCGCCTTTTGGGCATGGAGGCGGTTCTCGGCCTCGTCGAACACGACGGACCGATCGTGATCGATCACGTCGCCGGTGACCTCCTCGCCCCGGTGCGCGGGAAGACAGTGCATGAACACCGCCGACGGCTTGGCCCGACCCAAAAGCCCGAGGTCGACGCGATACGGCGCGAGCCGTTCCATCCGCTGCGCTCGCTCGCTCTCCTCGCCCATCGACACCCACACATCCGTGTAGAGCGCGTCGGCATCGGTGGCCGCCGCCACCGGATCGTCCGTGACCACCACGTCGCCCCCCGCGGCCACGACCGACCGCACCACGGCGGGGTCGGCCGGGTATTCGGGCGGGGTGGCCACCCGAACCTGCATGCCCACCTTGCAGCACCCCACGAGCAGCGAATGAGCCATGTTGTTGCCCGCCCCGAGGTAGGTCAACACTCGACCTTCAAGCTCGCCGAAC
This sequence comes from Myxococcales bacterium FL481, assembly GCA_006508105.1. Taxonomy (GTDB): domain Bacteria; phylum Myxococcota_A; class Polyangia; order Nannocystales; family Nannocystaceae; genus FL481. The sequence continues at coordinate 2,367 of QKPP01000119.1, read as the reverse complement.
CGTTCTCGCAAGGTCAGTAGATCGGCCAGCACCTGACACGGGTGCACTTGGTCGGACAGCCCGTTGATCACGGGCACTCCACCCCCACACAAGAGCTCCAGGTCCCGGTGCCGCTTGACCCGAGCCATGATCCCGTCGACATAGCGTCCGAGCACCCGCGCAGTATCGTCAAACGTCTCGCCGCGGCTGATCTGAAGCGCGGCCTCGGCCAAGAACAACGCGTGCCCGCCGAGCTGGCACATCCCCACCTCGAATGACACGCGGGTCCGGGTGGAGTGCTTTTGGAAGATCATGCCCAAGGTCTTGCCGGCCAGCGTCTGCCGGTACCGCGCGGGGTCGCGCTTGACCTGCTCGGCCAAGGCCAATAGCCCGAGAACCTCCTGCGGGCGACAATCCCCAAGTGACAGTAGGTGTTGCATGCCGGGCGCATCGTAGCGCCCGCGGTCGGGTGGGAGCGACGGCGAAAGTCGACCCCCCGGGAGAACCAGATACTCTGCCAAAGGCCCCGACTGGCCGCCATGGCCCCCCGGTCCCCCCCGGTCGCGGGCGGGGTTCGGCTCGCGCCCGTCCGGCGACCAGGCCGGGAGCCCCGCCGACCGGGACCGGCCGGACTACGCCCCCAGCCGGTCGAGCTCTTGCGCGATGCCGGCGTGCCCGGGGTCCTCCTCGAGTCCGCGCCGCAGCATCGCCGCCGCCTTGGGGCGCTCGCCGAGCCCGATGTGCGCGCTGGCCAGACGCAGATAGATGTCACCGCGGCCAAGCAATCCGGAGCGGTCGGCGTTTTGCAACAGCATCGACCGGTAGATCTTCAAGGCGTCCTGCCACCGCTCGCCTTGCTCGTGCAGATCGCCGAGCACGATCAGCGTTTCCACGTTGGTCGTGTCCACCCGGTACGCTTCCTCCAGGCGATCGACCGCCCCGGCGGCGTCCCCCGTGGCGTGGCTGATCCGCGCCAAACGAGTGAGGTAGTGCGCGGCCGTTTTGTTGCGCTTGGCCATCGCATCGGCTTCGAGAAGCCACGCGTACATGTCCGCCGCCTCGTCGAGCCGACCGGCTTGGAACAACGCGTCGGCGATCCGCCGATTGACGTCGAGGTTGTCTTGCACCTGCTCGTACACGCCGGCCAAAATTCGCAACGCGCCGTCGACGTCGCCCACCTCGTCGAGCAAGACATCCACGCGCTCGAGCATCAGTGCCAAGCGCTCAACGTCGTCGACTGCCCGGCCCGCTGCAATCTCGAGCAAGTGGGCGACCTGATCCCATCGTTGCTGCTTGCGACTGATCTGCAGGAGGGACGCAACAACCTCCGTATTCGCCGGGTCCAGCGACAGTGCCCGCTCCAAGTGCTCGCGCCGGTCCGACGGCGAGTCGGCCAGCTGCGCCAAGCGGATGTGCAGGTCGGCTCCCACCGGGCCTTCGGGGTTGAGCGCGACCGCACGTTCAAGCGCCGCTTGAACCCCAGCGTCGTCACCCCGTGCCTCGTGCACGGTCGCCAACGCCAAGATAGCCGGCACATAGCTCGGATCCTCGGCCAAGATGTCGTCGAGAATCTGACTGGCCCGGCCGCCATCGCCCACCGACTCGGCCAGGATCTTGGCCAACTCCGAGGCGGTCTCGCGCTTGGCCCCCGTTTCCCCCGCAGCGTCGAGCCGGTGCATACGGACCTCAAGCAGGTCCACGAGATCGGAGAAGCGCCCTTCTCCGCGAAGCAAGCGCTCGAGTGCCGCCTCGGCTCCGGGCGCATCTCCAACCTCGCGCAAGATGCGTTGGAACAAGCCGATCGCGGTGGACGGATCGTCGAGCTGACGCTCGGCGATGCCAGCGAGTTCTTCCAACGCACCGATGCGACGGTCGGCATCCAGCTGGTCGAGCTTGCGCTCCAACAGATCGTACACGTCCGCCCACCGTTCCATCCGACGCAACAGGACCTCAAGCTCGTGGCTGGCGGTGAGGTCTTGGGGTCGCGCCACGATCATGTCGTTGTACACCGCGATGGCGTCCTCGGGTTCGTCGAGCTTGTCGACGAGAAGGTTCGCCAAGCGGTAGGACAGCTCGTGACGTTCGTCCGCGTCCTCGGTCAAGCCCACGCGACGCCGAAGCGCATCGGCCAACTGGCGGTGGTTGCCGCTGGCGCTGAGCAAGGTGATGAGCTTGCTCCAGGCCGCCGTGGCGGTCTCATCGACGTCGAGCAGCGATCGAAGGTCCGCGATGGCCAGCTGCGGCTCGGCCAGATGGGCTTCCGCCACGTTGACCGCCTCGCGCCACAGGGCGACCGAGCGCTCGGGATCTTGGCTCGTCGAAGCCGCTTTCGCCAACGCGTCGTGCAATCGCTGTGGGTCGTGGCTCGCCCGGGCGGCCGCCACGAAC
>QKPP01000082.1 GCA_006508105.1 Myxococcales bacterium FL481 | reverse complement strand
CGCGCCCTCGATCGTGTCGCGCCGCAACCGGTCCGCACGCTGAATGGCGGCGGCGAAGCCTTCACGCAGGCCTCCGACGCCCGCCAAGAACAGCGCGAGCGTGACCGCGGTTGCGACCCACGCCACGGTGCGCTGGGCCGGAGCCGGCAGTCGGGGAAACGGCCAGTCGGGCGGCAGCCACGCCAGCCCTGACAGCCAAGCCAAGGCCAAGGCAGCGATCGCCAACGCCGTACGCGACCGGCCGAACGCAGCGAACCCGATCGCGACCGGCGCACACAACAGGACGAGCGTCGGGCTGCGAATGGCCCCGGTTAGCAAGCACATCGCGGCGATGCCAATGGTGGTCAGCGCCAGCGACACCGCCAGCCAGCGCTCGGTGACCTCGCGCCGCCGGCAAACAATGGCCTCGCCCACGAACAGCGCCATCATCGTCCCCATCCCGAACGACATGAGGCCGAGCCGGTCCGTGGTCACGCCGTCCACGCGCGAGACGGCGGTCAGCGTGATCACCATCGCCGGCGCAACGATCCACGGGCGGGCGCGCAAAAACGCGGACGCGACGGCTCGCACCTGCTCGGCGGCGTGCACGTGGGATGGCGAGACCACCCGAGATCGTTAGGCGCTGTCGGGAGGCGAGGCAAACGACCTGGCGCTAGCGGCGCCGAGGTCGGCGGCGTCGCTCTCGGTTGTCGTCCTGGCCTGCGGAGGTTTGACGCGCGTCCGAGCGCGGGCATAAGGTCCGCGCGACGTGGCGAATCGAGCATCGCCAGATGCAGCTGCGGCCCGCTCGGGTCGGTCCACCAACGCGCCGCTGGTCCTGGCTGCGCTCGCCCTCGGGTTTTTGGCGTTGGTGGGCTACGTGATGGTCGGGCGCGGTTCAGAGCCCGCGTCCGAGCGCCCGGCTCGACGGGCGCTGGTCGATTTTCGTTTGTCGGACGCACGCGGCCAGCAAGTGCGGCGGGCCGACATCGCCGGCGAGTTCTTGGTGGTCAACTTCGTCCACACCAGCTGCTCGTTCGAGTGTCGCCGCGTCAACGAGCGCATGGCGGAGATTCAGCGAGCGGTCGCTGACGAGGCGGACGTCCGACTCGTGTCGTTGACCGTGGACCCTCGCACCGACACCCCTTCCGTGTTGGCGAAGTACGCCGCTGAGTTTGGCGCCGAACTCGATCGATGGTTGTTTTTGACCGGAGAAAAACCGGGCCTGTACCACCTGATCGAGTCGAGTTTTCTCGAGCGGGGCGAGCCCGACCCGATCGATCCGATTCCCGGTGGTTTTCTCGAGGCGGATCGCATCGCACTGGTCGATCGGCAAGGCTTTGTGCGCGAGTACTTCCCCGGCATGAGTCACACGACCCCGGCGGCCGTGCTCGATGCGATCGCCCGACTGCGACGCGAATCTGGGGGCGGATGAGCGGACGCAAAGCTCGACGGTTGCGATGGGTTGCGCTCGCCGCTTCGCTGCAGGTTGCCGCGAGTCTGGGCTGCAAACAAGATTCTGCCCGGGTTGGCGCGGCCAACGGGGTGCAGATGTACCCCGCACGCGGCGTGGTGCGCGAGGTGCCCGCGGACGCCGAGTCGTTGGTCATTGCGCATGAAAAGATCGAGGGCTTCATGCCCGCGATGACGATGAAGCTGCGCGTGCGCGACCCGGCGGAGAAGCGGAATCTCTTGCCGGGCGACGCCATCACGTTTCAGCTGTTCTCGAGCGCCGAGACCCACTGGATCGCCAACATCGCTCGGGTCGGGCAAGCGTCGGTGCCTCCACCTGCAGCCCACGTACTCGACCGAGCCGAACTCAACGTCGGCGATGCGATGCCGGATCACGAGTTGCTGTCGGAAGACGGCCACACGATTCGTTTGTCGGACTACCGCGGTCAGGCGTTGGCGTTCACGTTCATCTTTACGCGTTGTCCGATCTCCGACTACTGCCCGCGCATGAGCAAGAACCTCGCACTGGCGCACAAGCGGCTCTCGGAGGCGCCGGGGGTCGACAACTGGCAGCTGCTATCGATCTCGTTCGACCCCGACTACGACCGGCCGGAGGTGTTGAAAGCGTACGCCGAGGCCTACCGGGAGGGCGCGAACAACAACTGGACGTTCGCGGCCGCGAGTGCCGACACGTTGCGCAAGCTGGCGCCGCAAGTCGACCTGATGCTCAAGCGTGAGGCGGGCGGCGGCATTGGTCACAATCTGCGTACCGTGGTGCTGGATCCGCAAGGGAGAATCCACCGCCAGTTTGACGGCAACGAATGGACGGGTGAAGACCTGGCTCAAGCGATGCTCGAAGCCAGCCAAGGCCCGAGCACTCCGCGGCCTTGATCTGGGTCTGGGGTCGGCGCCCTAGCCGACCCGGCGACGGGTTGGGCTCGCCTGTCGGCCCGGGCGTGAGCGCGATCCACTCAGTTTCGACCCGTTTCGGGCGAGTCGCCCCCGGGGTGAGCGACCGGCCGGGCCCGGGGGGCACTTCAGCCCCCGCCATCGATGACACGAAACGCGGAACGGCGCTTCGCCACCTCGTCTTTGGGCTGCGGCGCCTCCGTGCGAGGTGTGGCGTCGTCGCCTCCGTCCCGGCCCGGGCCCGTCTCGGTGGCGAGCCCCAGCTGCGGTCGAGTCGGCTCGGCCGCGGTCTCGGCTGCGCCGGCCGGTGCTTTCGACCGGCGTTTGCGGCGGGAACTCTTCGGACGCGCCTGCGGATTTGGCGGTGCAGCCGGCGGGCGACGCAGGGACTGCGGAATGTTTTCTTCGAAGGTCACGCCCTTGCCGCTATTGCGATTCGCAACCACGTAGATCGCGTGAAAGGGGAAGGTGCAGCGAGTGACGAAACCGTCGAACGCCAGATCGGCCTCGACACCATCGTCGGTGAAAGCCAGATTCAGCGGCCACGCTGGATCTAGATCGATCACGAGCCGGTTTTGCCACTTGTCGACTAAGAAGTCGGGACACACGACGCCGTCGCAGGTCGCATCGACTTGCAGCCGCGGGCATCCGCCCTCGCGATGGATGCTCTCGATAGCGTGTTGGACGCGATGAGACATATGTCAGGGCACTTTATCCAACAAACGCGTGGGGCCCAAGTCGCGTCCGCGGTTCGGCGTTGGCGGCGAACGAGCGCCATGCGTGGCCCGTGAGCCGCGGTCATGCAACCCGACCGCGAAGCGAGCCCGCGCGTCGGGCCGATGACGGAGCGCCGATGGTCCCGGTGGTCGTCGCTGAGATCGTGGTTTGCTCTCGCGGCTCGCAGGCGGTCGCCGGCCCGCGATCGAGAGCGATCGTGGCCGCGTCCTCGCTTCATCGGGGCCGGCGGGGCGGCGCCGGGTGGGCGCCGCCGGCTCAGCCCTGGCATTTCTCCGGACGATGCGGTCTCCCCCGTCCACCGGGCGGATCGCTGTGGTACCAAGGGCGTTCTCCGTCGTGGCTGCGCAGCGTAGAGTTGAAGATATCGAGTGGCTGGTCCGCCTGCGCTGGGGGGCCATCGCCGGCCAGTTGGCGCTGATCGCCGGGGTGTCCTACGGGCTCGGCGTCACGCTGCCCTTGGTCGAGTTGGGGGTGGTGGTGATCGCGGAGGTCGGTTTCAACCTCATGTTCACCTGGATGCGGCGACGCGGGGTGCGTTTCGGCTCGCGTGCGGTTGCGGGCATGATGGCTGGCGACATCTGTGCGTTCACGGCGATCTTGTACTTCACGGGGGGCCCATTTAATCCGTTTAGCTTCCTGTACCTCGTCTATGTCGCCCTCGCGGCGGTTGCCGTCGGAGCTCCATGGAGCTGGGGCCTGGCCGCATTGGCGTTCGCCGGGTTCGGTGCCCTGTTTTTGGATCATCGCTCGCTCGATTTGCCGCACCACCACGGGGGGGCCGATCTCCACGGCGGATCCGCGATGGATCTCCACATGAAGGGCATGTGGGTGGCGCTGTGTGTCGCGTCTGCCTTCATCGTTCACTTCATCCGCCGGGTGTTGGCGCAGCTGCAGCAACGCGAGGCGCAGCTTGCCGCTATCCGCGAGCAGACGCATCGCACCGAGAAGCTCGCTTCCCTGGCGACGCTGGCGGCGGGGGCCGCTCATGAGCTTTCGTCCCCACTTTCGACGATTGCGATCGCGGCCAAGGAGCTCCAGCGTGGCTTGAAGGCCGAGTCCGCTCCGCTCGGCCGTCCGATGCCGCGTTTGCCGGGCCGGTCGTGGGCCCAGCGGCGGGGCGGGCGACCCCGCCACCGCACGTCGGGGCACGACCGAGCGCCGCCGCGGGGGGCCAGGCGGTCGCGATCGCACGAGCCACGCGATTCGGCGCTGCTCGACGACACTGAGCTCATTCGCGCTGAGGTCGAACGTTGTCGCGAGATTCTCGAGGTGATGGCCGTCAAGGCTGGCTCGCCGCGTGCCGATGGCATGGAACGGGTGACCCTCGGTCGCCTCATCGATCGGGTCCGGCACGCGGGCCACGATTTTTCTCGTGTCGTGGTGGAGGTCGACCCCGACCAAGCGCGCGCGATGGTCACTGTGCCTCCGCGCACAGTGCAGTACGCCCTGTCGGCGATCGTTCGCAACGCGATCGAGGCAGACCCGACGGCATCGGAGGTCACCCTGACCGGGACGGCTCACCGTGATCAGGTCGAGATGGTCGTGACCGACCGAGGCCCCGGCATGCCGGCGGCGCAACGCGATCGTGCGAGCGAGCCCTTTTTTACGACCAAGGCCCAGGGCATGGGAATGGGGCTGTTCCTCGCGGAGACGGTGGCGACGCGCCTCGGGGGCAAACTCGAGATCGAGTCCACTCCTGGGTGCGGGACGACCGTACGTTTCGTCCTACCCCGCGGCTGAGGTGTGGTCTCTGGCTGCGATGTGGCCCCACCCCCCGGCGTCGGAACGGTGTAAGCTTTGCACACGGCCCCCGCTCAACCGGTCTTGCTGCTCGCCGATGACGACGCCACGCTGCGCGAACGCCTGGCGACGGCCTTGCGTCACCGCTCGGTGTCGGTCCTCACGGCCGGCCGTGGCGAGGAGGCGATGGAACTCGCGCGAGCGCATCGGCCCGAGCGCGCGGTGCTCGATCTGAAGATGCCTGGTTTGTCCGGGCTGCAGGTCCTTCGTCTGCTGTTGGATGAGCTGCCAACATTGCGAGCGGTGGTGTTGACGGGCTACGGCAGCATCGCCACGGCGGTCGAGGCCATGCGCATCGGGGCGGTCAACTACCTCACCAAACCGGTGGACGCGGACGAGATCCTGGCGGCGTTTGACGTGGCGTCCGACGCGTCAGCCGAGGCGCTGGCTGCGATCGAGCTCGAGACGCCGTCGCTTGCGCGGGCTGAATGGGAGCACATCTCGCGCGTGTTGGCCGAGTGCGGAGGGAACGTCACGCAGGCGGCCAAGCGACTGCGGATGCACCGACGCACGCTGCAGCGCAAGCTGGACAAGTATCCGCCGCGAAAGTAGCGGGTGTTGCCGCACGGCGACGCACAGATTCGGCGCCCTCCGGTATCGACGTGGGCCTCGACATACTCCACGTCGCCGTCCGGCCGGCGTCTCAGGCGTCGGCCGGACGGCGAACAACTCGGCCACGCCGGCTTCGGCTGTGAGGCCAACCGTCGGTGAGTTCACGCGTTTATCGGTGATTCATCGGATGTGGCGGTGGTGGTGGCCGGACGCGCAACCGTCGGTGAGGCCCGATCCGTGCCGAATTCATCCAGCGTGTGCGCGAAGCGACAGTGGCTTGATTGTCGCTCATGAGGTTCAACACTCTCTACAGTGCAAATGTGCCGCCCTATCGACGCGATCTTGGCGTTGGCGATCGTGTCGTGCAGTATGCCCAACCCCTATTTCGGAGCGGGGGGGGCCGGTCAGTTGGAGGGCGACGGCGCCGATTCGGACGACACGAACCTCGGCAACGACCCGACCGGCACGGGGGACGGCGGCGATGGTGACGGGGATGGGGATGACGATGGCGATGCGAACAGCGGCGACGATGACGATGACGCTGACGCTGACGATGACGACGACGACGACGACGACG
>QKPP01000159.1 GCA_006508105.1 Myxococcales bacterium FL481 | reverse complement strand
CATCACCATCACCATCACCATCACCATCACCATCACCATCACCGTCACCATCACCGTCACCATCACCATCACCATCACCGTCGCCATCGCCGTCGCCATCGCCATCGCTCTCGCCATCGCCGTCACCATCGCCGTCGCCGTCCCCATCGCCATCGCCGTCGCCATCGCCGTTCCCGCTGCTCGACGGCAGCTCGTCGCTGCCTCCTGGTTCCAACCCTGTCGACGTAGCCTCAGTCGTGCTCTCCGGCGGGTCCGCGGAGGTCGACGGGTTGCCGGCTCCACCGGAGGCGGAGCCGTCCGTCGTCGTGGACGTCATTGCATAGCTGCAGGCACCGACTTCGCAAGACGCCGCCGGAGGGCAGTCCGAATCGCGCAAGCACTGGGCCGCGCCACCGCAGCTGAGCAGACCAGTGGCCCCGGACACCACGACGAGGATCGCCGCCATTTTTGCGACAGCGCCCCAGCACACGCGCGCTGGGTTGGTACCTTCGCGCCGCGCGGGCCCGGTTCGCGGGGCGATCCGAGCGCCCGCATCGTCGCTTGTTCCAATCAAAACGCAAGCCTCGCCCCAACCGCGAGATCGATCTTGGCCAGACTACTGCCCATCATCAGATCGTTCCCGCCGATGAATGTGGTGGCCGTCAGCTCGCCGGTGAGCGCCACGGAGCGGCCCACTGGGTAGGCGACGCCGAAGCCGGCCTCGACGCCGTGGAGCGTGAACGGCACGACGTAGAACACCCCGCCCGCGAGGCCGTACAGCTGCGTGCCCCGTCGTGGCAAAAACGCTCGCAGCGTGGGGCGCAGCGCCACAGACACGCGATCCTCGAGTTCCGCTTGGAGTCCGGCGGCGAGCTCGAGCGCCGGCCATTGCGGGTGGCGAAAGCCGGCGCCTACGTTGAGGTGCAGCGGAGAGCGGCGGCGAAGCGTCCGTCCGCCCGCGCCCGCCAAGCTCAGGCCAGTCGCGGTCGAGGCCAGCGCCCGGGTCTCCACGCCATCCGCCGGGGGCACCGAGGCGGTGAGGCCACCACACCACAGCGCCGCCGCCATCGTCGTCAGGGCGATCATCGGCGAATCCTCACGCGCTACGCCGCCCCGCGAGTGGGATGCGGCCTTGCTCGAGCCCGCGCCGGATCGCCGCGTGGTGAATCTTGACGCGATCGCCTTCCGCGACCGACAACCGCACAAAGAAGCTATCCGCGTACGAGGTCCGTCGAGAGTACGCGACGCTGCCATCACTGAAGAAGATCTGGGTTCGTACCGCGCCTTGTGCTTCGCCGAGATCCTCGGTCTGGACGTGAAGGCGCATACCGTTGTGCTCCACCTCTTCGTTGAGACCCATGCGCACTCGCGGCGCGGCGGGGCCGGCCTCACCCTGACGGCGCAGTTGCTGGCACAGCGACTGGAGGTCGCGCGCCGCGTCGCTTTCGGGCGCAAAGGTGGCGATCGGCTGCATGCGTTGGACCGAGCGTCCCACTGCAGGGTCGTCGCGAACGGTGCCCGCCAAGCGCACGTTCCCTCCCAGGAACCGCGAGACCAGCCCGTTGATCATCTCGAGGACTTTGCGGCCCTCGTGCGGTCGGGCCCGGTTGATCACCAGCTGGGTTTCGCGGGCTACGTCGGACCGTTCGGCATCTCCTGCGGCGCGCAGTCGTTGTCGGATCGACCCGGAGGTGGTGTCTCGTTGTTTGAGTCCAGTCCGGCGCTCGAGCTCTCGCAACGCGACGGCCTTGAGGAAGGTGAAGCAGTTTTGGATGGCCGTGGGTTCAGCCAGCGTGACCGCGATGCCCAGGTCTGCCGCGAGGTATAGATCCAAGGTGTTGAACGTGGTGCCGGCGCCCAGGTCGAGGACCACGAAGTCGCAGGACAGCGACCGGAGGTGCCGGATGAGCTTGAGCTTTTGGCTGTGGGCGGGATTGGCCGCTCCGAGGGTCTCGGAATCGCCGCAGATCAACGCGAGGCGCTCAATCCCCGTTTCTACCGCAACGTCGGCCAGCTGGCTGACCCGGCGCGAGAAGAAGTCGGCCAGGCTCCGCCGCGGGCGCTGACAACCGAGCAGGGTGTCAAGGTTCGCTCCACCCAGGTCGCCGTCGACCAACACCACCCGCTGCCCCGACTGCGCCAGCTCGACCGCCAAGTCCGTGGCGATGATGCTCTTGCCGACGCCCCCTTTGCCCCCGCCCACGGCCCAGATCTGGACCTTGGGCGCATCCTTGGGCCCGTCGCGGGATGAGCCTCGGCCGCTTCGGGGCGCGGGAGGACTGTTGGCGGCTCGCAGGCCTCGGGTGGCGTTCATCGACCTAGGTTCCGAGCAAGCGCAGTGCCAGACGCTGCGAGAGGGTGGCCACCGTGCAGCACCGGGTCGCGGCGCCCCGATTTGGTCTGCGCGAGCGGCTCAAGCGGGCGCAAGACGCCGTCGATGGCGTCACTGCTCGGAGGCCGAAACGCCATGCACAGTCGACTCCACCTCTTGATTATCTGTCCAGACCCCGCCGAGGGCGAGGCGCTCGTTCGCGCCGTTCATGGCGAGACCGATACGATTCACGCCGCCACCGTGAGCACTCCGGAGCAGCTCAGCCAGATCATGGCTCAGGGCATGCCTCATGTGGTCTTGGGCGATCTGCAGATGGTGAGTGTGTTGGAAGAGCTGCGAAACAACCTGCCGCAGCTTCCGATTTTGGGGATGACGCGTCGGACCGACGAGCAACAGGTGGACACCGTGGTGCGTCTGCGCATGAGCGCCATCCTCCGGGCACCGGTCGAGGCGAGTGACCTGCTGCGCGTGCTCAATGCGCCGGCGCCCTCGAGCGAGTTCGTTGGCCACTGCCGCGGCATCTCGTCGGCGATGTTGCTCGCGCTGCACTGCCAGGCGCGAAACGAAGGCGTCCTACACTTTCGTCACGGCTCGGATGGGCGCATCGGATCGATTCACCTCGAAAGCGGGCAGCCGATTCACGCCAGCAGCAACGGGCAGGTCGGCGAGCCCGTCGTGCGTGAGCTACTCAACTGGCCCGAATCGACCGTCACTTGGGTGCCGGGATCGAGTGACTGTGCGCGGACCATCGTCGGTCGCTGGGAGGGTTTGCTCCAGCATGGTTCCACTCGTCAAGAAGGGCATGCTCGCTACACGGTCCCCGTGGCCTTTCCGGAGGTGATGGAAAAGTTGGCCCGGCTGGCGCAAACGCCTGATATCCTGGGCGCGTTTTTGCTGCAGAACGCAGAGGTCGTCACCGGGCGCTGCAGCGCTGGGCTCGACGAAGCGGTGATGGGCCGTGCTCTGTGTCGCCTGGCCCATGTGTTTCACGACGTGGAAGCGCAAGCCGAGGATCCCGGCACGGAGATTCAGGCGACCGTGGGGCAACTGCGCTTGGTCGTCGATCGCATCGGCCCAGCGACCATCGGGTTTCAAGTCGGCGTCATCGTGCGCCAAGCGAGTCCGGTTTGTAAGAGCCTGCGTCGACTGCTGCGCCAGATCGATCGGTCGTTCGTCAAGGCCATGCGCAAGGCCGAGGACGGACGCGGCAACAACGAGCTCGCGGTGGCTTGACCATGGTGTCGTACGAAACCCTTTGCGAGGCCATCAAGCGCTGGGTCGAGGCTCAGCGCGACGCAGAGCACCAGCTCCCGACCTTTGGTTCGGCGCTAGAGTCCGACCAGGCCGACGAGCTGGTTTGGACCCCGGAAGGATTCGCCGGTGACGTCTCGGGGGCCAACGACGACCCGTCTGCGGGCGCGGCGATGGTCGAGGCGGACCGCAACGGATCGGGTGTCGAAGACGACTCGGAAGCGTTGGCCTCGTAGGCTGCTTACTCGTCGTCGACGACGGCGTAGGTCGATTCCACGATCTCGCCGCCACGCAGCCGTCGAATCGACAACTGAGACATGGTCTCGATCTGGTCGACCAGCGCCGAGAGCTGTTCGGGTCGTTCGATGGGGGAGCCGTTGACCGTGACGATGACGTCTCCCACCACCAGGTCACAGCGGTCGCGGCATAGCTGGGGATCGCTGGGGAACAGCTGGGTGATCCGCCAACCCGCGAACGCTCCGTGGGGGCGGTGAACTTCGGGTCCGAGCTGGGCGAGCAGGTAGGCTGGGCGCCCGCCGTCGGTGGCTCGTCGCAGTTCACTGCGGAAGATTGTGTTGGGGGGCCGGGGCGTGGCGACCTCGGGGATCGGAGGCGGGGGGTCCGCGGGGGTCGCGACGGCGGGCTCGATCTCGGCCGCGGTGGCGGGCGATCGGGTCGGTGAGCAAGCGGTCAAGGCGATGACGCCAATGCTCACCTTGAACGGGGTCCACGTGCACATGTCGGCATCATCTAGCCTAGGAGACGCCCGGCCAAGTTGCGGATGGTCGCCCGCGCCGCAAAGATGGGACTTAAAGGCCCATTTCGATGCAGTGGCGGAGGATGGCGGCGGCGACGTCGTCGGCGCTCGCAGCTGCGTCCACGCGGATCACCGGGTCCTCAGCCTCGGCCAAGCGGCGGTAGCTGGCCGCCAGGCGACGCTGCAAGTCGAGGCGATCGAAGCGCTCGTCGGATTGGCCGGTCTCGCGCTGCCGAGCGGCGACCCGCGCGGCGGCGACCTCGGCGTCGAGGTCGAGCCAAAACGTCACGTCTGCCACGCGGGCCCGGCGATTGATGGCCGCGACCCAGTCCGGGGGACATGTCAGCCCCTGGTATGCGTAGGAGGATAAGACGTATCGATCGCACACGACGATCTCGCCTCGGCGGAGCGCGGGGTCGATCTCTCGGGCCACGTGGTCCAGCCGGTCCGCGGCGAACAACAGCGCCAGCGCGTCGTGGCTCAGATCCGCGTCCCCCTCGCCGAGGCCGTGGCGAGCCAGGGTGCCGATACGACCCGTCGAAGGCTCGTGTGTCGTGCAGACCTCGTGGCCGCGGGTCCGCAACGCGTGGCTGAGGCGCTCGGATTGCGTGGTCGTGCCGCTGCCGTCGATGCCCTCGAGCACGACAAAGCGCGGTTGGGATCCGTCGAGCATGGCTTCGACCGTACCGCCGCGGGTCCGCGCCGACGAGGCCGGGCGGGTGTCGATCTTTGCGTCGTCGACGCTGCTGCGCGTTGCGGGGCGCTCGCGGTGACCCGAGGATCGTGGCAAACTCGACCAGTGCCCGCGAGTGCGGGCGGAGGCGAGCGCTTGAGTCATCCACGCGACCCTGCTCCGCGCAAAGGCGGAACGCTCGTCCACGGGGCCCGAACCCCGGAGCCGACGATGCCGGCCCCACCGCGTCGCGGCGGTCGGTCGGCCTACACCCCGGCCGCGCCACCCGGAGCCAAAGTCCATCTGCCCTCCGCATCGTCCTCGCGTGAACGCGAGCCCGTGCCGCCGCGACCCGCTGCGGCGGCCTCCTCGTTTTCCGGTCGGCATCATTCGGTGGCTGGTGACGACCACAGCTCAGAGTTGATGCCCGGCGTGGGGCACACCGTGTACGAATTCCGAGGGGACGCGGCGGCCGCGGCCGGTCCGGCGGCGGACCACAACTCGGGCGAGACGTTCTTCAGCGACGCGAGCTTCGCCGCCGGCGGTCCGGTCGAGCGAGGCACCTCGAATCTTCGCAGCAGCCGAATGACCTGGGTCATCGTGTTGCTGGTGATCCTCGTGGCGGGAGGGCTCGTGGCGGGCATGTCGATCTTTGCACCAGCGGGCAAGCAAGCGAGTGCAGCTGGCGCGTCTGCGGCGGCCCTCGAGCCCGCCGTGGCCGGTTCCGGCGCCACCCCATCCAAAGGGACGACGCCCGAGGCCGCCGGGACGAACGTCTCCCCGCCCGTGACCCCAAGCCCCGCCTCGTCGAATGTTGCCGGCGTCGGGAGCAAGCCACCGTCTCATCCGGTGCCGGCCGGGAGCGGTGAGGCGCCTCCGGCGGCAGCCGCGACCCCAACGGCCGCCAAGCCAGCGGCCGCCAAGCCACCGGTGGCCAAGGCGACGACGCCTGCGCCCGCCGAGAAGCAAGCGCCAGCGAGCTCGTCGACGAAGCCCGGCAAGAAGAAAAAGAAGCGGCCCAAGAAGAAGAAAACGGGCATCCGACCGAAAAAGCCGCCGCGCAAGGATCTCGACGATCTCCCGCCCCCGCCTGGTGGCGGCTAGGCCGTGCCCGGCGACTCGACGAGGCTTGACGGGGCCCAACTCGCGACGGGGCCCACGGCGGCGCCACGCGTTGACTCGGCGAAGCTGGCCGCGGCGACAACAGCACGGGTGCGAACGTCTCGCCTCACTGTGGCCTGGCCCGGCGGCGCGGCGACGCGGCGACGCCTCCGAGCACCGTGACGCAGGCCAAAACCGCAAGCAACGACGCGAACATCGGGAAAAATGAGCGCGGCCGCACCCGGTCGGGTGAGGCGGAGGCGGGCTCGTCCGCGATTCCGGCCGCGGCCAGGAGCATGGCGCGGCCGCTCGGCGGGAGGTCCGGGGCCTCGGCTTCGAGGCGAAGCGCGGACGCGCGGAGTCGCCTGGCGAGCCCGGGATCGTCGCTGCGCAAGAGCATGGCGCTCTTGCGCAGAAGCGCCGCCGCTCGCAGTGGATCGCCCTGGTCCCGTTCGGATTGGGCCCGCGCCACGAACGTCTCGACCACCGCGGCTGGCTCGGGGGGCGCAGTTCCGCTGGCGAGCAGGGCGTCGAGCTGCTGCACCGCGAGTTCGGGATCCTTGGTGTTTAGGGCGGCCGCCAGGGCTTGGGCATCGCGCTGGCGCCGTTGGTCGTCGAGCCAACCGAAGTAGGCCCGCGTATGTCGCTCCGGTTGGGCCTCGCAGTGCCGATCCCGGGCGCCGGAGCGGTGGTAGCGACTGCAACGAGGCTCCACGAGATCCGGAGCCGCGTCCGCGAGCTGATCGAGGATGGCCGCCGCGGCGACGTTGCGGTGGGCCGCCAGCAGGGCTCGGGTGGTGGTCTCGCCTCCCAGCAGCCGCAGGGTGCGCTGCTCGGTGGTCCCGACATCGCCGACGACGAACGCCAGAAACGCCGTCCGTGCCTGTTCTCGGACGCGCGCCACCGGATCGTCGGTCAACGCCAGCAGGGCGGGCGCCGCCTGGGGCAGCCGGGCCATCCCGTACGCGTCGATGAGCTCGAGGTAGCGCCCCAGCTCAGGGCGGGCGCGGGTCAGGGCCCGTTGCGGATCGCGTTGGTCCAGACGATCCAGGTTGAACAACGCGTACTCGGCTCGTCGACGCACGCTCGCCTCCTCGGCCCCCCGCTTCGCCGAGGCGCGGACGAGCGCAGGCACCGCCTTCGTGCCGATCGCCACGATCGCGCGACCGACCTCGTCCCGAAAGGTCCCGTGGTGGATGTACGCGGCGTCGAGGAGGGTCTCGACCACATCTCCCGCGCGACTCGGATCCGCGGTGGCGACATGGCTCGCGGCTCGGAGCAAGGCCGCTTGCAGCACACAGTCGCGGTAGACCGCGAGCATGGGGCTCGAGATCTTCTCACTCGGCAGCGCCAGCAGATCCTCGAACCAGTCCTCGGAAAGGCGGACAGAGTACCCGTGGGCCTTCTTCCAGGCGCGCGCGAAGTGGCCGTAGCGATTCGGGACGTCGCCACCGATGGTATCGAGGACGGTCCGATAGTCCGACTTGCGGGCCTCGCGGTCGCGGACGAGTTCGACCTTCACCACATCCCAAACCCCGGGGTCGGCTCGCGCCAGGTTGCGCGCCGCCAGCCCGATTTGCTCCCAGGCGTCATGGCGTACCGCCGACAACAATGCGGCGAACTGGTCCGGGTTTTCGGGCGGTTCTGGCGTGAAGCTGGGGGCGGGCACCGGGTCCAGCGGGCCGCGCCGGTGCACCTCGGCTTCGTCCGGCCGGCGGTTCCCCTGCTGATCGCTGTCGACGGTTGGCTTCACCGTGTACGTCGAGACCTCCACCGCGGGCGCCCCCTGGCAAGCGGTGACGAAGCTCATGGCGCCGAACACCGCGCCCATGCGCACTCGAGCGATCATGAGCTCGCTGTATCGTGCCACCCGGCCGCCAGGAAATTGTCGACGAAACCGCCGCGTGGGTTGGAGCGCATTTTCGACTTCAAGTGCCACCTCTCTTGAGCGCTATAACTATCTGATATTGATTCTATTTAGTGGAGTTGGTGAGCCGGCACCTCGGCGGTTTCACCGGCGAGAAACCGCACCAGCTTCAGTCCCACGCCACACAGTCCGCGGATCGCGCCCTGATCGTTGTAGTGCAGGTAGTAGTGGTTTTGCACCCGGCCGACTGCGCACAGCTCCGCCTCGGCGTCGCCGAGCTGGAAGCGGACGATCACCTTCGTGCGCAGCGGCAGCGGCTCGCTCATCTCCACGAACATGCCGGTCGCGGACACATTGCGCGCCACGTACCACTGGTCTCCTTGCTCCTCGGTCGAGATCATCACGCGGAAGACTTTGTCGATTCGGGTCGCGCTGCGCCGTTCAGAGCTGATCTGCATGGGCGGACTCTCGGTCCGAATCCAGATGAAGGCAAATATCCTACATGTCGTTCAGGGTGTGGCCTGCGCGTCGGCAGACCGCCTGGCTTTGGCGCGCATCGAGTGCGAGGCCGGAGCGGCCGCGGCGGGCATGCTCGCTTGCGATTCAGCCTCGCCCGAGCCCGATGGCGAGTGCCCACAGGATCACCAGCTCCGCCGCGGCGCCGGCCACGGCCAGCGCTGCGGTGATCCCGGCGAGGGCCCGGCGGCCGGGTCGTCCAGGACGCGCCCGCGTGATCAAGCTCGTCACGCCGAGCCCGACCGCCGGCCAGGCGGGCCAGTTCGGGGTGGGCAGCCAGCTGAGCCCGAGGTACGCCAATGCCAAGAGCCCGAGCCCCGCCGCCAGGCTGTCCCAGCGCGGAGGAGGGGCCAGCGGCGGACTCGACGGCGGGTGCGGCACCGGCCTGCACCTTACCACGCTCCGCCGTGCCGGTGCGGTGGCCGCAGTTTGCTCGCTTGCCACAGGCCTCGGATTCGCCAATAACGACCCGCCGTGGATCTCGAGTCCCAATCCGCGCCCGCGTTCAGGTCGGGCTTCGTGGGCCTGTTCGGACGACCGAACGTCGGCAAGTCCACGCTGCTTAACACCCTGATCGGCGAAGACCTCGCGCTGGCCACTCAGCGCCCGCAGACCACGCGCGAGCGCATGATGGGGGTGTGGACGACCCCCCGCTTTCAGGCCGTTTTGGTCGACACGCCGGGCATCCATCGCGCGAAGTCGGCGCTCAATCGGGCGATGGTCGATACCGCGGTGCGCAGCGTCGACGACGTGGATGTGCGACTGCTACTGGCGGATGTGCCCCGCGTGGTCGACGCTGAAGCGGCAGAGCGCTGGGAGCCGGGCGAGGGGGCCCAAGCCGTGCTGGCCCGGGTTCAACGGGCGAACGAGCCAGTGGTGCTCGTGCTCACCAAGGTCGACATGTTGCCCACGTCCGCCCTGATGCTCCCGCTTATCCGACGTTGGAAGGCGTTACACGAGTTTGCCGCCGTGGTGCCGACCTCCGCCGTGGCCGGGCACGGACTGGACGCGTTGCGGGCTGAGATCGAGCGTCACTTGCCAGAAGGGCCGCCGCTTTACGACGCGGAGCACCTCTCAGACCGGCCCTTGCGCTGGCACGCGGCAGAACTCATCCGCGGCGAACTCTTCGCCGCTTTGGCCCAAGAGCTGCCCTACAGCTGCGCGGTCACGGTGGAGTCGTTTGACGAAACCCCGGATCGTTGCCAGGTCCGGGCGAGCGTGCACGTCGAGCGCGAGAGCCAAAAGGGCATCGTGATCGGGGCGGGTGCGCGGATGATCAAGCGCATCTCGGCGGCCGCACGGGGCCGCATCGGCGAGCTCGCCGGCTGCCCGTGCGACCTCGTCTTGTCGGTGCGCGTCACCCCCAACTGGACGAAAGACCCCAAGCAGCTTGAGGTCTTCGGTTACGTCGCCACCGGAGATCGCTGATGGACGACGAGGAACAAGACGTCGACGACGAACTCGAAGCATCGACCGCGTCCGAGACCGGGCCACTGCCGCTGGTCGCCATCGTCGGTCGACCCAACGTCGGCAAATCCACGCTGTTCAATCGTCTCGTCGGCAAACGCCAGGCCATCGTCGAAGATCGTCCGGGGGTCACCCGCGATCGGCTGTACGGGGTGGCGACGTGGCTGGAGCGTAGCTGCATGGTCGTCGACACCGGCGGGCTCGAGCCGGACCTGGACACCGGCTTGCCGGCGCATATCCGGCAGCAGGTCGAAGCGGCCCTGGCGGAGGCCGACTTGGTGCTGTTCACCGTCGACGTGGCCGCGGAGCTCTCGGGCGTGGATCTGGAGATCGCGGCGTGGCTGCGGCGTGCGGGCAAACCGGTGATCGTGGTCGGCAACAAGGCGGACAACCCCCGCCGGGAGTTGGCCACGGCCGCATTGCATGAGCTCGGGCTCGGTCCGGTGGTCGCGGTCTCGGCCGCGCACGGACGCAACGCCGCGGAGCTGTGCGATGCGGTGTTTCAGGCGATTCCGGTCGATCTCGCCGGCTCCGCGGTCGAGATCCCGCCCGGGCTGCGCATCGCGTTCCTCGGGCGACCCAACGCGGGTAAGTCGACGCTGATCAACGCCCTGATGCGAGAGCCGCGCGTGATCGTCGACGACACGCCCGGCACCACCCGTGACCCGATCCACCTGGCGTTTCGCTGGCGCGAGCGAGATTTGGTGCTGATTGACACCGCCGGCCTGCGACGCCGCAAACAAGTGGCTCGGGCGATGGAGCAGCTAGCGGCGATCAAGTCGATCCGCACCATGGAACAGACCCAGATCGTCGTGCTGGTCATCGATGCCGAGCAGGGCGTGACGGATCAGGACCAGCGGATCGCGCGGATGGCCTTCGAGCGCGGCAAAGGGGTCGTGGTCGCCCTGCACAAATGGGATCTGGTCGTCAACGACAAGGCCGCCGCCAGCCGATGCTTGGCCCGCGCCGAGGCGGCGCTCGGTTTCCTCGAGCGGCCGCGGTTGGTCAAAAGCTCGGTGTTGGGATCTGGGCGCGACGTGGGGCAGGGACGCACCCACAACCTCGACGCGATTTTGGACGCCTGCGTGCGGACAGCGGCCGGTCTGGCGAAGCGGATCCCGACCTCCGCGCTGAACGAGGAACTCCGCGAAGCGGTTATCGCTCACGCGCCCCCTCTGTTTCGCAATCAAAACGTTCGTTTGTACTTCGCAACCCAAGCGGAGTGCGAGCCACCGCTGATCGTCATCTCCGCCAATCGGGGGCGCTGTCTCGAACCGGCCTACGAGCGCTACTTGCTGCGCCGGATCCGTCGCCGTTGGGACCTGCGGGGCATTCCCATTCGCCTCGTGGTGCGCCGACGGGGTCAGGGCAACTCGGAGCGATCCGGGCGCGCTGGATGAGCGGGGTGATCTCGGCTCACCTGCGGCGGGTTGCTCGCACACGCCGGATCCGACTGCGACAAACGTAGACGCGACTACACCCGGCGCTCGTCGGTCTCCACCGTCACCGCCTCGGCGTGGCGCGGGCCCGACGGCCCGACCCAGCGCCGTGGAAGCTCGCTTGGCCCGCCGAGCCCAGCGAAGGCCGCCTCGCGGCGGGTTTTGCCGGCGGCGCACTCGGTCGCCACAGTTCAAGACAAGGCAACCTAGTTGGCGGCATAATGCGGTATTGCCAGCGGGGTTGTCCCGGCAAAAGCACGCGCAGCCCCTTTACTCCGCGAAAATCCTTTGTCATCGTGTTGGCCTCCGGCTTGCTCCGGTTCCGCTTGTCCGCCAGCCGACCCGCCGACGGAGGAGACCTCAACATGCGACGCGCCAACCTACTCCCGAGATTCGCCCTTCTTGCCGGTGTTGCCGCCGGTCTGCCCGCATTGTTCGGCTGCCTCAAGCACCCCCTCAAGCCCGTCACCTACCAAGCGGAGATCGAAAAGGAGCGACTCATCGATCTCGTCATCAACCGAGACGTCGACGTGTTGTTCGTGATCGACAACTCGGGCTCGATGGGTGAGGAGCAAGGCAAGTTGGCCGAGAACTTCCAAAACTTCATCGAGGTGCTCGAGGATCCGGATGTCAAGGCGAACTACCGCATTGGCGTGACCACCACCGACGTGTTCAACCCCCAGTGTGGGACGTCAACGTCTCCCGAGAACGGTAAGCTTCAGTTCTCGAGTTGTCGCGCGCGAGAAAACGATTTCATCTTCGATCCCGGCGGGCAAAACGTCGACAAGTTCGAAGAGGCGTGCACGAACACGTGCGAGCACGACGTGATCGACGTGATTCCGACGGCGACAGAAGTGGACAACGACAAGGACGAGCGTCGTTGGCTGGAAAACCAAGAGGGGACGCTCAACGTCGAGGACATCACGGCGACGGAAGCGTTCCAGTGCATCGGTCCCCAGGGCATCAACGGCTGCGGGTTCGAGTCCCAGTTGGAGGCGATGTACATGGCGCTGCGGCTCTCTGACGACGCCCAGTCGCAGCAGTATGGCTTCATTCGCCAGGACGCGATCTTGGCGGTCGTGCACGTGACGGACGAGGGAGACTGCTCGTTCAACAAGGACTATCAAGAGATCTTCACGGACCAAGAAAGCCCGTTTTGGCACGAGGACGCGGGAACCCGAGCCTACAGCTCGATCTGCTTCAACGCGGGCGTCAAGTGCACTGGCGACGGTGCGCCCTACAGCGACTGCGTGTCACAAAACTACGACGTCGATGGGGACGAGACGAACGATGAGGACGAGGCGGTCCTCCACCCGATCAGTCGCTACATCGACCAGCTCAACGGCCTCGAGGCGGAAAAGAAAAAGAACAACCAGAATCAGGAGGTCATCGTCTCGGTGCTCGGCGGCGTGCCCGAGGGCTACGAGGACGGTCAGGATCTCTACTACGAGGCCGGATCGAACGAGGATCAGCTACAGTTCGGCATCGGACCCGGTTGCACGAGCGGGGTGGGCGGCGAGCTGCAAAAAGCGACGCCCCCGGTTCGGATGCGACAGTGGGCCGAGGTGTTTAGCCCCGACGAGCGCAACTTGTTTTCGATCTGCGCGTCGAACTACGGCCCGGCTCTCGACGCCATCGCCAACAAGATCAAAGAACAGATCCGGCCGGCCTGCTACGAGCAATGCGCTCGCGATCTGGATCAACAAGCCCCGGGACTGCAGATCCAGTGCAACATCATTGAGAGCCCGTCGGACGGAGAGGACCGCGCCATCGAGGAGTGTGTCCGCGACGGAGAAAACGGCCCGTACGAGTGGGAAGACGAGGACTACGTCGTGCCGGATGGCGAGGATGTCTGTTACGCGGTGCTGTCCGACAAGGAAGGCCAAACCGAGGACGAGCACGACGACATGAGCGACGAGTGCAAGGAGAAGAGCTGGAACCTGGAGTTCAAGCTGCGTCGTCGTCCGGGCGCGCCGGCGAAGCCAGGCACCGCGGTGCGGGCCACTTGTTCGTTGTCCGAGGTTCCCGAGATCGATTGCAAAAAGGGCGACGACGACGACGACGAGGACTAGTCGCTCCATCGCTCGTTTCTCGAGCGAACCCCGCCGGCTCCGCTGAACCGAGATCTCAGCTAGCCGGGCACTACAAGAGCCCCGTGCCGTTTCGGCCGGGGTTTTTTGTGGGGGCCTAGCCAGTGAACCCAAGAACCCCGCGCCGTTTCGGCCGGGGCTCTTGTGTGTCCGCATTCGGCTCGGTGAGCGCTGCCGGTTCCGCGGTTTTCTGGCACGATGCCGGCGTTGCGGTCACCTCCCACGAGCCTGAACCCCGGTGAGGCCTTGAGGCACGGTGGGGGCTAGGTCCATCATCGCCGATCGAGTGGTCGCCTTTGCGTCGCGATCGCGTTTCTCGGCTGCCGTGGTGGTGCTCGTTGCGGCGGTGTTGTCCGTCGCGACCGCTCGGTTTGGTTCGAGCATCGCGCTGAACACCGATCTCAAGGCACTGCTGCCGTCCGACGCGCCCAGCGTCGCCGCACTGCGGGAGGCAGCGGCACGCCGTGGTCCCACCGATCTGCTCACGGTTGCGATCGAATGCGATGACCCAGTGACGCGGCAAGGCTTCGCGCAGGACCTCGCCGACGTCATCACCACTTGGCCGGAGGTGGAGGAGTTGCGTTTCGAGCGGGACTACACCGTGCTGCGCAACCATGCCTTGTACTACCTCGATTCCGACGAGTTGCTGGGTCTGCGCGATGAGTTGCGTCACCGCCGACGTCGAGCCGTCGGCGGCGCGATCGCGTTGGGGATCAGCGGAGAGGCGGTCCCCGTCGAGGCCATGCTCGTGGGCGACGACTGGGATACGGAGCTCGAGGCGGACCTCGACGACGACGACGACGCGATCCCGGCGGCACCGGCGGGTGGGGGGATCCAAGCTGGCCCCGCGGACGGTGGCGCTCCCCCAGCGGCCAACGACGCGCCGTCAGTCGCCGACGCCAAGCCTGAGGATTTGCGGAGCTGGCTAGCGCAGCGGCGGCGCTCGTTCGTGGCCGACGGTCGCCTCAGCGAGGCCGAGATCGACCTGGTGTGGCCGCGAGAAGACGACGCTGGCGAGTTGGTGTTCCCCGATCGGGTGGCACGGTACCGAACCTCTCCCGACGGCCGCATTCAAGTCATTCAGGCCCAGTTGTCCCGTCCGGCCACCGACCTCGCGTTTTCGCAGGAGCTGTCGGCCCGCGTCCAGGCGGCGATCGCCGACCTCGAACCGTCCCAACGCGATCCCTCGCTGCGGGCCATGCTGGTGGGTTCCTACGAGGTCTCGAACGAGGTCAATGCGGTGCTCGTCGATCTGCAGCGCGCCACCTGGCTGTCCGCCGTCCTGGTGTTGTTGGTGCTGTCGGTTGCGTTTCGCAGCGGGCGGGTGGTGTTCGTGGTGTTGCTGCCGCTGGCCGTGGCGATGTGCGTCACCTTGGCCGCGGCGCGCTTGATCTACGGCGAGCTCAATTCGCTCACCGCGTTCTTGTTCGCGGTGCTGTTCGGGATGGGCGTTGACTTTGCGGTGCATCTGGTCGCGCAGCGGGAGCGACGTCCTCACGAGACCTGGTCCGAGATCGTCACGACCCAGTTGCGACCGCTAACCGCCGCGATGGCGACCACGGTGGCGAGCTTGTGGGTGCTGACGCTGGCGCACTTCAAGGCCTTTCGCGAGTTCGGCGTGATCTCGGGCATCGGGGTACTCGTGTGTCTGCTAGCCGCGGTTGTGCTGGTGCCCGCTCTCGACACGCTGCTGTCCGCGAAACGGCCATGGGCCGCGACTCGGCGGGACTCGCCGGGGCTGGCATGGTCGGGAATCGGGGGCGCGCACATCGCGGCTCGCCTGGTCGTGGTGGGGTTGCTGGCCGGCGCAGCGTTCGGGCTCCACCACGTAACGTTCGAGCACAACCTGCGAGCCCTGACCGCCCCCAAACCGCCGACCGCGAAACGGCGGATCGGCTACGGGTCGGCGTTGGGTAGCAAGCGGACGTCGGTGCCGGTCGTGCTGCTGGCCGAGCGCGAGGAGGAGCTGGAAACCGCGATCGAGCGCTTCCGAGAGGTCGCCGCGACCCCGACCGGACGTGTCGACAACTCGGGGAAGCCGGTCCCCCCCTGGGTCAAAGACGCGTTGTCCCCGGCCACGCTGCTGCCCGCAGACCAAGCCGCGAAGGTCCCCATCCTCAAGGAGATCGCGGGATTGGGGGAAACGTTTCTCGCGGAGCTGCCCGACTTGCCGCCCGATGACCCAGCGCGAGGCTACCGGACCCACCTCCAGGCGTTGGTGCGCTTGGCCGCGGCGCAGCCCATCGGTGTCGCCGATCTCCCGGGCTGGGCCACGCGGCCCTTCGCCGAGCGTGACGGCGCGCTCGGTCGCTTGGGCGTGCTGTATCTCAAGTTCAAACAGCACGACCTGCGGGAGGTGCGTTGGGTCGTTGACGAGGTCCGTGGCCGGGTGGCCGACCTCGACATCGCCGTGGCTTCGAGCAGCTTCGTCTATGCCGACTTGGGGGCCGCACTCGAAGATGACGCCTCGCGATTGCCGCCGTTGGCTCTGGGCATCATCTTGCTCGCGCTCGCTCTGGACCTGCGGCGGATCGCGCCGACGCTGCGTTGCTTTGCGGCGTTGGCTCTCGGGCTGGGTTCCACGCTGGGCCTGATGGGACTCGGTGAGCTGCACATCAACTTCTACAATCTGGTGGTGATGCCGGCGGTGATCGGGTTGGGCATCGACGCGAGCATTCATCTGTGGCACGCCCGTCAAGCTCGGAACGTGGGAGCGACCGGGAAGGCCACGGCGGTGGCCGGGGCGACCACCATCGCCGCGTTTTGCGGCTTGCTCGCGGTCGAACATCCGGGGCTGCGCAGCATCGCGGAGGTCGCCATCTTGGCCATCGTGTGTTCGCTCGCCGCCGCATTCGCGGTTCTGGTGGACTGGCGGGGCCTGGCCCGAGCGGCGGTCCAGGGGTCGATCAGAAGCGGAGGGCGAGGCGACCGGCGCCGATGATGTAAAACGGCGTGCGGCTGCGATCGGTCGCAAGCACGTACTAGCGCACGCTCAGGCCCGCGGCCCAATGACGGCCGAGCATGCGATCCACCCCGAGCCCGGCGTGGATCGAGGGGACGATCGATCGACGGCAGCGGCCATCAGCGTCGCCGCGCGAGCCCAGATCACACCCCTGGCCCGGCTGGCAGGGGGTGCCCGGCTGCCCGGGAACCGCGGTCGACCGCGGCCGCTCGCGAGACGCTTCGCCGCCGGGCGACCGCGGATGCGCCGTGACCCACCCGCGGGTTATGCCGCGCGGATCGGCGTCGCACCGGCGTCATCAGCCGGGGTGGACAGCGTGTGGCAACCTTGGGTAGACAACCGCCAGTGAGCGAAGAAGAGGATTCTCGTCGGCAAGACCCTCCGGCGCCATCCGGGGGCGAATCGTCTGGCGCGGGTTCGTCGGAGCGCGCGCCGCTGCCGTCGTGGAACCGCACACGAACCAAACGCCGTGAGAAACGCAGCGATGCCACCGATGACGCGTTTACACGCGGCGTTCGGGGGGCTGGCGTGGCTGCGGTCAAGCAGGGACGGTTGGTGGCGATGGGGGTCGCGGCGCTCGTCGCCGTGCTTGCCGGCGGGGTTTATCTGTACCAGCAGTACTCCAACAAAGGGGCCGAGGCCTCGCGTGCGGTGGCGCGAGCGGCTGCGTTGCAGGCTCGCGCGTTCGTCGGCGACGCGGAGCAACTCGGCTTGCCGAAGGACGCTGTCCCCCCAAGTCCCGTCGTGCCCGATGAGGCGGCCCGAACAACGGCCCTGCGTTCGGCGCTCGAGGAGCTTGAGGCGACCGACGCCCCGGGATCGGTCGTCGATCTGTTGGCGGCGGCGAATGCCATGCGAGCCGGTGACGGGGCGCAAGCCCTCGAGCGGTACGAGGCCTTCTTGAAGGCCGTGCCGGCTGATCACGCCCTGGCCTTCCTCGCCCACGAAGGGGTTGTCCTCGCCAAAGCGGCCACCTCGGATACCGACGGTGCCCTTGCTCGTTTGGGGGAGCTACTCGACGCGCCTGGCCACTACTCCGAAGCCGGTGCCTTCTACCGCGACGTGTTGCTCGCGCACCGCGGCCGGTTGCTGGAAGCGGCGAACAAGCCCGAGCAAGCCGCATCGGCGTACCGCCTCGTCCACCAGGAGTTCGACCTCAATGACACCAATCCCGGCGTGATGGACGAGTTCGTTCGCAAGCGCCTTGAGGTGCTCGATCCGGGAGCGTTGACGAAAACGCCCGCGGCGGACTCGTCGTCGGGCGGAACGCCCTCGGCCAAGTCCGCCGACTCCAAGTCCTCCGACTCCAAGTCCTCCGACTCCAAGTCCGCGGCGAAGGAGCCGGGCGAGACCAAGGCGGGCGCGACGGAGTCCGCAGCGAGCAAGCCGGGCGAGACCAAGGCGGGCGAGTAGGCGCCGCATGGTACGCCGACAAACAGTTACGGAGTGGGCCGGACGAGCGGTCGCGTGTTCGCTGTTCGGGGCCGCGATTGGCGGGGCAGGCTGCGTTCGCCCGCACTCTCAAGCCCCGCTGGCCTACGCGGACGATCTCGAGCAGGGGGTCGCGGAGGTCGGGTCGTTGCTGTACGTGCGCCAGCTCGCCTCCATCGAGCGAACCCCGTTGCATAGCGACGAGTGGGGGGCCGTGACCCTCGATCCGGGGGGGAATCGGTTGTTCTCGGCCGTCGGGCGGCAAGGCGAGTTGGTCGCCATCGACCGCGACACGGCGCGCATCCAGTGGGTCAAGGACCTCTCCGGGGCGGTTTCCATGGCCCCGCTCCTCGTCGACCCTCGCACGTTGTTGGTGGGGACGGATGACGGCACGTTGTGGTCGCTGCGCACAGATAGCGGAGACGTGGCGTGGCGCTACGAGACGGTGGGCACGGTGCGAAACGAGCCCTTGGTGCACGACGACGTGGTGTACTTCGTCAACTCGCGCGATCAGGTGTTCGCCTTGGATGCGCGGACGGGCGGGTGGCGGTGGCAGTACGAACGCGATCTGCCCCCGGGTTTCACCATCCGTGGGCGAGCCGGTCTCACGTTCATCGCGGCGTCTCAGCTCGGACCCCATCAACTGTCTGACGACATCGGCGTGCTGTTCACCGGGTTTGCGGACGGACGCGTCGCCGCCCTCAGTGCGAGCTCGGGTCAGGCATTGTGGCTCGCCGATCTCGCGCCGGCCGGCGAAACGGAGTTCGTGGACGTGGATACGACTCCGGTGCTCGATCTGGTCCGGGGTGAGGTCTTGGCGAGTGGGCAGGCGGGCGGCGTGTTCGGGCTCGCCTTGAGCGACGGCGAGGTGCGCTGGACGCTGCCGGTCGCAGGCGCGGGCGCGATCACTCGACTCGATGTCGATGCGTTCTTGGTGTCCTCCTCGCTCGACGGTCTGGTCGCGTTCGAGCCCGGTGGGCGAGTTCGCTGGCGTCGGCAACTCGACGTGGGCGTCGTGGGCCGCCCCGTGGTGGTTGCGGAGCGGATCTACGTGCCTCACTCCGAATCGGGCGTGCTTGTCTACGGGGCTGCGCGCGGCAATCTGCTCGGGTTGATCGACGTGCGATCCGGCGTGTCCGGGGGCATCGTGGTGGACGATCGGGCTCAACAGCTCTTCGTGACCACCAATCGCGGCGCACTGCTGGCGTTCCAGCTGCCGAGGGAGTAGCTCGGCCCCGGCTTGCGACGCGGTCTCTCGCCGTGGTCCTGCGCCTGAGGTGGCCCCGCCGAGGGGCGGCCGGGAGTCCGGGGCGACGGTCACCGCGTGATCGAGCGCGCCGGAGCCTGCCGGCGGTTGGCCCAGCGGCCGCGCTGGCGCGATGGAGCGATTAGGCTCGCGGGCCGGCTGGCTCGGCCAAAGGACCCGCGCGGGGGATCCGTCGGCCTCGAGTTGGCCGGCGGCGGCGGGACGGAGAGCATCCCGTGACGTTGCGATCGGGCGCCCTTGCGTCGGCCGAGCGGGTCGAGAGCACGACGTGATCGATGGAGCAAGCCGACTCGGGGGTCGGCCTGCTCCATCCGCGAAGTTGCGGATCAATCGTCGTCGTCGTCGTCGTCGTCGTCGTCGTCGTCTTCGTCTTCGTCTTCTTCTTCTTCTTCATCGCCTTCCTCGTCGCCGTCGTCTTCCTCGTCGCCGTCGTCTTCCTCGTCGCCGTCTTCTTCCTCGTCGTCGTCGTCTTCCTCGTCGCCGTCTTCTTCCTCGTCGTCGTCTTCTTCCTCGTCGCCGTCTTCTTCCTCGTCGCCGTCTTCTTCCTCGTCGTCGTCTTCTTCCTCGTCGTCTTCTTCCTCGTCGTCGTCGTCGTCTTCCTCGTCGTCGTCGTCTTCCTCGTCGCCGTCTTCTTCCTCGTCGTCGTCTTCTTCCTCGTCGTCGTCTTCTTCCTCGTCGTCGTCGTCGTCGTCGTCTTCCTCGTCGTCTTCTTCTTCGTCGTCTTCCTCGTCGTCTTCCTCGTCGTCGTCTTCTTCTTCCGCGTCCTCGTCGTCTTCTTCCTCGTCGTCGTCTTCTTCGTCGTCGTCGTCGTCTTCTTCTTCCTCGTCGTCGCCTTCCTCCTCGTCGTCGCCTTCCTCCTCGTCGTCGTCTTCTTCCTCGTCCTCGCCGTCGTCGTTTTCGTCGCCGTCGTCGTTTTCGTCGCCGTCGTCGTCCTCGTCGCCGTCGTCTTCTTCGTCTAGCTGATCTTCCGATTCATACTCGTCATCACTGTCGGGTGCCGCCCCCGAGTCGACGCTGTCGTCGTCGGAGCCGGGGTTCGACGCGCTTGTCTCGGACGTGTCGTTGCTCTCATCGTCGTCAAGCGCCGCGCTGCCGGGTTGATTCCCGTCAAGAGGAATGACGACGTCAGCGCCAGCGTCCCCGGCAGTCGCCGCCGGGGCCCTCGCTCCGGTGGTCCTCTTCTTGGCGGCCTTCTTCTTGGCGGCCTTCTTCTTGGCAACCTTCTTCTTGGCGACCTTCTTCTTGGCGACCTTCTTCTTGGCGACCTTCTTCTTGGC